>JALYZY010000015.1 GCA_030948665.1 Actinomycetota bacterium | reverse complement strand
TGACAGCTGGTCGGGAAGCGCAGTCAGCGACATCGCTAGGACTCCGCCGCGCCCGACATTCGAGCGCCGAGGGCCATCAGTCCGGACATCGGACGGGCGGATACGCGGAAGCTGGCGATCCGGTCGCGGTCGTCGAGCTCGAGCAGGTCGACGCCCTCGAGCCGCGCGTCGCCTACGACGGCTTCGTACACCAGCCCGAACACCGGCTTGGGGCCGCCCGCGGCGTCGACGAGCAGGTGCGTGTGTCGGAACTCGTCGCACGCAGCTTCGACTGCGCCGAGAGCGGCCGCGACCGCGTCCTTGCCGCGGATCTCGTCGTCGGTGGCGGGGTTCAGCATCACCACGTCCGGCGCGAACTCGGCTGTGGCAGCTTCGAGGTTGCCTTCGGTCGAGGCCCGGAAGAATCGTTCGGCTGCACTCATGGCCGCATCATGACGCGGTCTCTGGAGGCGCGCTGCGCGCCGGCCCGCTCAGGACTCATAACCGAAGAATCCCTCGCCCGTCCGCCGCCCGAGCCTGCCCGACCACGCCAGCCGCCGCAGGACCGGGGCCGCTCGGTAGCGATCCTCGCCGAGCTCTTCGACCAGGGCATCGAGCACGGCGAGGACATGATCGAGCCCAATCTGATCGGCCCAGGCCAGCGTGCCCCGGGGGTAGTTGAGGCCGTGCCGAACGCCGGCGTCGATGTCCTCTCCGCTGCCGATGCCTTCGCCGAGTGCAAATGCGGCCTCGTTGACGAGCTGGCACACGATCCGGCCGAGAACCAGCCCCGGAGCATCCCCCACCCAAGCGGTGTGCTTGCCGAGAGTCGTGAAAAACTGCTCCGCCGCGCTCGCCGCCGACCCCGTGCTATCGGGGCTGCGAGTCAGCTCGACCAGCGCGGACTCAGTCAGAGGCGGGAGTGCATGGAAGCCGACCGCCCCGCCACCGGGATCGAGAGCCGTCAGCGACCCGCTGGCGCAGCACACCGCCCGCGGGCCGCCTTGCGGCGCCGGCTCGAGCATCTCATCGTCCAGGTCAGCTTCGAGGATCAGGAACGGCGGCTCGCGGTCGTACGCATCCTCTGGCGAGCAGACCTCCCAGCCGGCTTGCTCAGCGGCGGCGCGGAGCTGTTCGGCGATGACCGTATGACCCGAGATCACGACGAGGCCATCGCCGCCCTGTGCCGGGAGCGGCTCGGGGTCGGGGGGACGGTGCTCGCCCGCGGAGTAGTCGTAGTAGCCGCGGCCCGACTTGCGTCCCAGTCGCCCCGCGGCGACGGTGCGCACGGCGATCGGCGAAGGGCGCCACCGCGGCTCGCCGAAGCTCTGCTCGTAGAACGAACGCGCGATCTCGAGGCCCACGTCGACGCCCACGAGGTCCATCAGCTCGAACGGTCCCATCCGGAAACCGCCCGCCAGGCGGCAGATGCGGTCGATCTCCGCGAAGCTGGCGGCACCTTCCTGGAGGAGCTTCAGGGCCTCCAGGCCGAACGGCCGATTGCAGCGGTTGACCAGAAAGCCGGGCCCGTCGATCGCGTCGATCACCTGCTTGCCCATCGCTTCACCGGCAGCGCGAGCGAGCGCCAGCGCAGCAGCGGAGGACTCCTCGCCCGCCACGACCTCGACCAGGCGCATCACCGGGGCGGGGTTGAAGAAGTGCATCCCGACGACGCGGTCGGGCCGCACGGCTGCGGTTGCGATCGCGGTCACCAGCAGCGATGAGGTGTTGGTCGCCAGCACGCAGTCCTCGCTGACGACCTGGCGAGAGAGCTTCGCGAACAGCTCCCGCTTGATCTCGATGCGCTCGGGCGCGGCCTCGATCACGAGCTCGCACGGCCTCAGGTCCGCCAGCAAGGGCGCGGCTTGCACGCGCTCGCGAGCCGCCGCGGCATCCTCCTGACTCCAGCGTCCGCGCTGCACTCCCCGCTCGAGCTGAGCTTCGATCTGGGCGAGCCCACGCTCGAGCGCCTCTCCGAGCGGGTCGTGAAGGAGCGTCCGGGCACCCGACATGCAGCTCATCTGGGCTATCCCGGCGCCCATCGTCCCGGCGCCCGCGATCCCGATCGTGCCGGGCGCGCCGGGCTCTGCCGCCGTCATCACACGAGCGCGTTGACCCCGGTCAGGGCGCGACCGATGATCAGCTTCTGGATCTGGGAGGTGCCTTCGTAGAGGGTGGTAACGCGGACATCTCGGAAATATCGCTCGACCGGGTAGTCGTCGACGTACCCGGAGCCGCCGTGTACCTGGATCGCGGTGTTGGCGCACTGCACCGCCGCCTCGGTCGCGTACAGCTTGGCCATCGACGTCTCGGTAGTGCTTGGCTTGCCGGAGTCCTTCAGGAACCCGGCCCGGAAGACCAACATCCGTGCGGCCTCCGTTTGCACCGCAATGTCGGAGATCATCTCCTGGACCAGCTGGAACCCCGCGATCGGGCGCCCGAACTGCAGGCGGTCCTTCGAGTAGCGGACCGATGCGTCGAGCGAGCCCTGGCAGATCCCGACGCAACCCGCGGCGACGCTGTAGCGGCCGGAGTCGAGCGCGCTCATCGCCACCTTGAAGCCGTCGCCGACATTCCCGAGGAGCCCGTCGTCGGAGACCTCGACGTCGTCGAGCGAGATCGCGGCGGAGTCCGATCCGCGCAGTCCCATCTTGTGGTGGATCGGCTGAGGCTGAAAGCCCGGCTGGTCGGTCTCGACCAGGAAGCACGCCAGGCCTCGGTGGGCCTTCTCGGGATCGGTCTGGGCGAAGATCAGCGCGAGCTTCGCGTAGTTGCCCATCGAGATCCACATCTTCGAGCCGTTGATCCGCCAGCCGCCATCGACCTTTCGCGCCCGCGTCTTCTGGTTTGCGGCGTCCGAGCCGGTGTCTGGCTCGGTCAGCCCGAAGCATCCCAGCCACTCCCCGGAACAGAGCTTCGGGAGGTAGCGCTGCTTCTGCTCTTCGGTGCCCCAGCGCATGATCGAGGAGCACACAAGTGAGGTCTGTACGGAGATCACCGTCCGCATCGCTGAGCACCCGCGTCCGACCTCCTCGACGATCACCGCGTAGGTGATGTAGTCGAGCCCGGCGCCGCCGTACTCGCGAGGAACGATTGCCCCGAGGTAGCCCTGATCGGCGAGCTTGGCGATCAGGTCGAGGTCGAAATGCTCGTTTCGATCGTTCTCGCGCGCTCGCTCGACGATCTCGTTATCTGTGAAGTCACGCGCGGTATCACGGATCAGGCGCTGCTCATCATTTAGTTCGAAGTCCATTGCCGGGACGCTAGCGCAGGGGTAGGTACGCTGGCGGCGCGGTGGTCCCCAGGACGAGATACGCGCGCAGCGGCGAGGTGCACATCGCCTATCAGGTGTTCGGGGACGGTCCGGTAGACCTCGTGTGGGTGCCCACCTGGATCTGGCAGGTGGAGCATGTATGGGAGCAGCCCCTGGTAGAGAAGCTGTTCCGCAGGCTCGGATCGTTCTCGAGGCTGATCATGTTCGACCGCCGCGGAACGGGGCTCTCAGACCCGGTGCTCGCGGCTCCCACGCTCGAGGAGCAGATGGACGACGTGGTCGCCGTCATGGATGCGGTAGGCTCCGAGCGAGCGGCGGTGTTCGCGATGCTCGAGGCCGGATCGATGGCCTCGCTGTTCGCGGCGACGCATCCCGAGCGCACGAGTGCCCTGCTGCTGTACGAGGCGACCCCGCGGATGACGGCCACCGAGGGGTACGAGTGGCCTCCGACACGCGAGGAGCGAGAGACGATGGCGGAGGCCGCCCGAGCGGACTGGGGCTCTGGCGCTCGTGTGCTCGGACTTGCGAGTGACCGCCCCGACGACCGTCTACGCGAGTGGGCGGGCCGACTCGAGCGCCTTGCGGCGAGTCCGGCCACGGCAGCAGCGTTGACCCGCATGCACAGCGAAACGGATGTACGTGCCGTGCTGCCCTCGATCCAGGCCCCTACCCTGGTGCTGCACCGTCGCGAGGATCGGTTCATCGACGTTCGCCATTCGGAGTACATCGCCGGCGTCGTGCCGGGTGCTCGCTTAGTCGAGCTACCGGGGCGCCACACGCTTCCGTTCGGACCTGGGCAGGACGCGCTGGTGGCGGAGATCGAGGAGTTCTTGACCGGGGCTCGGCAACCTCCCGAGCCCGAGCGGGTCCTGGCGACGGTGATGTTCTCCGACATCGTCGACTCGACACGGATTGCAGCTGAGCTTGGGGACCAGCGTTGGCGAGAGCGGCTGGAGTCCTATCAACAGGCCGTCGAGGCGGAGCTCGGACGTCACCGGGGACAGCAGGTCAAGTCGCTTGGCGATGGGTTCCTGGCGACGTTCGACGGCCCGGCGCGCGCGATCCGCTGCGCGGTCGCGGTGCGCGGGGCCGCCCGCGAGCGAGGGCTCGAGCTCCGAACCGGCGTGCACACGGGCGAGGTCGAGTTGATGGGCGCCGACGTCGGCGGAATCGCGGTGCACATCGGCGCCCGCGTCCTGGCGTGTGCAGGTCCGGGCGAAGTGCTCGTGTCCGGAACCGTGAAAGACCTGGTGGTGGGGTCGCGGATCGGTTTCCGTGACCGTGGCGAGCGCGAGCTGAAGGGAGTTCCCGGGCGCTGGCGGCTGTGGGCGGTCGAGGAGTAAGGCCCGGGGGCGACGACCGGCCCCCGCGTGGGCGGGGGCCGGAAGTCCTTCGACCGATGCTGATGTGCCCTACGTCGCGGGCGGCAGGCTACCCGAGCCTGGCGCCAGCGTCACATTGATGGACACAGGCATCGACGCCCCGCCGACGTTCTGCGAATCACCGGGGATGCGCGCACGGAACTCGTGCGGGCCTGAGTTGCCAAACGTCCAGGAGAACTGGAACGTCGAGTTGCTCCGGACTAGCCTCACCTCGACCGCGTGCCACTCGCCATCCTTGCCCAGCCGCTGGAGGTACACAACGTCCCCTGCCTTGTCGGGCAGGACCGTGCCGGTGAAAGTCACCGTCTGGCCGACCATGGCGCTCGGGGAGCTCGGGGTCAGCGTGAGCACGTCCTTGACGCCCTCGTACAGGACGGCGCTGTGGCGTGCCGGCTTGAACGTGGTGCGCACCTGATAGAGCGTGTTGCTCGTCGGCATTAGCGGGCTGAACGAGTAGGTGCCGTCCGTACCGGTCGTGGTGTCCCCAACCACTGTCCAGTTACCGCCGACAGTACGCGCGAACAGCGTCACGGGCGTAGTCGGCTCCGCGGTGCTCGTGCCAGCCTGGTCGAGCTTCCCGGAGATCGTCACGGAGCTCCCATCCGTAATGATCGGGCTCGAGCTCGTGATCGTGAAGTCAGGCACCTGAGCCTGATCGATCGTCACTGCAACTGGATCGGATTCGCCGCGGATGTTGCGGTTATCGCCACGGAAGACCGCGCGGACCGAGTACACGCCAGCGAAGCGGAACCGGTAGGCGATCGCGTAGTCAGAGCCTGGTCCGATCAGCCCAGACTTGATCGTGTGCCACTCGTCTGAGCTGCCGATCTGCGTCTGGAGATACACGCGCTCGAACGCATGGTTCGGTGTCACATGGCCGGTGAACACGATCGGCTTGCGGGTGAACTGCGAGCTCTGGTTAGGGCTTATGCTCACCAGCGCAGCAACCCGCTCTCTGACCGTGCGGCTATGAACACGGTGGACGCCCTCCTCACGCACGAACCAGTTGCGATTGGTCATCACTACATTTTCGGCCCGCGTGAACTCATAGAAGCCATTGGTCGCGGTGGTGGTTGCTCCCACCCGCGAGTATCCAGGAATCCCCGCGATGTGGTGATAGAGGACGATAGTCTGACCACTGACGGGCGGATCATTGAGCTGTCCGTAGATCAGCACGCCTTCACCCGCGAGAATCGGGTTGGGAGTGGCATTGATCGTCAGACCTCGATTGTGCCTCGGCGCAGCGTTCCCCACACTCGGAATGGCTAGTGCCATGAGCGCGGTAACGACTGACGCGAGCACAGTAAAGCGTAGGCGCATTGATGCCTCCTTCACTGCTGTCGTTAGATTTTTCCGCGCACCGCCCGCGCCCGGCTTAATCACGGTGGTGCCTTCGCTCGGTAGTAACACTGTTTCCGAGGGCGAGTTGCGCAGCGCGGATGGATTCGGTCGCTGAAGTTTGAGTAGACTGGCCAGCGGTGGATCCGTTTGCGCTCGTCCTGCTGGGCGGTGCCGTGGCTCTGGCAGTGGCGGTGTGGCTGCTGGGCAGGTACCACCCGGGCTCCGGCAGTGAGCAGCTGGGCTTGCGATCGAGCCGGGAGATCACCGAGATGCGCGAGGCGCTCGAGGCGGAGGACCTCGACCAAATGCTGAGAGCGCACAACGCCCGGCGCGAGGCCAGAGGTGAGCCCGTCCTGACGCTCGACGAGCTCGTGGCGCGCGTGAACGGGAACCACGGCGAGGGCTGAGCCTCCGGTCGATTAGATGGCGCGCTGCCTGATCGTCGGCTGCGGCTGCAAGGGGGTATCGCTGGCGCGCGAGTTAATCGCACAAGGGCACGCGGTGCGTGGCAGCACCCGTAAAGCGCATCGCTGCGCTGCGATCGAGGAGTGCGGCGCCGAGGCGGTGATCGGAGACCCGGACCGGGTTGCGACACTAGCTCCGGCGTTCGAGCAGGTGACGGTGGCGATCCTGCTGCTCGGGTCGGCGGTTGGATCGCGCGAGGAGCTGGCTGCGCTGCATGGCTCACGGCTCGAGATGGTCCTGCTCCGGATACTCGATACGACTATCCGCGGGATCGTCTACGAAGCCGCCGGAGACGTCCACCCCGAAGTCCTCAGAGCCGGTGCCCAGCGAGTGCGGGATTTCTGCGAGGACTCGCGGATCCCCTACGCGCTCCTGACCTCCGATCACGCAAGCCATGCCGCATGGCTTGATCAGGCCAGCCGAGCCGTCCTCGAGGTGCTCGTCTGAGCGCTCAGCGCTCGATCCCGGCGACCCGCTCGATCAGCTCGGAGAGGATCCGTGCCGTGGCGCCCCAGATCAAATACTCCCCGACGGTGTAGGCATCGGTCAGAATCGGAATCCCACGACGGACCAGTTGCCGGCGGCCGAAGCCGGCGCGTAGCGAGGCGAGCGATAGCTCGATCACCTTCTCGACCTCTCGCGGCTGGAGCGTCCAGCGCATCCCGGGCTCGATCACGCCGACAAATGGATAGACCGCATAGCCCGTTGCGATCGTGGGAGTGGGGGTGAGCGCGCCGATGATCTCAACACCAGCTGCCGGGAGCCCGATCTCCTCATGCGCTTCGCGCAGTGCCGTCGCCACCAGATCGCGCTCGCCCTGCTCGTAGCGCCCACCCGGAAATGAGATCTCGCCCGCGTGGCGGCGCAGGTCGTGGCGCCGCTCGGTCAGGACCACGTGGAGCTCGCTGCGCTCCAGGTACAGGGGTATCAGGACCGCCGCCTGCGTTCGACCCGCTACGGGGATGCTCATCGCCGCCTCGGGTCTAAGAAGGACGCCCCTCAGCTGGGTCCGTAGCGGCTCGATCCGCGCTGACATCGCGTGACTATATTGGCCGTAAATGCAGGCTCTGATCGTCGTCGATGTGCAGAACGACTTCTGTTCCGGGCGGGACAGCGGCCTCGAGCAGCTGTTTCGCGGGCGCGACTCGACACCGTGCACGTTGCGGGGCTCGCGCTCGACTACTGCGTCAAGGCCACCGCGCTCGATGCCAAGCGCGCAGGCTTCGATGTGATCGTCCACCGCGAAGCTGTCGCAGCGGTTGAGGTGAGCCCAGGCGATGGCGACCGGGCTGTCCGGGAGCTGAGCGACGCCGGAATCGACGTGGTCGACGACTGACCCCGCTACGAACCTCGTTATCGCGCGGCGGGCGCGACGAGGTCGACGCTGTCCTCGAAAACGACCTCGCCGGCGAGCGTACGGTGCACGGGACATCTACCAGCGATCGTGCGTAGCCGATCGACCTGCTCCTCGCTGCAATCCGCCGACAGGCGGAGGGCCAGCTTGAAAGTGGTTGGCGCACCGTCCGCCGCTGGCGCGTATTCGCACTGAACCTCGACCGGCCCGATCTCCCATCCCTTGTGCTGGGCATACATCTCGACCGTCACCGCAGTGCACGACGCGAGGCTCGCCGCCAGCAGCTCCTGCGGGCTTGGTCCCTGATCCTCGCCGCCGATCTCAACCGGCTCATCGACGGTCAAGTGGTGCTGACGGACGTCGACCTGATGGGTCAACGTCGTCCGTGCGCTCCGGCGGGCGGTGGCTTTCATCGTCGCAGCGGCGATCCTATCGCCGTGGCGGTCAGCTATCCGACCGGATTGAAGAGCAGGCCCGTCGGAATCTTGGGATAGAAGTACGTCGACTTGGCGGGCATGTGCTCGCCGGCGGCGGCGACCGCCTGGACAAGTGCCATCGGCGGCGGTGCCATGAAGAAGGCGCAGTCGCACTCGGCCGACTGCACCAGCGAGAGCGCCTCGTCGAAGTCGCGGGCGTATCGAAGCATCGAGAGGTGGTCGATGTCCTCGTCGGCCATCTGAAGCGCACCCCGCAGGATCAGCGCCTCGAGCACCGCCGTGTCGAGTCGCCGGTAGGGCTCGGCGTGTCCCGCAAGCGCTGAGTCGGCGATTGATTGGCTGCGCAGGGTCAGCATGAATGGCCGCTGGAAGTGCGAGTCGATGTAACCGAACCGGATCCGGTCGCCTGCCTGCGGAGCGAGGGCAGCCGGATCGGACAGCTCCTCGATCTCGAAGTCTCGGCGCAAGGCGGACGCAAGTGCCTCGTGCTGATCAGGCCGCAGGCCGTGCAGCAGGCGATGGGTGGGGAACACAGTGAGACCGGGATCCTCGAGCGCAACCAGGCACATCAGGACGTAGCGGTGGTCTCCCTCGCCACCGATCTCCTCCGCGTACGCGCGTGCCGTCTCGTAGCGGTGATGGCCGTCGGCGATCAGGAGCTCGACGTCTGCAAGCGCCCGTCGCACCCCGGCGTGCGCGGCCGAGTTTCCCCCGCGCCACAGGCGGCACGCCGTCCCATCGTCGTCGGTGGCCTCCGCCCACGGTGAGCCGGTCGTCGTGGGTTCGAGTGCCCGCCATACCTCGCCGTCGGGATCTGCGTACAGGGAGAAGATTGCCGACAGGTTCATCTTTGTGGCGCGCATCAGCTCGAGCCGATCCTGCTTGGGCGCCGCGTGCGTAAGCTCGTGGGGCCGGATCCGCCCAGCGCCGTATTCCTCGATCCGAGCTCGGGCGAGGAAGCCGCGCCGAGTCCGCTCGCGTCCGTCGGGGCCGGTGTAGGTCTGCTCGAGCGGCCACAGCGCCGGTCCGGGATCGCTGACGATCACTCCTTCGTGCCGCCACTGCGCGAGCGTCCGGGCTGCAGCGCGGTAGCTGTCTTCTCCCACCGGGAGGTCGATGCGCACCACGTTGTAGGGCGAGCGGGCCTCCAGACGGGCGCGCTGGGCCGAGTCGATTACGTCGTAGGGGGGCGCGAGGAGGTCCTGAAGGCCTCCGAGCCGCTCGACGTCGTAATGCAGCGCTCGGAGGGGGTCGACGGCGGCCACTCCCGCGAATTATCGACACCTACCACTAGACTCGCCTGCCACGCGGGGTGTGGCGCAGCCTGGTAGCGCGCCGCCTTTGGGTGGCGGAGGTCCCGGGTTCAAATCCCGGCGCCCCGATTGAGCGCGCGGAGGCCGCGCATCGCGAGCGGCTGCCCGGGTTCGCCCTTGGTCCTAGCATGTTGTCTACCGGCCAGCGCCGAACCCCGTGGCCACACTCGCCTCAGCTTCCGAATCGGCCGCTCCGGCCGCCATCCCCGACCCGGTAGCGCTCCGGCGCTGCTGGCATCCGGTGGGGTATGCCGACGATCTCGGGGCATCCCCGGTGAGGGCGATCCTGCTTGGCGAGCCTGTCGTGCTCTGGCGCGACTCCACGGGGGCGGCGCACGCACTGCGCGACATCTGCATCCACCGCGGTACGGCTCTGTCGCTGGGAAGGGTTGTCGACGACCAGCTGATGTGCCCGTACCACGGCTGGCGCTACGGCCAGGACGGGATCTGTAAAGCGATTCCACAGCTGGCGGACCCATCGCGCGTCCCCGGCAAAGCGCGGGTCGCCGCCTACACATGCCAGGAGCGCTACGGCATGCTGTGGGTGTCGTTGGACGAGCCACGCTGGCCGCTGCCCGAGATCCCCGAGCTCGAGGCGCCTGGCGACTGGCAAGTGGTGCGCTGCGGCCCGTATGCGTGGCGGTGCGACGCCTCGCGGCAGGTCGAGAATTTCACGGACTTCGGTCACTTCCCGTGGGTGCATCCGGGGTTGCTCGGCGACCCCGAACGCCCGGTCGTCCCAAAGCACTCAGTCCAGATCGACGGGCACATTCTGCGCTACGAGGTGGTGCGCCCCGAGGCTCCGAACAGCGAGGAGTTCCCGGTGTTTGCCAACGAGCAGCGGACCGCGCCTGAGCGCCATAGCCGCTACCAGCTGCACCTGCCGTACACGATTGTGCTACGGCTGGACTGGGGCGGGGAGCGGGGGATGGTCTACTTCTTCGCCTCCCAGCCCGCCGGCGACGAGGCCTGCGTGGGTCGTCTGCTGATCGCCCGCAACTACGACCAGGACCAACCGCCGGAGCGCCTTCAGCAGTTCGAAGACACGATCTTCGAGCAGGACCGCCAGGTGGTCGAATCGCAGCGGCCCGAGAAGGTCCCGTTCGACCTTGCGGCCGAGATGCATCTCAAGTTCGATGCCGTTGCTGTCGCCTACCGCAGAGCGATGCGCGAGCAGGGGCTCGCGTCGGTGACGCGCTCGCCGAGGTAGCCGCTGTTACATCGTCTGGGACGCGAACGGGATGTGAGCCCGGGTCCTGATCCCTAGTGTTTACGGGCTGAGCCCCCGTAGCTCAGCTGGATAGAGCGACGGCCTTCTAAGCCGTGGGTCGCAGGTTCGAGTCCTGCCGGGGGCGCTGAGCCTATCCCTCATGGCAGTCCGCTCTAGGAGCTGACCGTTGCCTCCGGAGCCTATGACGCATACCATGCCCGCGGGAGCCGGACGGAGAGAGCCACGGTAAGGGCAATGCGATCGACCGCTCATGTTCGCGAATTGGTGGCCCGCTTCTTCAGTCGGTGGGTGCTGGCTGCACTCGCACTGGATGGGGCGCTGTCGGTGGTCGACGGGCTTTACGGCCAGTCACGGGTCCTGACTACCGCCTATCTCGTCGCTCCCCTCGTCGTGGCGCTGGTCGAGCACGGCGAGCGGACTGCGCTGGTAGCAGTTGTCTCCACGCTCTTGTCGATTGCCAGCGGCATCTGGGACCACTACCTGTTCTCGGGCACGCATCTCTATCGCGTGGCGGTTGTCGCCGGGAGCGGAGCGTTGGCCGTAACCGCATCTGTTCTCCGCACCCGGGCAATGGACGCGAAGACACGGATGGAGCTTCTTGGCGAGCTCGCGGGGATCGCCGACGGGCGAGACATCGGGCAGACACTCCGCCGGTTGGCGGACCTCCTGGTTCCGGTTGTCGCCGATCTGTGCGAGATCGTGATCGTCGAGGATGGCGAGCTTCGCCGCTGCGCGAGCCGGGTCGCCGGCGCGCCGCCTGGTCTCGAGCAAAGGCTGCTCGATCGTCCCGCCGGCGCTGAGCTCCTGTCGCTCGTGAGCGGCGAGTCCGACGCCGAGCTGGTCGACCTCGATCGCGGTGGCGAGCTCATGGCTTACCCCGCGGAGGGTGAGCACGATGCCCTGCGGATGCGCTGTGGCATCTATGCGCCAGTGCGCGCGGCGGACCGGCTGCTCGCAATCCTGGTGCTCGCAGTGGGCCCTTCGGGACGCCGCTACGGTGAGGTTGACCTTCGCTTCGCGCGGACCGTGGGCTCTCGGGCCGCGCTGGCGATCGAGAACTCGCGCCTGATGGAAGAGCTGCGTGGCGCCGAGGAGCGGATGCAGGCGATCGTCGGCTCCCTGGCGGACGCGGTCACGATTCGCGACATATCGGGGCAGCTGGTTTATGCAAACAGGGCCGCACTCGAGTCGATGGGCTTCTCCACGCTCGATGGCTTCCGCGAATCAGATCCCGAGGCCCTATTCGACCGCTATGCCGTAACCGACGAGTCGGGCGCTCCGCTGCGGATGGACGATCTCCCCTCGGTACGACTTCTGCGCGGTGAAGATCCAACCCCGCTGGTGCTGCGCTACCTCGAGCGCGAGAGCGGGGAGGAGTACTGGCGCGTGCTCAAGGCGACCCCGCTGTACGACACGGGCGGCAAGCTCGAGGCGGCTGTGACGATAATCGAGGATGTCAGCGCGGCCAAGCGCGTAGAGCTCCAGACGAGCTTCCTTTCCCGCGCCAGCGAGATCCTCGCCTCATCGCTGGACTACGAGGAGACGCTCCGCAACGTCGCGTGGCTCGCGGTCCCCGAGATCGCCGACTGGTGCGCGGTAGATCTGATCGACGAGCACGGACGGCGTCAGCAGGTCGTCGCCGCCCACCCCGACCCCGAGAAGCTGGCGCTCGCCGAGCGGCTGCGGGAGTTCGAAGAAGACCAGACCCAGCCTCCCGAAGGAACCCGTGAGGTACTGCGAACTGGGAGATCCGAGCTGTATCCCGACATCACAGATCCAATGCTCGAGGCAGCCGCTCAGGGGCCGGAGCATCTCGCGCTGATTCGTGAGCTCCAGATGCGCTCGGTGTTGATCGTCCCGCTTCGCGCCGGCGCGCGGATCATCGGCTCGATGACGCTGGTCATGGCCGAGTCCGGGCGGCGCTTCACCGATGAGAACCTCCGATTTGCCGAGCAGCTCGGCACCCGGGCAGCAGTCGCGGTCGAGAACTCGCGGCTCTACACGCGCCGGTCGCAGATCGCGACGACCCTCCAGCAGAGCCTGCTGCCCGAGGCGCTCCCCGAGATCGCCGGCTGGGACATCGCAGCGCTTTATAGGCCAGCCAGCGCCGGTGGCGAAGTCGAGGTCGGAGGCGACTTCTACGACGCGTTCCAGAGCGAGGGAGGCTGGATCATGCTCGTCGGTGACGTGACCGGCAAGGGCGTTGAGGCGGCGGCGATGACCTCCCTCGTACGGTATGGGGCGAAGTTCGTGGGCGAGCATCTGCCCGATCCGGCCGGCATCCTGGCCCGACTGGATGAGGCGCTTCGCCAGCAGCCGGCCCTTTCGCTGTGCAGCGCGCTGTGTCTTAGGATCGAAGACGACCGGATCACCCTCGCCTCAGCCGGTCATCCGCTTCCGCTGCTGGTCACCGAAGAGGGCGTGCGGACGGTCGGTAAATCGGGGCCGGTGCTTGGAGCGTTCGCCGACGCGCAGTGGCCGACGGCAGAGGTGTGTCTGCATCGGAACGACGTGATCCTGATGTACACCGACGGAGTCACGGACACAGTCGGGGCGACGGGACGATTCGGTGAGGAGCGGCTCGAAGAGACAATGGTCCACTGCGGTCCGCTCGCGGCCGAGGAGCTACTCAATTGCCTCGAGAAGGCGCTGAGCAAGTTCCAAACCGGCCCACAAGCCGACGACACCGCCGCACTGGCGCTCCGACTGGTGATGGAGCCGGCTGCGTCGATTGCGGCGTTCCCGGCAGCGGTGGAGTACTCGCC
>JALYZY010000048.1 GCA_030948665.1 Actinomycetota bacterium | reverse complement strand
CAGAAGCACAAGTCGCTGTGGACCGAGCTGGGCCAGGGCGATCCGATCAAGGTGCGCGAGATGGACGACGAGCACGCTGAGGCAAGGTTTGTCGCGGGCGAGATCCAACGGCTCGTCGATGAGGGCACATCACGGGCCGAGATCGCGGTCTTCTACCGAACCAACGCCCAGTCCCGGGTCCTTCAGGACACGCTCGTGCGGGCGGAGATCGCCTATCAGGTGATCGGGGGAACCAAGTTCTACGAGCGCGCAGAGATCAAAGATGCGATCGCGTATCTGACAGTGCTGATCAATCCGCAGGACGCCGGCGCATTCACGCGGATCGTGAACTCACCCCGCCGAGGCATCGGCACGACCTCCGTCTCGCACCTGCTCGCGCATGCGAACACCATGGGCATCTCGATCTGGGATGCGGCATCCAACCCGGATCAGGTCCCGGGGCTGGGCGCAGCAGCGATCAAAGCACTACGGCGGTTCATGGGCACGATGCAGGTCCTGCGGGAGCGAATCGAGCAAGGCGCGGGAGTGGCTGAGTGCGTGAACGAGGTTCTCCAGGAGACGGGCTATTTCGAGACGCTCGAGGCCGAGCGGACAATCGAGGCTCAGGGGCGGATCGAGAACCTCCAGGAGCTCGTCAATGTTGCCGCCGAGTACGAGGCCGCAGAGGGTGAGGGCCAGCGCTCGCTGGCCGACTTTCTGCAGCAGATGGCGCTGATCTCCGACGCCGACGAGCGCAGCGACGACGAAGGCCTGGTCACACTGATGACGTTGCACAACGCCAAAGGCCTCGAATACCCGATCGTGTTCATCATCGGCTGCGAGGAGGGGGTGTTCCCGCACTCGCGTGCGATGGACGAAGGGGGACTGGAGGAGGAGCGCCGGCTCTGTTACGTAGGTGTGACCCGGGCACAGCGGGACCTGTACCTGACGTGCGCTCGCAGCCGGACCGCGTTTGGCACGCGCTCCTACGGGTTGCCCAGCCGCTTTATCGCCGAGATTCCTCAGGAGCTGACCGATCGCGAGGCTCAGCCGCAGCGGTCGTTCCGCGCGCGCTTGACGTCCTGGGGCGAGCGCTCGGGCGGCGGTGAGCAATGGGCGCCAGCACCACGAGAGAAACAGATGTCCGCTTACAGGCTCGGTGAAGATGTCGTCCATCCGTCGTTCGGCGAAGGCGTCGTGACCGGCCTCGAACCAGGTGGGATCGTCGTGATCCGCTTCAGCCAGGATCGCTCCGAGCGCAAGCTCGTCGCGGAGCTGGCGCCGATCTCCAAGCGTCAGGATTAGTCACCGATGGCGCGCGTGATGCTGACCCGGGGGGAGGTTCTCGCCACCGTCAGCGCCGGGCTGCTGTTTATCTCGATGTTCGCGCTCGAATGGTTCGGCGTCGTCGGTATTCCCGGCCGCACGCGGAAGCTCTCCTATGCCGTTGACGGGTGGCAAGGATTGCCACTCGTGCGCTGGGTGATCCTGTTGACGGTCCTCGCCACGATCTGCTCCGCGCTGCTTCACGTCAGCCAGCGAGGCCACGGCGCGAAGACCGACACTGGCTGGGTGATTGCCGCGCTCAGCTGGCTGACCCTCGCGCTGCTGATCTACCGCGTACTGATCGAGCTTCCCGCTCAACAACAGGTCGTCGATCAGAAAATCGGGTCGATCATCGGGCTTTTGTTCGCGCTCGGTGTCGCCTTGGGCGCCTCGGACGAGCTCCGCGAAGAGCGTCTGGGCAGGCGGCCCCGGGCCCTCGGGCAAGAAAAGACTTCAGAGGGCGTGGCTACCGGTCGATATTTGTAGGTGCCGGGCGCGCCGCGTTCGGCAGGAAGGCGGCCAGTAGTACCGAAACGGTGCCGCATCAGCAAACCCAAGGAGGGCAAAGTTGAATACTGACAACATCAGGCGCGACGACTGGATTCTCGCCGGCCTGGCACTACTTCTCGTGATCGCGCTCGTGGCGTTGCCATGGTTCTCGTTCGGCGGCGTCGCCGCGGGTGCATACTCGATCCCCGGGGCTGATCTTTCCGCCACCGGCGCCCCGGACGGCTGGTTGGGGATCCTGGCGCTCGTCGCCTGTCTGGCGTTGATCGCCGATCTGGCAGTTGAGCGTCTCTCGCCCCAGACCCAGGTTCCCGCGATCGGCGGAAGCCGCGAGATGACCCGGTTCGTTCTGGCCGCAGCGGCGGCGGGATTCGTCGCGCTGAAGTTCCTGTTCCACATACACTTCAGCCTGTTCGGCTTCGGCTTCTACGTGTGCGTGGTTCTGGCGGCAGGTCTTGTGTACTTCGCGATGCAGGCCCGCCAGGGCGCTCCGGCGTCCGTCGCGGCGCCGTCTGCGCCGCCGGCGGCAGGACCGGCAGGATCGGCCGGGCCGCCCGTGTCGTAAGCAAACGCATAGCCTCCCGCGGATGGACTTCGATCCGTCGAGGATCCGCCGCGGCGAGGCGCTTGCGGGCGCCAGCGCGCTGACGCTGCTGGTGCTGATGTTTGTCCTCCATTGGTACGGGCCTCGCGCCGACGGCGCGAGGCCCGTCTCTTCGATGACTGGGTGGGAGGCGCTCACGGGATGGCGGTGGGCGGCGCTGCTCACGATCTTGGTTGCTCTGTGTCTGGTGTTCTTCCAGGCCACCCGGCGGGCGCCGGCGCTCCCGGTCGCACTCAGCGTGGTCGTGACATGGCTCGCGCTGCTCTCAGCGCTATGGCTCGGTCTCCGGGTGCTAATCGACCATCCTCCCGGTCAGCAGATCGGAGCCCTGCTGGCGCTCTTCAGCGCCATCGGGATCTTCTGCGGCGGCTACCTGTCACTGCGCGAGGAGGGCACCCTCGAGCGCGACCAGCCCGGCGCGATCCGGACGGTGAAGTTGGAGTAACCGTCCCCCAGGGCTGGATGTCCATTGTCCCAAGACCGATGGCCGTGCTGAGCTCGGCGCTCGGCTCTGTGCGGACGGGGAGCGCTCTCTGCGAAGGGCAAATGAACCCCGCCCTCCCGAGTCGTTACCAATCGGCGGCGTAGATGAAATCTGCCGCAGGACGCTGGAGCCATTGCGTGATGCGCATCGCCAGGGTCATCCATATGGCATACCGCGCAGTGCGCAGGCCGCTGAGCTGGTGGGCGCAGCAACCCAGGCGCTGGGCAAGACCGGGCCAGGGTCAGCGCCTCGCTGTCACGTCGGGCGTTCATCGCCTCGTAGAGTCCGGGCGCTGGCCATCGCGGCGACTCGTGCAGATTCCACCGCAGGCGACGATCGCGGCCGGCCGGGGGCAACGCCCGCCCGATTACGGTCATTGAGCCTCGGAGGAAGCTCTCGGGACTCCGATTCAGCCAGCGGGCGTCACAAGTGCATGCCGGCAGGAGGTGCCGCCGCGTTTGGAGAACCCATTGATAGTCCGGCCGCGGACATAGAATCACGAACGGTGCTCGACGTCCTCAAGAGCTCTGAAGGCGTCCCCGGCGCGGACGCTGCATGAGCTCACCTACTGGGGGCCTTCCGCCCGTCAGGCGCCGAGACGTGCTGGCCGCGGGCGCCGCCGGTGCTGCGGGGTTACTGGCTTCCGGGGCCGGGGCCCAGGCCAGAACCAGCGTCAAATCGCGCCGCAGCGGACGGATCTGGGACGTGATCGTGGTCGGAGCGGGACTCTCCGGGTTGACGGCGGCGCGGAGATTGATCGCGGCAGGGCACTCGGTGCAGGTGCTCGAGGCCAGGGACCGGGTCGGCGGGCGCAACCTCGATGTCCCGCTCCCGGGCCACCGCGGTGCGGTCGTGGAGCTCGGCGGTCAATGGCTCGACCCCCGTCAGCGAAAAGTGCTCGAGCTCGCGCGCGAGCTTCGTGTGGGGACGTTCCCGACGTACTCGAAAGGCGCAAGCGTCTACTTCCATAACGGAGTACGCAGGACATATAGCGGGTCCGTGCCGCCAGCCTCCGCGATTGCCATCGGCGAGCTGGAGAGGATCATCTTCGGTTTGAACCAGATGGCTGCCGGCGTCCCGCTCGGGCACCCCTGGGCAGCGCGGGGCGCCCGTGCGATCGATCAGCGCTCGGCGGGCGAATACTTCGACTCGCTCGCAGCGAGCGCCGAGGGGCGCCAACTGGCGCGCGTTGCCTTCCACGGGGTGTACGGCGAAGACGCAGAAATGGTCTCGCTACTCGATCTGCTTGCGGCGATTCGCGGAGTGGGCGGCGACTTCAACACGTTGATCGGGTCAGCTCAGAGCCTGCGTTTCGTCGGCGGTCCGCAACAGCTGTCGGTGAAACTTGCCGCGCGTCTGGGTTCCGCCGTCCAGCTCGAGCAGCCGGTGCTCGAGGTGCGATGGGATAACCGGGTGACGATCGCGACCGTCAATCAGGTCCTGCGGGCGCGGCGCGTGATCCTGACCGCGCCGAAGCCGGTGATCGACCGGATCCACTTCATTCCGCTCCTCCCGGTAATCCTCGATCAGGTGCTGCAGCACCAGCCGATGGGTGCCGTCGTCAAGATCAACGCCGTGTACCCCGACCCCTTCTGGCGCCGAGCCGGGCTCAGCGGGATGACGATCTCGACCTCCGGGCCGATCGAGGTCACATATGACAACTCACCGCCCTCCGGGAAGCCCGGCGTGCTGGTCGGGTTCATGGAGGGAAGCGCCGGGCGGCCCTACCTGACGCTCCCCGCGAAACGTCGGCGCCACGACGCGCTGCGCTGTTTCGCGAGGTACTTCGGGCCTGAGGCGGCGCGGCCGGTCGCATACTACGACATGGTCTGGGCCGCCGAACGGTATACGCGAGGGGCATACGGGACCTACAGCCCGCCGGGAGTACTGAGCGTCTTCCGGGAGGCCACCGCGGCGCTGCCCGCGGGCCCAATCCATTTCGCCGGCGACGGCACCACCGCGCTGTGGCCGGGATACATGGACGGGGCGATCCGTTCAGGACAGCGGGCGGCAGATGAAGTGATTCGCTCGCTCTAGGGTCGAGCGAGGCCGGCGCCACCCATCCTAGAATCCCCACGCATGCTCGATCGCGCCCAAGTGCTTCACGTTGCGCGCCTCGCGCGGCTCGAGCTCAGCGACGAGGACGTCGAGCGGATGGGCGCCGAGCTCTCGAAGGTGCTCGATCACATCGAGAAGATCCGCGAGCTCGACCTCCACGGGGTGCCGCCGACCTCCCACGTCGTCGATGTCGTAAACGTCCTTCGCCCGGACGTGGCTGAGCCGTCGCTGCCGCGCGAGTGCGTGCTCGAGGCTGCACCCGAGCCCGTGCCGGAGGGCGGCTTCGGCGTACCGAGCCCGGGCGCGGGATGAGCGACGAGCTGCTCGCACTGACCGCGTCCGAGGCCGGGGAGCAGGTGCGCCGCGGGGAGCTCGACTCCGGCGAGCTGTTCGAGGCTTACCGGGCGCGGGCGGCCGCAGACGAGCTGAACGCGTTCACATGGGTAGCCGATGGGCCGGAGCCTGACGGCTCGTATCGCGATGCTCCCTTAGGAGGAGTCCCACTCGCCGTGAAAGACCTGTTCTGCACCGAGGGCGTTCCCAGCCAGGCCGGGTCGAGAATCCTCGAGGGCTACCGCCCCCCGTACAGCGCGACAGTCGTCGCCAAGCTCCGCGAGGCCGGTGCGCCGCTGCTGGGCAAGACCAACCAGGATGAGTTCGCGATGGGCTCTTCGAACGAGAACTCGGGCTATGGCCCGGTGCTCAACCCCTGGGACCGCGGCCGCGTTCCGGGCGGGTCTTCCGGGGGCAGCGCGGCGGCCGTCGCGGCCGGGCTCGCGCCATGGGCGATCGGGACGGACACCGGCGGATCGATCCGCCAACCCGCCGCGCTGTGTGGAATCGTCGGGGTGAAGCCCACCTACGGCGCCTGCTCCCGCTACGGCATGATTGCCTTCGCGTCCTCGCTCGATCAAGCAGGACCGCTAACCCGTGACGTCACGGACGCCGCGCTGCTTCTCGGACGGATGGTGGGCCGGGACCGCTGCGACTCCACCTCACTCGAGTTCCCTGGAAGCATCGAGCGTCCCTCACGCGAGGACCTTCGGGGGGTCCGGCTTGGGGTTCCCGAGGAGCTCACCGAGATCGAGGGCGGGGTCGATCCCGGCGTGCTCGAGCGCTTCGAGCAGACCGTCGCGCTCGCCGAGAGCCTCGGGGCGTCGGTGGAGGCTTGCCGGCTGCCGCACGCTCCTCACGCGCTATCGGCCTACTACCTGATCGCGCCCGCGGAGGCCTCCGCGAACCTCGCTCGCTTCGACGGTGTCCGGTACGGCCTGCGCGTCGACGGGGACACCGACCTACTCACCATGTACAGCCGGACGCGTGCGACGGGCTTCGGCACCGAGGTCAAGCGGCGGATCATGCTTGGGACCTATGCGCTCTCGAGCGGCTACTACGAGGCCTACTACGGGACAGCGCTGAAGGTCCGCACCAAGATCTCGGAGGACTTCGCGGCCGCATTTGAGCGGTTTGACTTCATCGTCACGCCCACCAGCCCGTGGACGGCCTTCGAGCTGGGCGCCAAGACCGACGACCCGCTGGCCATGTACCTCAATGATTTCTTCACCGTGCCGATGCCGCTCGCCGGGATCCCCGCGATCTCGATCCCGTGTGGACTGAGCGACGGCCTGCCGGTCGGCTTCCAGCTGGCAGGGCCGGCGTTCAGCGAGAGCCGTCTGCTCGATGCTGCCTATGCGCTCGAGCAAGCGATCGGATTCGACGGGAGCCCCGCTCGTGTCTGACTACGAGCCGGTAGTCGGGCTGGAGATCCACGTCCAACTGAGCACCACTACGAAGATGTTCTGCGGATGCCAGCTGTCGTTCGGCGATCCGCCGAACATCCACACCTGTCCGGTCTGCCTGGCGCTGCCGGGGGCGTTGCCGGTGATCAATGAGCGCGCTGTTCACTTCGCCCTGATCATCGGCTTGGCGCTGGGCTGCGAGATCACCGAGCGCTCGCTGTTTCACCGCAAGAACTACGTCTATCCCGACAATCCCAAGGCCTACCAGATCTCCCAGTACGACGTCCCCTTGTGCCGCGGCGGAGGCCTTGAGGGCGTTCGCATTCACCGGGTCCATCTCGAGGAGGACGCTGCGAAGCTCAATCATCTGAGCGCGAGCGGGCGAATCCACGGCTCAGATCGCAGCTGGGTCGACTTCAATCGCTGCGGGACACCGCTGGTCGAGATCGTCACCGAGCCCGACCTGCACTCGCCCGTGGAGGCCCGCGACTGGTTGATCCTGCTGCGCGCGACGCTCAAGCAGCTCGGCGTCTCGGACGTCAACATGCAGGAGGGCTCGCTTCGGTGCGACGCGAACGTGTCGGTGCGGCCCGCAGGCTCGAATGAGCTTGGGACGAAGTCCGAGCTGAAGAACATGAACTCGTTCCGCTTCCTCGAGCGGGGCTTGCGGGCGGAAATCAAGCGTCAGACTGCGCTGGTGAAGGCGGGGGAGTCGGTCGTGCAGGAGACGATGCACTTCGACCCCTCCACCGGCGGACTGACGCCGCTGCGCTCCAAGGAGGACGCGCACGACTATCGCTACTTCCCAGAGCCCGATCTCGTGCCGCTCCTGGCGACTGAGAAGATGCTCGCTGCTGCACGCGCCGATCTGCCCGTCGAGCTCCCGGTTCAGCGCGCCGAACGGCTCGAGGCCGAGCTGGGACTGAGCGCAGACCGGGCGCGGGAGTTCGCGTTCCGAGCTGAGTTGGGGGACTACTTCGAGCGGGCCGTGGAGGCCTCGTCGGGTAACGGTGCCGACGCAACGGAGCTGGCCAACTGGATCCCGGAGCTGATCAGCCGGATCGAATCCGAGGATCCCGCCGAGTCGCGGGTCACGCCCGAGAGCCTGGCCGCGCTGGCGAGGATGGTGAAGGCCCGGGAAGTGAGCCGTGATGCCGCGCGTGAGGTTCTCTCGAGCCTGGTGCAGGAGGGCGGAGACCCGCGGGCGATCGTCGAGCGGGAAGGGCTTTCGGCGCTTGGCGCCGATGGCGGGCTGTCCGAGCTGGTGGATGCCGCGATCGCCTCCGATCCAGCGGCGGCCGAGGAGGTTCGCGCCGGGAACATGAAGGCGATCGGTCCGCTCGTCGGCTATGTCAGGCGCGAGAGCAAAGGCCGGGCGGACGGGGGAGAGGTGACGCGGCTGATTCGCGAGAAACTTGGTGGAAAGAGGTAGCAGTTCGTAGCACCCGGGTTTGAGTTCGGCTGCCAGGGTTAGCCCGTGCCCGAAGCGCGGGATGAAACCCCTGGTAATCAAGGGAAACTTCCCGTGGACCGGTGGATTGCCGCGCTCGCGGACCGCCAACACGGGGTCATATCGGCCGCGCAACTGCGGGCCTTCGGCCGGGCGCCGTGCTCAGCCACCGTTCGGCGGCAGCGCTGTGGAGGATTGGTCGGGACGGGTGGAAGACCGATGTGAGAGTCCCGGGGGACAGGCGGAGCCGCGGAACGATCACGCTGCACCGCGGCAAGCTCGAGGCCGCCGACGTCACGACGGTCGACGGGATCCCAGTGACCACCGTCGCCCGCACGCTGCTCGACCTCGCCGGGGTCCTCAGCCGCCAGCAGTTGATCCGAGCGATCGAGGCTGCCGAACGCAGGCAGCTATTCGATCTCTCGAGAACGACCGCGCCCGCGCCGCGACGTTGCAGCGCGCGGGCTATCGAGTCATACGGATCACCCACCGGCGGCTCCACACTGATCCCGAAGGGGTCGTGGAGCTGCTCGCCGAGCTAACCGGATAGTCGCGGCCGCGCCCGAGGCGCTGCCGCGTATGTGTGCCTGCCGTCAGCTGACGTCGCGCGACATCCGCCGCACGACGAAACCGGCGCCCAGGAACGACGCGCCGATCAGCGTCAGAAAGCCGACGTTGATGCCGGTGAACGGGAGCGTGTGGGAGCTGT
>JALYZY010000046.1 GCA_030948665.1 Actinomycetota bacterium | reverse complement strand
CAGACGAGACAGCCCCGGATCGCCGCAATCGGCTCGGCCACTCGAGGATCTTCACCCCCGAGGTGATCGATGACATCCACGTCAAGTCGGAGCTTGGCCGCTACCGGATGCGCGGGTTCTCGATGTTCAAGCCGATCCCGCACTGGGACGAGCTGATGTTCCTCCCGGGGACCCTCACGCGGTTCGTGATCGAGGGCTACCGCGAGAAGTGCGTGACCAAGACGGTGCTCGGCGCCCGCTTCGCGAAGAAGCCGATTGAGCTCGACATCCCGATCTACATCACCGGCATGAGCTTCGGCGCCCTGTCGCTCGAGGCGAAGATGGCCCTGGCCAAGGGCGCGTCGATGGCCGGCACCGCGACGTGTTCGGGAGAGGGCGGAATGATCCCGCCCGAGCGCGACCTCTCGACCAAGTGGTACTACCAGGTGATCCAGAGCCGCTATGGCTTCAACCCGCATCACCTGATGCTCGCCGACGCTTGCGAGTTCTTCATCGGCCAGGGCTGCAAGGTCGGACTCGGCGGCCACCTGATGGGCCAGAAAGTGACCGAGCAGGTCGCCGAGATGCGATCGCTGCCTGTCGGGATCGACCAGCGCTCGCCCGCTCGGCATCCGGACTGGCTCGGACCCGACGACCTGTCGCTGAAGATCCAGGAGGTCCGCGAGGCGACCAACTACGAGATCCCGATCCAGCTGAAGCTTGGTGCCGCGCGCGTATACGACGACGTCCGCATGGCGGCCAAGTGCGGGCCGGACATCATCTATCTCGACGGCGCCGAGGGCAGCACCGGTGCGGGCCCGCATATCGCCACCGAGGAGACCGGGATCCCGCTGATGGCCGCGATTCCCGAGGCCCGCCGGGCGCTTGCGGATGTCGGGATGGAAGACGAGATCGACCTGGTGGTCGCGGGCGGGATCCGTAACGGCGGCGACGTCGCCAAGGCTCTAGCGCTCGGGGCGACCGCAATCGCGATCGGACATTCGGCGCTGATGGCCCTGAACTGCAACAAGGAGATTCCCGGCGTAACCGACTACGAAGGGACTGTGGGAGTGCCGGCGGGGCAGTGCTACCACTGCCATACCGGGCGCTGCCCGGTCGGCATCACCACCCAGGACCCCGAGCTGCGAAAGCGCCTTGTCGTCGACGATGCTGCGCAACGCGTCTATAACTTCCTGCACACGCTGACACTCGAGTGCCAGATGCTCGCGCGGGCGTGCGGCAAGACCAACGTCCACAACCTCGAGCCCGAGGATCTCTGCGCATTGACGGTCGAGGCGGCGGCGATGGCGCGCGTGCCACTTGCGGGCACCGACTACATCCCCGGTGTGTCCGAGGAGCGCACCCTGGCGAGGATCGAGCATCTGCTCGAGCGCCACGTCGAGAATCCGATCGACTACCTCGCTCCCGAGCACGAGCCGGTCGGCAGCGGTGAGGTGCCGGCATGAGTGCCCTGGGAGGCCAGGGAAGCTCCGGCGACCGGGGCGGATCCCAGACCGGACCGAGCGAGCAGGCCAGCACACACGCCTTGCCGGCCGAGCCCGAGAAGATCTTCTCGATCGACGCCGAGTACCTGGCCGGGCGGCGGTTCCCCTACCAGGAGGACGTCTCCGAGGTGCAGGAGATCGACCTGATGGCTGCCACCCCGGGGGGCGACCTCAACTGGCTGGAGGACGTCACGCTCCTCGAAGAGGAGGGCACTCCCGCGGTGTTCGACCGCTATTCGAACTCATTCCTGAAGATCTACTTTCCGATTCCGGAGGGGCACGAAGACGAGATCGCTCGCAAGGTCCTGATCAAGCATCTGCAGTCGGGCAACTCGTATGGCATCGCCCTGAAGGAACGCCACACCAAGTTCCCGCAGCCCGAGCTCGGACCGTGGGTGGAAGGCTCGCGAATGGTGGGCAGGGACTACCGGCCATCGGTGCTCGAGGGCTGGGAGGCGCCCGAGCACTGACGTCTTCGCGGCCTCGGGAGCGTCGCGTGCGAGCGATCGTCGTTGGGGCCGGACTTGTCGGGCTCGCTGCGGCCAGCGAGCTTCACGATGCCGGTGTGCAGGGGGAGATCTTCGAGGCACGCGACCGCCGTCGTGATCGCGGTGCCCCCGACGGTCATCGATGCGATCGTGTTCGACTCGCAGCTGCCGCCCGCGAAGGTTGCGGCGCTAGGCGGGGTCCGCTTTGGCCAGGCGGCGAAGCTATTCATTGCCTTGCGCTCGCCCGCCCCACCCAGCGCGACCCTCTCCGGTCCCCAGCGCCTGGTGCTACACGCAGCTCGGCGCGGATGGACTGCCACTGCCGTTTGTGGCGGCCTTCGCCGGTACCCGTCGCGCGATCGATGAACTCGCAGTCGCCGTCGGGCCGGATCGGTGGGTCGCCGCGGTGGCAGCGCTCCGGCCTGGTCTCGACCTCGACCCGGAGTCGGTCCTGACGTGGCGGTGGGACGACGATCCTTGGGTGCGCGGCGCGTACTCGGCTCGTTCACCCGGCTCGGCGTTGGGCTCTGATGAGCTGAGCGCTCCTGTGGGGCCGCTTCACTTCGCCGGCGAGCACACCGCGGGCGATCTGCACGGGTTGGTGGAGGGTGCCCTGCTGAGCGGGCGCCGTGCAGCTTCGGAGATCACGGGCGCGAACGCCTGACCACGAGGCCCGTCCCGGACGCCCGTGTCGGATGGCGCTCAGGGCCCCGGACGTCCGTGTCGGATAGCGCTCAGGCTCCGGACGTGGTGTCGGATGGCGCTCAGGGCTCCGGACGTCCGCGTCGGATGGCGCTCAGGGCGCGGAGCCGGGCCTCGTCGACGGACGCGACCGTGGGCGGCGAGCCTCGCGTGATCGCGGAGTCGAACGCCTGCCTGCTCGGCATCCGGCAAGGGAATTCCGCCTGCCGGGAAGCTTGGTCCGCGCGGCGGCTCCGGTGGGCCCTTACCGGGGCCATCATCCGAGCCGGAATCGGGAGCGTCGGGCGGCGACGCCGGGCGCCGGAACAACACCGGGAGCAACACCACCGCAAAGATGATGATGGGTGTCAGCAGACCGAGGACATTGAATCCACCGGCCTGATACTTCGCGGGCATGTCCAGAGCCTATCGCTGTATGTCTCGACCGTCGACGGGGCGCGTTCTCGGCCTCTAGGCCCCGATAGAGTGAGGGTTATGGCCCCACAGGAGGCCGAGCTTCCCAAGGCGGTCCGTAAGGGGCCCCTGATAACGCTCACCTGCGAGTGTGGCAAACGCCGGCAGCTGCATTACGGCGAGCGCTGGCGCTGCGAGGGGTGCGGGCGCACCTGGGACACCAACAAGATCCCGCTCGGCGAATACGCCGCGATACGTCGCGCCCAGGTTCGCTACCGGTTGGTCCCCATTGTCAGCGGGCTGCTCTTGGTCATCGGAACCGGCCTTTTCTTCGCCACGGGTCAGGTGTACGGCGCGCTGGTCGTGGTGCCATTTCTGCTGGCATCGTGGAGCATGTTCGGGCGGCCGTTTTTTCGCCGGAAATACCGCCAGCAGATCAGCAAGGACCGTCCAACCTGGGAGATCGAGCCGGAATAGCCCGATCGTCAGGCCACCGGCAAGCGCGGCTCGCGGCGGATCGTCCTAATGCACGATCATGACGTCGCAACTCACCTTGTGTGCGACCGAGTCGCTCACGCTTTGGTGTAGGAGGCGTGCCATCACACCCGGGGCGCGGGTACCCACCACCACCAGGTCGGCATTGCGTTCCTCGGCGAGCTGGGCGATCGTCTCGGCCGGATCCCCGAGCGCGGGCACGTAGTCAGCATGCAGGCCTTCACCCTCGAGATATGAGCGGGCGTGCCCGAGCTCCTCAACGTGATGTGACGGTGGGTCGGTGGGGTCTATCGGCCCTGCCGAGCGCCCCACGCTCACCGAGATCGGCGCAACGCTGGTGACGATCAGTCGCGACTGGAAGGCCTTTGCCAGCTGCGCGGCGCGCTCGAGCGCTCGTTTCGCCGCCTCGGTCTCGTCGTAGCCGACAACAATGATGTTCATGTCTCTCCTTTGGACGGGACAGAGGTCGGGGGGCGGAGATGCTTCCTCGTCGTGCGAGCCGGCGTCAGGCGATACGCGACCCCTTCACTGCGATCTAGCTCCCCACCGCGACGGCCCCAGCCGGCTCGGGCATATTGGCGCCGCTCTGGATCAGCGCCTCCCGATCGGCCCCCTCGGGCATCGTGGGGGCGGGCTCGCTCCAGTGGATCTTCTCCTTGTCCTGGACGATGCGCCGGAAGAAGAACAGGAGGATCGAGGCGACGAGGATCCCCACGCCGATAGCGAAGTCGGTCCAATTGCCGTACCCGTTGAGCGCGGGCGCGCCTGCGCCGACCACCAGGATCACGGCGTTGAAGATCATCAGCACTGCGGCCAGGCCCACCCAGAGGGTGCCCACCTTGACCGGGCGAGGCCAGTTCGGCCGATCCTTGCGCAACAGCAGGAATCCGCTGAGAGCGAACACGTGGCAGAGGACATAGCCGATGTTGCTCATGTAGAGGATCGCCAGGTTGCTGGAGATGAACAGGATCAGGCAGGTATTGACGACGAGGTCGACGGTCATCGCGCGAGCCGGCACGTTGAAACGGTTGAGTACCCCGAGCTGCTTGATCGTCAGGCCGGCTTTCGAGATCCCATACAGCGCTCGCCCCGCGTCGGCGGTGGAGGTAGCCATCGACAGAAGCAGGCTGGCGATCACGCAGATCAGCAGGAAGCTGGTCGCCCCGCCCCCGACGAGCTGCTGGAACGCGGTCACGTAGGTCGAGGCGCTCAGGATGGCGGCGGAGCTCGGCACGCCGGTGACGCCGCCGAGTCCCAACGGCAGCAGGATGAACACCAGCAAAGAGAACGTCGCCGCGCTGCGCAGCGCGATCGTGCTGTCGCGCCTGGACTTGTACTCGGGCGTGAACGTGGCGCAAACCTCGATCCCGTAAGCCGACCAGGCCATGAGGAACAGCCACACGAGCGCGATCTTGATGCCGCCCCACTGGTGGCTGGCCAGCGCCCAGTGGACGTTGGAGCTGTGCCAGTCGCCGGTCAGATACGGCACGAAGATGAATACCGCCAGCGGGATCATCAGCAGCGCGCCCGTGACGTAGGTCAGCCATGCGAAGGGTCGTACGCCGAAGATGTTGAACACCCACACCAGGGCGATGCAGCCGATCCCGATGAAGTTGAACAGCTGCAGGTGGACTACGCCGTCATAGACGGTCCAGGTGGAGCTGGCGAACCAACGCGCCTGAATCAGCGAGCCGATCAAGTTTCCGAAGATCGCCAACACGACCGACCAGCCAATCCAGTAACCGAACGTCGCGACGGGGCCGACGAGCGTCGTGTACCTTCGCCAGCCCTCATTGGCGTAGAGCGAGATCCCTCCCGACCGGCCCGGGAACATCGTCGCCGGCTCGGAGTAGATCCAATTCTGCAGCAACCCGACGAGCGCGGAAATCCCCCACAGTACGACCGCACCAGTCACGCCGAGCGCGCCGTACGCGCCCAGCAACGACCCCAGGAGGAAGCCCGGATTGGCGAGGGCGATAGTAAAACCGTCCCACCAGCGCAGGGATTTCAGGAGCTCTCGCTCCTCGACGGTCGCTGTAGCCAATTTCCCTCCTCGACTGGGCGCGGTCCGCGACAGGCCGCTCGGGCCCTGCGGCGGCAATCTACGCGAGCCTTATACCAGTTTGTATAAACATGGTCAATACGACTGGCGGCCAGTCGCGCCCGGGCGTACGATCCACCTGATCGGCGACCACGCACATGATGGCCAGGATCGCCCAGCCCAATCAGTTACTGACGCCACCTGCGGCCCCTCCCCGCATTCCGGGCCCGGTCGTGCTGGGCACGCTGTCGGTCAGGATCGAGCGCAGCGCGGAGCAGATGGCGCTCGAGAGCGCCCTGGAGGTCGGCGTCAAGCTGATCATCGCCAACATGCTGACGATGCCGATGTACCCGCTCACTGTGACGCTGGCGCGCGGCTACACGACGCTGCCCCACGAGGAGGACCTTGATGCGGTCCGCGGGACCGCTCAACGAGCGCTCGAGTTGGGAATCCGCACCGAGCTGCAGCGGATCTCGACGCCGCGTCCCGTGCGCGGGCTGATCGAGCTCGCCCGTGACTGTGGTGCCGGACTGCTTGTGTTCGGCCCTGAGCGCTCGTTGATCAAGCCGCGCCGGTGGCGGACCGCCGTGCGAATCGTCCGTCGAGATGCCCCCTGCCTCGTGTGGGTGGCGCCCGACGGCTGACGGCGCCGGAGCGCCGCGCCGCTACCTGCCGCATCCGAACTTTGGCGCGGAGCGCCGCGCCGCTACCTGCCGCATCCGAACTTTGGCGTTTTGGTTGCGCATAGGCCAACTAAAACGCCAAAGTTCGTGAGACGGGAGCCCGGAGCGCCAAAGTTCGCGAGAGCGCTCATTTACCGGGGTGGTCGGCGCGCTCCTGCACCTCCGCAAGCGTTCCGAACCGTCCGGTGAAGAACAAGAGGGGCGCACCGTCGCGGTGGTCGAGGTGCTCCACCTCGCCGATCCACAGCACGTGGTCGCCGGCCGGGTGGTAGTCGACGACGTGGCACACGAGGTGGGCGAGCGACGCTTCGAGTAGGGGAATTCCCCGCTCCCAGAAGAACTTGGGCTCGACCGGCGAGGCCCGTTGTCCGGCGAAGTGCGCCGCCAGGTGCTCTTGGTCGTGACTTAGGACGCTCACGCCGTAACGCTGTGTCCGGGGGAGCATTTCGTTCATCCGGCAGCGCCCTAGCGAGACCAGCACCAGCGGCGGGCGCAGCGACACCGATAGGAACGCGTTTGCGGTCATCCCGTGGATCGTGTCCCGCTCGGTTGTGGTGACGACGGTTACGCCCGTCGCGAAGCGGCCCATCACGCGCCGCAGCTCTCTGGCCGCCTCCTCGACCGCGGCGGCCTTAGGGGTCAGCTTCGCGACGCCCGTGGGCGCCTCGAGCGACCTGCGCGAGGGGGCGCCGGGCGGCTTGGCCCCCGGGCGAAGCGGCGGCATCAACCCAGAGCTCGCGGTCGGTTTCGCGACACGCGTAAGCCGCGCTACTCCCTCGCGCTGGGTCACATCGGAAATGCTACCCCCGGATCGCCCGGTCGAGGGCGGGCGAATCAGGATCTCGGGCGCTTCTTCTCGGGGTCGTAGAACGGGGAGCGCACGACCCGCGCAGGGATCCGCTTCTGGAGCCCGTCGAGCTTGCCGATCTCGACCTCGGTGCCGATCTCGGCGTACTGCACGTTCATCCGGCACAGCGCGATCGAGCTTCGCAGCAGCGGGCTCCGGGTCCCGCTCGTCACGACTCCCACCCGCCGGCGCCCGTCGTACACCTCATCCCCGTGGCCGGCCACCTCATTGCCTACGAGCTCGAGCCCGACCAGCTGGCGCTGCGGATGCTCCTTGCGCTCGATCAGGGCGTCGCGCCCGATGAAATCTTCGTCGCCGAGCGCCACGGTGAAGCCGATCCCAGCCTCGAACGGGTCGACTTGATCGTCGAACTCGTACCCGGCGAAGATCAGGCCGGACTCGATCCGCAGCATGTCGAGCGCGCCGAGCCCAAGCGGCTTCAGTCCCCGCGGAACCCCAGCCGCCCACAGCGCATCCCAAACCGCCGGGCCATCAGAGGGATGACACCAGACCTCGTAGCCGAGCTCGCCCGTGTAGCCAGTGCGCGAGACCACGATCGGGATGCCGTCATAGGAGCCGACCCTCCCGACCAGGAAGCGGAACCACTTGAGCTCCGCAAGCGAGGGCTGCGTCGGTGGCGTCCACACGATCTCCGCAAGCGCGTCGCGGCTCTCGGGGCCCTGGAAGGCGACGTTGTGAAGCTGATCGGTGGACGGCTTGACCCAGGCGCGCAGGCCTTCGCGCTCGGCAACCTCCGCCAGCCAGACGCCGTCGTACTCGTCGCCGCCGACGAACCGGAAGTTGTTATCGCCGAGCCGGAACACCGTGGCGTCGTCGATCATCCCGCCGGTCTCGTTGCACAGCGCGGTATAGACGACCTGGCCCACGGCCAGCTTGCGGATGTCGCGGGTGACGGTGCGCTGCATCAGCAGCTCGGCGTCGGGCCCGAGGATCTCCCATTTGCGCAGGGGGGAAAGGTCCATGATCGCGAGCTTCTCGCGACAGGCCCAGTACTCGGCGATTGGGCCCTCGTTGTTGAAGCAGTGCGCCAGCCAGTAGCCGCGGTACTCGACGAAGCTCTTGGTCAGCTCCGAGGTTCGCGGATGAAAAGCGGTGTCGCGGGTCAGGACCGCTGGGGCGTCGGCGGTCACGCGGTGGGCGATGGCCACCGAGAAGCGGTTCTCCGGTGGATACACGCGTACATGGACATCTGTCACCTCCCAGGCGTTCGAAGCGTCGATGTCGTCGGGGCATGCCGATGAGGCGCACACCAAGTCGGTCATCGCCCGCAGCATCACGTAGTCGCCGGGGCGAGACCAGGGTTCGTCCATCACGAGCTGCATGTTGCGGTCGAAAACCGTGTTGTAGAAGAAGTTGAGCGCCGGCCAGCCCTTGCGCGGCGCGATCTCGAAGGGGTTCAGCGCTCCGTTGAAGTTCTCGGTGCAGTTGGTATGTCCGGGATAGCCGAGATCCTCGTAGTACTTGGGCTGGCAGGCGAGCGCGAACGTGTCGTGGCGCCCAACCGTGTCGCGAACCACCTCCACCAGCGGGTCCATGTCGAGGTCGTAGAACTTGCCGTATAGCCCCGGCTGCGGATACGCATTGCCCATCAGCGTCCGGGTCACCGTGGCGTCCAGCCCCCGCTCGGCACCGGATTCGAGCTTGGCCCGGTGAAACGCCAAGAAATCCGAGCACTGGCGGCCTCGGACGTCTATCACCTGGATGAACTCGCCGGCGCGAACCTCGTAGCTGCTCGCGGTCGCCGCGTCGACCCTGAAGTCGAGCCGCGGCTCCGCCAGCGGCGCGGGAAGCTCCACCTCTTCGCGCGCTCGTGGCTGCGCGCGTCGGACCTCGACCAGCAGCTCGGAACCGGGTGGGTCCCCATCGATGATCCGCCCGCCCGGAGCTGCGATCACGACGGTGGTGTCTCGCTGGGCGGTGAGCGACACGTCGCTGCCTGGCGGCGAGTCGGAGCCGAATAGATGCGCACAGCGGGCCTCGCCTGGATTGACCCCGCGCGCCCGAAGTTCGGCGGTGAGCCCGTTCGCCGCGCTCTGGAGCACGGTTGCGGGTCCATCGGAGCTCAGCCCGAGCGCCGAGGCGTCGTCGCAGCCGCCTGGGCCCAGCGCCGTTAGCTCCGCGACCTGCCCGCCGTGGCGGTCGACGATACGGAGCCGATCGTCCCCGGAGATGGCCAGCAGCGTGGCTGCCCCCGGCTTGACCAGGTAGGTCTCGAGCGCAGGGTCGCGGGCGAGCAGGCCCGAGGGCAGGAGCAGCGGCGCTGGGCTGAGAGTGGCCATTCGCCTTCCTCCGCCGTCACTGCACGGAGGCCGGGGTGGAGGACTTCTCCACCTCGGCGAGCAGCTCCTCGGCCAGCTTGCGCTTGCCATCGGCGTCGAGCTTCTTCAGCTCGTTCTCGACCGCACGGCGGTTGTAGTGCTGGTTCCAGTAGTCGAGGCTCTCGAAGCCGAGCAGCACCGCCCTGCCGACGAACTGGCGCAGGACCTCGTTGGTGGGGCCCATCACCCAGCCCGCCTTGGCGTCGCGCAGGTAGCGCTCGAGCTCCATGTCGCGCTTGTAGCCGGTTCCGCCGCAGGCGTGGAGCATCTTGTCGACCACGTGAGCGGTGT
>JALYZY010000020.1 GCA_030948665.1 Actinomycetota bacterium | reverse complement strand
GCCCCGGAACTTGGGGAAGATCCGCCCGCGGCTGACCTCCCCGACCGAGTGGCCGGCTCGCCCGATCCGCTGGAGTCCGCGCGAGACCGACTTCGGTGACTCCACCTGGATCACCAGGTCGACCGCGCCCATGTCGATCCCCAGCTCGAGTGACGATGTCGCGACCAGGCACGGAAGCTCGCCTGCCTTTAGCAGTTCCTCGACGACGGTCCGCTCCTCGCGGGCCATCGAGCCGTGGTGAGCCCGCGCGACCTCGCGCTCCGCCAGATCGTTCAGCCGCAGCGCGAGTCGCTCAGCGCCGCGGCGATTGTTGACGAACACGATCGTCGAGCTGTGAGCGTCGATCAGCTCGAGGAGCTCTGGGTAGATCGCCGGCCAGATCGAGCGGCGCGTGGCCTCCCCGCCGGCAAGTGGGTCGAGCTCAGGGGCAGGCGTCGCATCAGGCTCGACCATCGACTCGACAGGGACGTGGATCCGGAGATCGAGCTCCTTGCGCACGCCGGTGTCGACGATCCGGCAGTTCCGTCTGGGGCCGACCATGAATCGCGCCACTTCCTCGAGTGGGTTCTGCGTAGCCGACAGCCCGATCCGCTGGGGATCCCGGCCGGCGGCCCGGGTCAGCCGCTCGAGCGTGAGTGCGAGGTGCGAGCCGCGCTTGGTCGGAGCGACGGCATGGATCTCATCGATGATCACCCACCGCGCGTCCTCGAACAGCGATTGCGAGCGGCCCGTCAGCATCAGATACAACGATTCGGGCGTGGTTATCAGGATGTCTGGAGGGTGTCTGAGCATCGCCTGGCGCTCGCGCTGCGGCGTGTCGCCGGTGCGCACCGCGACGCTGAGGTCCGCGCCGATGCCTCGCAGGGGCGCTCTCAGATTTCGGTCGATGTCGTATGACAGGGCCTTCAGCGGCGAGACATACACGAGCCCGATCCTGCGGTCCTCCATCGGGGGCGCAGCAGCCAGCTGGTCGATCGCCCACAGAAAGGCAGCAAGTGTCTTACCTGAGCCGGTGGGTGCCGAGATCAGGACGTGCTCGCCCGAGGCGATCGCCGGCCACGCCTGCTCTTGGGCGGGGGTGGGGTGCTCGAATGCGCGCGCGAACCATTCGCGCGTCTGGGGGCGGAAATGCTCTAGAGGGGTCGTACGTTTCAGCGTAGCTCGCGCGCGGTGCGAAAAACGGCGTCGAGCATGTCCTCGGTCAGCCTGCCCGTGAACGTGTTCTGCTGGCTCGGGTGATAGCAGCCGAGGAGCCAGTAGCGGCCGAGGTTCACCGCTTCGCGGTGGCCGAATCGCGGGCGGGGACGGGGCGCTGCGATGCCCAGGCCACGGAGCGCCCGAAGCGCAGCGTCCCAAGCGAAGCCCCCCAGGCAGACGATCACCCGGACGCGGGTCAGCAGCTGCAGCTCCGCTCGAAGGTACGGAAGGCAGTTGTCTCGCTCGGAGGGCAGCGGGCGGTTGGCCGGTGGTGCACACCGCACCGCCGCGGTCACGAAGCAGTCGTGCAACCGCAGTCCATCCGCGCGTGAGACAGACTGCGGCTGGTTGGCGAATCCTGCCCGCCACAGCGCCGCGAACAACCAGTCCCCGGAGCGGTCGCCGGTGAAAATCCGGCCCGTGCGGTTACCTCCATGGGCGGCGGGAGCGAGGCCGAGGATCAGGACCCGGGCGTCTGGATCACCGAAGCCGGGAAGCGGCTTGCCCCAGTACTCCTCGGAGGCATAGGCAGCTCGCTTGCTAAGCGCGACCTCTTCCCGCCAGGCCACCAGCCGCGGACAGCGCCGGCACGAGATGACCTTCCGCTCGAGCGCCTCGAGCTCGCCCGCGCTCACGAATTCGCGGGGGCCAACAGCCCGGCGATCACCCTGTCGATCACCGGGGCCAGCTCGAGCACGTCCTCGGGCTCTCCGAGCCGTACCTGGCGGGAGACCAGCTCATTGATCGCGCCCACGATCGCGAACGGGTCGTGCGGCGAGCGGAACCGCTCGATCAGCCCACGCTCGGCGGCCGCCGCATTCTCAGCATCGAGCAGCTCGGCGTACTGCTGCATGCTCTCATCGCGCCTGCGGGCGGCGTTCGGGCCGGCGCCGACGATCTCAACGAGGAGCGTCTGCGCGAACGCCGGGTGTTCGGACAGCGTGGTCAAAAACGCCCTGATCGCTTGCTTCAGGCGCTCCTTGGGATCGCTTCCCGACTTCTCGGCGGCCTTCACCATGGCCTGGACGACCACGTCGGCGGCGGTGTCGAACAGGGCGATCATGCAGCCTTCCTTGTTCGCGAAGTGCTCGTAGAAAGTCGCCTTTGACATGCCCGCGCGGCGGCTGATCGACTCCGAGCTTGCCTGCGCGTAGCCGCGCCTTGCGAACTCCTCTGCCGCTGCCTGCAGGAGCCGACCGCGCTGGATCGGCAAACGCACCTCGAGCGGCGGCGCGTGGCGCCCCCGCGCCGCTGGTCCCGAAGTTGCCACCCACGCCTCAGGCTTTGAGCGCGCGGCCATACTGGCCCTCGTAGTAGTCACGGTAGGCCCCCGAGCGGATCGGCTCCCACCACCACCCGTTCTCGCGGTACCAGTCAACCGTGCGCGCCAGCCCGTCCTCGAAGCGAGTCAGTGCTTCCCAGCCGAGCGCCTCGAGCTTGGCGGAAGACAGCGAGTAGCGGCGGTCGTGGCCGAGGCGGTCGGTCACGTGCTCGATGAGCGACGGGTCGGCGCCGGTCAGCTCGAGGATCCGGCCGACGACGGTCAGGTTCTCGCACTCGTCCGGGCCGCCACAGTTGTAAGCCTCGCCCGGCGCGCCGTGAGCCAGGACATGACCGATCCCGCGCCCGAAGTCCTCGACGTACAGCCAATTGCGGACGTTGCGGCCATCTCCGTAGACGGGGAGATGGTCGCCCGCGAGCGCGTTGAGGATCATCAGCGGAATCATCTTCTCGGGGTACTGGTAGGGGCCGTAGTTGTTCGAGCCGCGACAGATCGAGGTGTGCAGGCCAAACGTGTAGCAGTAGCTCGCGACCAGCAGATCCGCGCCGGCCTTGGTCGCGCTGTATGGGCTCGAAGGGCAAAGCGGCGAGTCCTCGGTGAACGACCCCTCATCGATCGAGCCGTACACCTCGTCGGTCGAGACCTGCACGTAGCGCAGTTCGCGCTCGCGGGCCGCTTCGAGCAGCGTGTGCGTGCCCTGCATGTTCGTGATCGTGAACGCCTCCGCCCCGGAGATCGAGCGGTCCACGTGAGTCTCGGCGGCGAAGTTCACAATCGCGTCGCAGCCCTCGACGGCCTCGGCCACGGCAGCCGGGTCTTCGATCGCCCCGTGGATGAAGCGGATCTCATCGCTCACGTCCTGAAGCGTCTCGCGGCGGCCTGCGTAGGTGAGCTTGTCGAGCACCGTGATCTCGTCTCCGTGCTCGTGCAGGCGAAGGCGCACGAAGGTCGAGCCGATAAAGCCCGCGGCGCCGCATACGAGCAGCTTCATGCCGACACCTTCACGGCCATGTACTCCGCGAGGCCCTGGCGCCAGTGCGGCACTACCGGCGCCACGCCATGGCGTTCCGTGCGAAGGACGCTATACGCGGGGCGCGGAGCCGGGCGGGGCATCTCCGCCGTCCCGCATGGCTTGACCTCGCAGCCCAGACCGGCCGCCGACACAACCTCCCGCGCAAGCTCGAACCAGGAGCACTCCCCCCCGCCCGCCACATGGAGAATCCCGAGCGGCCGCGCCTCCGCGAGCGCGACCAGCGCGCGGGCAAGGTGTCCGGTGAACGTCGGGCAGCCCACTTGGTCATCGACCACCTTCAGCTCATCACGCTCTGCGGCGAGCCTCAGGATCGTCGCGGGGAAGCACGGACCGCCGGCGCCGAACAACCAAGAGGAGCGGACGATCGTGTGGCTGGTGGGGGCCTCGCGGGCGACTTCGAGCTCCCCCGCCAGCTTCGAGCGCCCGTAGGCTGACACCGGACGGGGGCGATCCGATTCGAGGTACGGGTCGCGCTTGGAACCGTCGAACACGTAGTCGCTCGAGACATGGAGCATCCACGCGCCAGCCCCTGTCGCGGCTCGAGCGCAGTGCCCTGCCCCGGCTCCGTTGACCTCAGTGGCGTCAACCTCGTTGTCCTCGGCGGCGTCGACGTTCGTCCAGGCGGCGCAGTTGACGATCACGTCCGGCTCGGCATCGGCCGTTGCTTGACGGACCGCTCGGGGGTCACTGATGTCGAGCTCCTGGTGGGAGAGACTCAGCGGCTCGTGGCCAGCTTCCACCGCTGCGCTCGCCACATCCTGGCCGAGCATTCCGCGGCCGCCTGTGATCAGAACACGCATCTCGGCGGTCTAGCGTAGTGACGCGGAACGTCAATCGCTCCAGAAGTCCTGCACCATCTCGCCGTCGCCGCCCTCCGGACGATCCGCACCGATCGCGAGCAGCTCAAGCCCCTCGGGACCGCCCTCGAATCCGCGGGTGACCCGCGGGGCGACTCGGATCACGTCCCACTGGCGCAGGTCGACGATCTCCTCATCGAGCTTCATGCGACCCGAGCCGCTGACGACGACGTAAGCCTCCTCCTGCTCGCGGTGGCTATGGCCGAATGGAGTCCGGAAGCCGGGGCTGTAGCGGAAATACGTGACACCGAGGTGCTCGGAGTTCATGTGCTTTCGACCGAAGCGAGATTCGAGGCCATCGATCCCGTGCTCAGCGGCGGCGTTGTCGACTTCCTTTAGGTTCTTTATCGTGTAGTCGGACAAGTTCCCTCCTGGTAGGGTCGCGGTATGGGTGAACGAACGAAATACACCGCCGGCACCTTCTCCTGGTCAGACCTGACGACCCCCGACCAGGCAGCGGCCAAGCGCTTCTATGGCGAGCTGTTCGGCTGGGAGGCAGAAGACTTACCGGTCGGCGAAGGTGTGTTCTATTCGATGATGCGTGTCGACGGCAAGGACGTAGCGGCGATCTCGCCGCAACAGCCTCAGCAGCGCGAAGCGGGAGCCCCGCCAGCATGGAACTCATACGTGACAGTAGAGAGCGCCGACGCCGCGCTCGACCGCGCGAGCGAGCTCGGCGGCACCGTGCATGCACCCGCGTTCGACGTCATGGACGCGGGGCGGATGGGTGTCGTGCAGGACCCGCAGGGCGCCTTCTTCCTGGCTTGGGAGCCCAAGTCGAATATCGGTGCCTCGCTGGTCAACGCACCTGGAGCTCTGTCCTGGAACGAGCTCGCCACGACCGACCTCGAGGGTGCGTCACGCTTCTACTCCGAGCTGTTCGGGTGGGCTGTCACCCCGCTCGAGGGCATGCCGATGCCCTACTCGACGATCAAGAACGCGGCCGGACACACCAATGGTGGAATGCGGCCGACGATGGAGAGCGAGCCGCCGAACTGGCTCGTGTACTTCGGGACCGACGACATTAATGGCGCGGTGACCAAGGTTGGCGAGCTCGGAGGCGGCACCATGAGCGAGATCGTGGACATCGGTGCTGGGAAGATCGCGATCGTGCGTGACCCGCAGGGGGCCGTATTCGCGCTCTATGCGGGGCGGTTCGAAGACTGACGGCCCGTTAGGCCGCTACGTAACATCCCGTAGGGCCGCCGGTAGCGTTGCGGATTGTCAGCGGCGGCGCCGTGCGTCAGCATCTGGGCATGTCGCTGCAAGCAACGGCCTCCCTGTCTCCGGCGGATCGCGCTCCTGGACATCGGGGAGTGCGCGGCCGGTTGGCGGCACTGGTCGTGCTCGCGTCGGTGAGCGCCTGCGATTTTCCGCGCTTTGTGTCCACCGGTTCCGGTGGCAGCGGTGGGGTGGCCCGGGAAGCGTGCAGTGGACCGTTCACAGCCCGAGCTGGAGCACAACTAGGCTCCTCTTGGCGGCGGTGCTCCTTCTGGGCGCCGGTGTAGCGCTCTGGCTGGCTCACGGCAGACGCGCCGTCTTGCTCGCCTCCATAATCGCAACTGTCGGCGTCGCGCTGGCCGCCTGGGCGATCGCCACGCCGGAGAAGCACATGCAGCTGTCGCAAGCGAGCTTCCAGGGCGTGCGCATCGGCGTTAGCCAAGCGCAGCTTTTGGCCCGATTCGGGAGCCCGGTCTCGACCAACGCCTCAGCCGTACCCGCCCGCGGTGGGCCGCCGCTCGGATGCTTCCTCTACCAGGGCGTCGCTTCCTCACCAGGGACGATCTATCTGTTCTGCTTCGACCATGGACGACTCACATTCAAAGGGTCGTACTGATGGCAACGATCACCGCTCGGAATGCGGGCGACGAGGTTCCCGTCCGCCCGGCGGATCGCGAGCCGGCGGCGCCATGGGTGATCGGAGGGGTCGGTGCCGAGCTGGCCGCGCGCTTCCGGGCCTCCGCGCCATTCGTTCGTGTGCTTCTGTTGCTCTCGATGTGGGCCTGGTCCTGGCGGGCGATCGGCGCTTACGCGGCTGCAGCGCTGCTGCTCCCGCACTCGGGCGTCAGGCGCCCGGGGTGGCGAAACGTGATCGGAGCAGGGCGACTCGGCTTGCTGTTCGCGATCATCTACCTGTTTCCAGCGGTTGAGGCAGGCAGCGGCGGGCTGTTCAGCGAGGGGCCTGCTGTGTGGGTGCCATTCGGGGGTGCGGTTCTGGCCGGATTTATTGCGCTGCTGGCCTCCGGGCGACGGCACGGACGCCTCACAGAGGCCGCTGCGCGGACACTCGTCGTCTCCTGGCTCCCAGCGATCGCGCTTGCACTCGCGGTTGCCGCGGGCATGTTCCTCGTGCCGACGGTTCGCTGGGAGCTGGTGCTCGACGCCGGCATCGCGGTTCTTGCACTCACCCTGGTCGGTGTCGGTCTCCGCGGGAGGGTGCATACGTCTCCGGCGGCGATCGCGCTGCTGGCGTTGACGGCGCTCTTCCTTGGGTTCTCCGGCGCGCGACTTCAGGGCGGGGTGGGAGCTGTCTGGGACGCGCCGCGCAGCCTCGCCACTGTCCGTCCTGTCTACCGGCGCGCAATCGGTAGCGAGGTAGTGGACTTGAGCCGTCTACGGGGCGGTCCGGGGCGTGTCGTGGCGTTCGTTGCCTCCGTCGGGATAGGAAGCGTCACTATCGCCCTCCCCGCAAACTCAACCGGAATGATCGACGTCAGGATCGGCGCCGGGCGGTTGGATGCTTTCAACCAGCTTCGATCAGGCGCCGGTGTCTCCGGATTCGTGCTGCACCGCAATCTCGCAGTTGCGCCAGTTCCGTACGGCCCCCCTGGTTCCGCTCGCGATCGGCTGGACGTGCGACTCGTTGCCGAAGTTGGACGCGGCTGCGTGACGATCACGCAAGGCGACGAGTCAGCCAGTGTCAGCTGTTAGTGAGATGCAGCGAGCGATCTCATCATCAGTCCTGACCGCGGTGACGATCGCAGGGATTGCGATCGTCTGCCTAATCGCAAGCCTCCACGGCGGAGTGACGAACCCGGAGCTCGCGCCGGCCGCGCTGGCGGCTCTCGCCGGAGCGTGGCTTGTCTCCTCCGAGGCTGGCGAGGGCCGCCGGCCGCACAACGCGCTCTATGCAGGTGTGGCCGATCGGCTGGCACTCAACCGGTGGTGGAGGTGGACGATCCGCGCAGGGGTTGTGATGACCGCCCCGCTCGCGGGGTTCGGGGTCGCGGTATACGCAGCGCTCGCGCTGTTCGTGACGTTGACGGCCCCGCCCACAGCGGGCCCGTTTCTCGAGGTGCGGCGGACGGCAGGCACAGCGATGCTCGCCCTGGCGTTTGTGCTCGTCTGGCTGGCCGCCGGAGTACGTGTTGGCACGTCGGGGCTGCTGTGGGCGGTGCTGCTGATCGGTTCGGGGCTGGCGCTGTTCTGGGGTGCGGCAGGCTCTCGCCACGACGACGATCCGGACGTCGCACTCGACGACACGAGCGTCCGTACCGGCCTGGGGCTGTTGCTCACGGCGGCCGGAGCGTGGTGGGTACTGAGCCGTACGGGACTCTTCAACCAGGCCGGACGCACAATCGTCGGCACGACTGTCGCGCTCTGCGTGCTTGCTCTGGTGGCGGGGCCATGGTGGCTTCGGACCCGAAGACTGCTCGCCGCCGAGCGTGTGGCACGGGCTCGAGCTCAAGAGCGCGCTGAGATGGCAGATCATCTCCATGATTCCGTCTTGCAGACACTTGCCCTAATTCAGCGCCGGCTCGATGACCCAGCCGAGGTGGCCACGCTGGCGCGTGCGCAGGAGCGGGAGCTGCGCGACTGGCTGCTGGACCGTCCAGCAGCTGCGCCGGAGAGGTCGTTCGCGGCTGGCCTTCGCGCAACGGTGGCAAACGTCGAGGACACGTACGGCGTTTCGGTCGAGCTCGTCACGGTCGGAGACGTCTCCGTCGACTCCCAGATCGAGGCGCTGCTCGCGGCGGCAAGCGAAGCGCTGGTGAACGCCGCCAAGCATGCCGAGGGCTCCGCGATATCGCTGTTCGCGCGGGTCGACGATGAGCGGGTCTCCGTGTACGTGCACGACCGCGGTCCGGGGTTCGACCTGGAGCTCGTGCCCGCCGAGCGACGCGGCGTCCGAGAGTCGATCATCGGGCGGATGCGCCGGAACGGTGGCAACGCCGAGGTGCGCACCGCGCCGGGCGGTGGTTGCGAGGTGCTCCTGTTCCTAGATCGCCGATGAGCAGCCGGCCACGAGTCGTCGTCGTCGACGACCATGTGATCTTCCGCTCCGGGCTCCGTGCGGAGCTTTCCGGGCACGTGGACGTGGTGGGAGAGGCCGGTGACGTAAGCGAGGCTGTCGCGGTGATCGACGAGACAGCACCTGACGTCGTTCTCCTTGACGTTCATATGCCGGACGGCGGCGGTATTGCGATCGTCCACGAGACCGCCGGGCGCCACCCCGAGACCAAGTTCCTAGCCCTCTCGGTCTCTGACGCACCAGAGGACGTGATCGAGCTCGTGCGCGCGGGAGCACGGGGGTACGTCACCAAGAACGTCTCCGCGGCGGAGCTTGCCGAGGCGATCACACGAGTCGCGGCGGGCGAGGTCGTTCTTTCTCCCCGCCTGGCCGGCTTTGTGCTCGACGCGTTCTCGGGCTCCCCGGCGGGATCTGGCGACCCCGAGCTCGATCAGCTCACCCCGCGAGAGCAGGAGGTGCTCGAGCACATCGCCCGCGGCTATCTCTACAAGGAGATCGCGCTGACGCTCGGCGTCTCTACCCGGACGATCGAGACGCACGCCTCGGCGGTGCTGCGCAAGCTGCATCTCGCGAACCGCCACCAGCTCGCGCGCTGGGCCAGTCAGCGGCGGCTCGTCGATTGACGCCGACCCGCGCGCACTGCAGCATGGTCACTTTAACTCTCGATATAGGGCAGTAATCGCGTCCACCCCCTTGCTGCCCGTCACTGAGGCAGGCGGGGGATGTCAGGCACTCGCCGGGGCGACGGCGGCGTCGCGGCTCTGGTAGGTCACGAAGTCGCTGCCGCGCACGAGCACCAGCCCTAGCACCGCACCCACGAACGCAACTATCGCGCCGACCAGCAGGATGTCGTTCATCGCGCTCGCGAACGCTCCACGGATGGCCAGAGAAGCCTGAGCGCGATGCGCTGCCGGCGCAGCGCGCAGCACGACCTGCGCACCCCCGGCGGCGACGGCATGGGCGACCTGGGTCACGTGGCCGGCGATCGGGCTCTGGGCCAGTGCGGGGGCAAGCTTGCTGGTCAGGACGCTTTCAAAGATCGATCCGAGCACCGCGATCCCGGTGGCGGTGCCGATCTGGCGAAAGGTCGAGTTGATCCCCGACGCCATCCCGCTGCGCTGCGGCGGGACCACCCCGATCGCCGTTGAGGCGAGCGCCGGATTTATCAGTCCGATGCCCGCACCGGCGGCGATGAAGCCGACCAGCAGCGCGGTCCAGTGCGAGGACACGGTCAGCCCTCGCATGAGCAGCAGACCACCGCCGACGAGAACCAGACCGACGCTCATCAGGATGCGTACCGGGAAGCGCTCGGCCAGGCCTCCCGCGGCCGCCGCGACGAAGAAGCTCACGACCGTGGTGGGCAGGAACCGCAGACCGGTCTGCAGCGGCGTGAGCCCCAGGATCGTCTGCAGGTACAGCGTGAGGTAGAGGAACATCGCGAACATCGAGGCGGACAGCGCAAACGCGACGATGGCCGCCCCATCGAAGGTGGGATTCCGGAACAGGGACAGGTCGAACATCGCGTGGGGCTGCTTGACCTGGGCGATCGTGAAGATCACCAGCAGGGCGAGCGATGCGGCGAGCAGCAGGACGATCTCGCTGCTTCCCCACCCCGCCGAGTTCCCCCGCGTGATCGCGAACACCAGCAGGAACAGCGCCGCGGTGAAGGTGATCGTGCCGATCCAGTCCACCCTGGTTCCCTCGGGATTGCGCGACTCGGCGACCTTGGTCATCGTCAAAGCGGCGGCGGCGATCCCGACGGGAACGTTGATCAGGAAGATCGACGGCCAGCCAAACCCTTGAGTGAGGACGCCGCCGAGCAGCGGTCCGATCGCGGCTGACGCACCGATCGTCGCTCCCCAGATCCCGAATGCGGTGCCGCGCTCGCGGCCATGGAACTCCTGGGCCAGCAGCGCCAGCGAGGTGGCAAACATGATCGCGCCCCCGATCCCCTGCGCCCCGCGGGCGACGATCAAGAACAGGGCACTCGGGGACACGGCGCACAGGAGCGAGGTGAACGCGAACAGCCCAAGCCCGATGGCAAACATCAACCTGCGTCCCAGGAGATCGGCCAGCGATCCCGCCGTCAGCAGCAGGGCCGCAAGCGTCAGCGCGTAGGCATCGATCACCCACTGGATGTCCGAGAAGCTGGCGTGAAGACTGCTCGCGATCTTCGGCAGCGCGACATTCACGATCGTGATGTCGAGCAGGAGCATGAATGTCGCGACGCAGACGATCGTCAGCGTCCACCACTTACGCTGCATAAGTCCCGATCCTAGCTGGCGGCTGGTGTAAGGCGGATCACGGCCGCAGGCGGGCTAGGCGCGCCCGTAAACCGGGATCGCCGCACCGCTGACCGGCGAGGAGTCGTCGGACAGCAGATGGGCGATCACGCCGGCGATCTCGGCCGGCTTGACCCAGCGATCGAAGTCGGCGTCGGGCATCGAGGCGCGGTTGCCGGGCGTGTCGATCACGCTCGGGAGGATCGTGTTGCAGCGGATCCCGTCGTCCTTGTATTCGGCCGCGACGGCGCCGGAGAACGCGATCACAGCCGCCTTCGAGGAGATATAGCCGGCGGCGCCCTTGAATGGCTGGAGCGCCGCGCGGGTCCCCACGCAGACGATCGATCCACCGCCGTGCTCGAGCATGTGGGGGACCGACGCCTGAGTCATCAGATAGGCCGGGCGCAGGTTCAAGCGATACTGCCGCTCGAACTCCTCGATCGGCGTCTCATGGACGCGCTTTCCCATCGCGAAGCCGCCTACCAGGTTGACCAGCCCCCGTAACGGAGGCGATCCGCCGGCGGTGGCCGTCTCGATCACGTCGTTCACCGAGGCCGGCTCGAAGAGGTCGGCTTGCACCAGCTCGAGGCCTTCGTGACGCTCGACGCGCTCGAGCTCCCTCTCGGCGACCCACGGCACCACCACTCGCCAGCCGCCGACGAGCAGGCGTGCCACAACCGCGGACCCGAGCCCGCCGGTGCCACCTGTGACGATCGCTGTGCGGTCCATGACTGCCGTCCGCAAGCCACTCTATCTTCAATCGGGCCATGGAAGTACGCCAGTTTGCGGACGAATGCGAGGTCGCACAGGCGCTGATCGTGCGAGAAGCGCAGACGCGCGTGCAGGACGGAAGCGAGTGCCTGAAGGTCGTGCTCGGTGACCGCACCGGCACGGTGACGGCGGTGATCCGCGACGACCTCGAGCGCGCCCGCGAGCTCTGCCGGGCCGGGAGGGCGGTGTTCGTACGGGGCCGCTATGGGACCGACGACTGCTTCGGGCACCGACTGGCCGTAGAGAGCGTTCGGGTTGCCGGCCCGGCCGAGTACCTTCGAGGCGACTTGGTGGACGGACCCTCGCGCACCGCCGAGCAGATGGAGGCGGATCTGCGCGAGCTGCTCGCCACGGTGCAGAACCCGCATCTGCGCCGCCTGCTTGGCGCGGTCTTCGGCGAAGGCTCGCCCACCTGGGCGCGCTACCGCAGCGCACCCGCGGCCAAGCGCTACCACCAGGCCTATCCGCACGGCCTGCTCGAGCACTGCCTCACCGTCGCGCAGGCGGTCAGCACGATCTCGGCCACGTTTCCCGGGATCGACCGTGATATCGCCGTCACCGGGGCGCTGCTGCACGACGTCGGCAAGCTCGAGGCGTACGAGATGCGCGACGGCGCGATCTCGATGTCAGACGAGGGACGGCTCTACGGTGAGATCCCGCTGGGCTACTACGCCGTCAGGCGGGAGATCGAGCGCCTCGAGAGCTTTCCGGATCAGCTTGCGCAGGCGGTGCTTCACATCATCCTCAGCCACCACGGATCGCTCGAGCACGGCAGCCCCGTGGTTCCGTGCACGCGCGAGGCGACGCTCGTGCACATGATCGACAACCTCGGGGGACGGCTCGGGAGCTTCGACCGCATCGAGCGTGAGCTCGCAGCTGGGGAAGTCTGGTCGGGGTACGACCGCGTACTCGGCGCGGGCGCCTACTTCGCCGGCCGCGGGCTAGGCGACCGCGCCGCGGCGTAGCCCGGCGGACGCCCCCCTTCGGCGGACGCCCCCTCGGCGGTGTAGCCTGTTTCAAAGCGGTTACGAGCTGTCGCGAGAGCGCTCCAAAACATCGCAAATAGCGAACGCCCGGCGGGGCGTCCAATCCAGGCCAGGCATCCGCGACTACAGTTGCATCCGATGGCCAAGGACACCGAGAAGCTGATCCGCCAGCTCTCCTTGATCTCCTACCTGATGGCCGAGCGCCGGCCGGTGACAGCGCCCGAGATCCGCCGTGATGTCGAGGGCTACAGCGCGATGAACGAGGACGCGTTCGCCCGGCGGTTCTATGCCGACCGCTCCGAGCTCGAGGCGCTCGGGATCGTACTGACGATCGAGAAGCCGACGGATGGCCTGGTCGAGCACGAGACCTATTCGCTGCCCCCAGAGAACTTTCACCTGCCGCCGATCGCCTTCGACGACCAGGAGCTCGCGGCGCTGCACACGGCGCTGCACCTTCTCGATGGCGAGTTTGCCTACGCCGAGCCACTGCGGCTCGCCCTGCAGCAGATATCCTGGGGACGTCCCAGCCCTTTGCGCTCGCCGGAGCACAGCACCGTGGCGCTCGCGATCACCGGGTCCGCCGGGGGACATGAGATCTCGCACCGCCTGGCGAAGATCGAGACGGCGATCTTCCGCCGCAAGACGATCCTGTTCGACTACTACACGATGGAGCGCGACGACGTCGGGACCAGGCGCGTCGATCCGTACCACCTGCTGTATCGGGGCGGCCAGTTCTATCTGCTCGGGCACTCCCACGAACGAGATGCAATTCGTGTCTTCAGGCTCTCGCGCATCCGCGGCAAGGTGGGTTACGCGACGAAGGCCGAGCACGACTTTCAGCGGCCCGCCGACTTCGATCCACGCTCCTACGCAAGTCGCATCGACTGGCAGTTCGGCGAGCCGATCGGCTCGGCCGAGATCTGGATCGGCAGCCGGATCGCCTGGCAGATCGCGCGCCACTTCGGCAGCTATGGGGAGGTCCAGGAGGGCGAAGGGGATGGCGACGCCGTGTTCATCACGCCCTATGCGAACGCCCGTCAGCTGATCGCCTGGGTTCTGGGGCTAGGCGAGCACGCCCGCATTCAGGAGCCGCAAGAGCTCGGCGCGGAGCTCCGCGGAAGGCTTGATCTGGTGATCGAGCGTCACACCGGCGACGCGCGTGTCGCCCCGGAAGCGGCTGAGCACGATGCGTCGCAGCAGAGCGAGGCAGGCCGGCGCGCAAGCACTCCGAGCGCCAACGGGACCGACTCCGACGCCGAGTCGGACAACGGGCACCACCCCGATGCGGCGATCCGCCCGGAGCGATTCGCGCGCCTGGTGACGCTCGCGAGCATCCTGATCGAGGCCGGGCGGGCAGGCCGGCGGCTGAACGCTGCGGAGGTGTGCGATGCAATCAAGATCTCCGATCAGGAGCTGCGCGAGGACATCTCCGTTCTGAACGTCGTCAACTTCGGGGCGGGCACGTACGTCTTGTACGCCGAGATCGCCGACGATGGGACGATCGAAGTGGACCCGGAGCCCTACGGAGACTCGTTTGCGCGCCCGGCACGGCTGCTGCCGGTGGAGGCGAAGGCGCTCGTCGCCGCGATCGATCTGATCGGCGAGCACATCCCCGAAGGCTCGCTTGCATCGGTGCGCAAGAAGGTCGTTGCGGCGTTGGGAGAGGACCCTGCGCGCGAGGGGCTCCAGGTCGCGCCGCCGGGGGCTGATGACACGGAGATCTCGCTCGTGGTCTCGCGCGCGATCGCGCAGCGTCACATGCTTTCGTTCGAGTACTACAAGGAGAACGAGGACGAGTTCTCCACCCGCACCGTTGAGCCCTATGCACTGATCAACGGGCGGGAGGGCTGGTACCTGGCCAGCTTCGACCCATCCAGGGACGCCGTCCGGCACTTCCGCCTTGACCGGATCAAGTCGGCGACGATCACCAGCGAACCGTTCGAACCCCGACCGGACGTCGATCCTGCGGCCGACGTGGACGGCTGGCCCAGGACCGGGGAGGTCCCCGCTTCTCGCCGCGCCCGGGTCTGGATCTCGCCAGATCGCGCACGATGGGCTCGCGAGGACAGGGCTGTCACGGCCGAACTGGCTGATGGCTCGGTGATCGTCGAGCTCGGCTTCGCCGGGGTCGATTGGCTCGTCCGCGAGGTCCTCAAGGAGGCGGGCGACGCGGTAGTGCTCGAGCCTGATGACGCGCGCGCCGCCGTGCTCAGCGCCGCGCTCGAGATCCGCAACGCAGCGGATCTAGTGACCCGCTAGACGGGTCGCTAAAGGAACCCGCGCAGCGGCCGATCTATCAGAGTGCCGCGGCGCGTGCGGAACGGATGTCCTAATCGCGCGTCGCGGCCAATGCGCCGGTAGCTCATCTCCCACTAGTCTCCAGGCCGCGATGGAAGAGCTCAAGGGGCTGATCCTCTCCGGAGGCCGGGGAACCCGCCTGAGGCCGATCACCCACACCAGCGCCAAGCAGCTCGTCCCTGTCGCCAACAAGCCCGTCTTGTTCTACGGGATCGAGGCGATGGCGCAGGCAGGCATCGGCGAGGTCGGAATCATCATCGCCCCGGAGACCGGCGATGAGATCCGCGCCGCCGCCGGGGACGGGTCGCGGTTTGGGGTGAGGCTCACCTACATCGTCCAGGATGCGCCGCTGGGACTTGCCCACGCGGTCCTCACCGCCGAGCCGTTTCTGGGGCAGTCACCGTTCGTCATGTATCTCGGCGACAACCTCTTGCAGGGTGGTATCGAGGATCTTCTGGCTGCTTTCCAAGAGCATGCTCCTGATGCCCTGATCCTGCTGACGCCGGTCGCGGACCCGGAGAACTATGGCGTCGCCGAGCTGCGAGATGGTGCTGTCGTCCGCCTGGTCGAGAAACCAGCCGAGCCGAGCACCGACCTGGCCCTGGTCGGCGTCTACATGTTCAACGCCAGGGTCCACGACGCGGCGCGGGCGATCGAACCGTCCTCTCGCGGGGAGCTCGAGATCACCGATGCGATCCAGCACCTCGTTGATCGAGGGTTGCGGGTCGAGCCGCACATCGTGCGTGGATGGTGGAAAGACACCGGCCGGCTCGAGGACATGCTCGCTGCCAACCGGCTCGTGCTGGACACGATCGTCGGTCGCGTCGAAGGCGAGCTGATCGACTCCCAGGTCGACGGCCGGGTGGTGATCGAGCGCGGGGCGAGGCTCGAGCGCACGGCCGTGAGGGGTCCGGCGATCATCGGCGCCGGGGCCAGGCTGACCGACTGCTACGTCGGTCCCTACACGGCTATCGGCGAGGGCTGCTCGGTCCAGAACGCCGAGGTCGAGCACTCGATCCTGCTCGCGGGCTCGGTCGTCCGCGACCTCGACGGCCGGATGGAGTCCTCGCTTCTGGGCCGTAACGTCAAGGTCGGCCGCGACCACCGCCAGCCGCGGGCCTACCGGTTCCTGGTCGGCGACAACTCCGAGATCGGGATCCTTTAGGTCGCGAGCCTCATCCAGTGACGTTCAGCTCCTGGAGCATCGGGGGGCTGCTGCCGGTAGCCGCCGTGATATCGACGCGGACGAAACGGGCGCGGACGGGCTTGAAGCGAAGGGTGTCGACCGTTCCTGACCCGCGGCCGGAGACTGTGGCGACGCGCCGCCAGGTCAAGCCGTCTGTCGACACCAGCAGCATGTAGCTCGACGCCCGCAGCGTGATCACCGGGCCGGGCGGCGGCGGGATGTTCGGGCCGGGCGCCGGCGGCCACTGCTGTCCCCACCGGACCATGGCATGGCGCAGTGTCCGCAACCCCGCGGGCAGTGCGACGGTGAGCCGAGCGGGGAGGGTGGCGGGCTGCCAGTCGGTCGCCGGGCTCCCGTCGACAGCCGCAAGTGGGGATGCGCCCGGCTGGAAGCTGCTCGCCGTGGTGCCGGCGCAGCGAACAGCGTCCGCGGTCCGCAGCAGGTCGGGGCGTCGGGTGAGGATCCTCGCCGGATGCCCCACGGTTACGGTGCTCTGTCCCGACGCGCTCAGCACCGGTAGGGGACCGCCGCTCTGAAGCGTGACCGTTGTGTCGTGGAGGCCGATCGCAACTGTGAACCGGCGCCCATGCCACACCAGCCCGTGCAACACGACCCCTGGCAGCTGGGCGGTCAGGCTCGGGGAGAGCTGGACGCCCGTCGGAGTGAAGCGAAGCCCGGAGTAGCCGTAGATGAACTCTTGGAGGAACCCGCCGATGCCGGTCATGAACGTGAACGCGCCACCCGTCTTGGTCTCCGAGAACTGATCGAACACATCGCGGATGAACGGCTGGAAGGAGCGCTCTGTGAACACGTAGCTCGCACATCCCGGCGTTCCCAGCGCGGAGGTGTCGATCGAGTTGACTGCATCGCTCATGGACGGACCCTGAGGATCGGTTCGGGGGACGTAGTAGTTGATGTCCCTCTGGGCGACTCGGGCCGGCATCGGGTAGGCCCACGGGTACTGAATCATCGTCACGTCGGCCTGCTTGACGAGCTGGCCGCGGTAGCCCGCAAACTCGGGATGGATCCGGAGCCTCGGATCGAACAGCACGACCAGCTTCGAGGGGATCTCAGACCAGCTCGAGGGCGCCGAGATACCGAGTAGGCCGGCGGCCTTGACCGCATCGATCAGCGTGGTCTTCGCTGCGACAGCCGTGTAGACCTCGTCATTGACATTGGGGTCCTCCTCGTCCGGTCCAGTAACCCCGTAGATGTGATAGGTGCCGTCGGCCGCGAGCGAGACCCGCGAGGCCCAGAAGGCCGCCGCCTGCGAGATCACGGGCCACCCCCGCTGCGCCAGCCACTGTCGGTCTCCGGTCGCGAGGTAGTACTGCCATTGCGCCAGCGCGATATCGGCCGTGATGTGCTGCTCGTAGAGGCCCTCGCTGTTCGTCGAGACCGGCGGCGGGATCTGCTCGGTGCCGTCGAGCGCGCTCTCCCACGGGAAGCGAGCACCCTTGTACCCGGTGGCTGCCGCGTGCTGCTCGGCTGCGGCGAGCCGCGCAAAGCGGTAGGCGTTGATTCCGGCCGCGAGATCCGGATGCATCGCGAGCAGGCTCGGATACATCCACGTCTCAGCGTCCCAGAAGATGTGGCCGTTGTAACCGTTGGAGGAGAGGCCGGCAGGCGAGATGCTCCAGTCGACCCCGGGGCGGATACTCGACCATAGATAGAACTCGCTCGCGTTGACCATCGTTGCGAGCACTGGGTTGCCCCGCAGTTCGATCCGGCCTTGCCACACCTTCTTCCAGGCCGCATCGTTGGCGGCAATCGCGGCCCGGTAGCCGGCCGCGGCGGCGCTCGCCGCCTGCGCTCGTGCGGCGGAAGTTGGGTTGGTGGCCTGCTGCGAGCTCTCTACCCCAACGAACTTGTCGATCGTGTACGTATGGCCCGAGCTCACCGGGAAGCTCAGCTCCTGCCCGACGCTCTGACGCGTTGTCTGATCGACCGGAGTGACTGTAGGCGCAACGTTGCTGCTGAGCGCCAACTGGCTCGCCAGCGCAACATCGATGTTCGTTCCCTGCGCCTGAACTGTCACCCAGTCGCTGCGTGCGGCCGGGCTCCAGCCCTTGGACACCTCGCTCGACAGCGTCGCCGGCGTGCCGTCGATCGCGTCCGTCACGCTCGCCGCACCGCTCCAATGAGGTATCAGGGACAGCGAAACCAGGCCCAGGTACGGGTCAGCTCGGTCGGTCAGCACCTGATAACGGATGTCGGTGACGTGGCCGTCGGGAGCGCTCCAGCGAGCGGATGTGGTGATCGTCCCGGTGCGAAAGTCGATCGACTGCCGCCAGTCGCTCGTTGTCCCGGTCCCCAGCGAGAAGGGAGCTCCCGCGTCGCTGAATGTCAGCGTCGACCAGCTCGGAATGTTGGCTCGCTGCTGGACAGCGCCTGAAGGCTGGGCATAGAAGCCGGCAAGCTCTGACTCGGCCGGGACGCTCCCGGCCGCATAACCCTGACCGGACGGCGGCACTCGGACACCTAGCAGTCCGTTGCCGGTGAAAGTCGGGGCGTAGCTACCCCCGGGGCTTGTAGCGGTCAGAACCCAAGCGCCGGCTTTCGCGGTGGCGGGCTGATGTGTCGTGGCGCCAGCCGGGCCGGCCCCCAGCGCCAAGCAGCAGGCGCACCCAAGGTCACAGAGCACCGGACCGTGCGCGACAGCGGTTCTGATAGCACGCATTGAACCCTCCCTTGGAGACCCGTCTGCCCGGACGTATTCCTCGCCAGGGAGGGCCCGAAACGCCATTCATGCAAGATCTGCCCGTCGCGCGGGTAACTTTTGCACAGAGCGCTTATGCCGGTTCCCCCAGAGCGGATCCCGCCCGCCCCCCCGCAGCTCTCTGGCCAAGTCGTCCAGGTCGACGACGAGCGCGAGCCGGAGGTGCCGGCCGATGACGTGGCGGCTCAGACAGCGATTGCAGCGGACGCGGCTGAGGAGAGCCCGGCCGATGAGCACGAAGGAACCGCCGAGCCGGGCGGCCCGCTTACCGTGCGGCGAATGGTGCTGGCGGGGATCTTCACCCTGCTGGCGCTCGGCGGGTTCTACTTCTTGCTGCCAAAGCTCGCCGGGCTGAACCAGACCTGGGGACAGCTGCGCCGGGGCGATCCATTCTGGCTCGCGCTCGCGGCCGCGCTCGAGATGGTGTCAATCGCCGGCTATGCGCTCTTGTTTCGCACGATCTTCGCGCGCGGGGTGCCCCGGCTGACCTGGCGGGTGAGCCTCGAGATCCCGCTGGCCGGAATCGCCGCGATCCGCCTGCTGGCGGCCGCAGGGGCAGGGGGCGTCGCGGTGACCGTCTGGGCGCTGCGACGGGCGGGCATGCCCGCGCGAACGATCGCCTGCCGGATGGTCGCCAGCTATGTGGTCCAGTACTCGGTCTACCTCGGGGCGATCATCGTCTGCGGGCTCGGGCTCCGGGTCGGGCTGTTCGCCGGCCAGGCCCCGTTTGTGCTGACGGTGATTCCGGCGCTGTTAAGTCTGGGCGGTGTGTTCTTAGTCGCGAGCATGGGCCTCGTCCCCCAGGACTTTGAGCGCCGCCTGAAGGATCTCGCCGGACGCTCAGGCCGTCTCGCCAAGTTCGCGGCGCGGTTCGCGACTGCGCCGGCGACGCTGGGGTCCGGGGTACGAACGGCGCTGAATCTGATCCGCGAACACCGCTTCGGGCTGCTGGGCGCGCTCGTGTACTGGGGGTTCGACATCGCGGTCCTTGGGCTCTCGTTTCGGGCGTTCGAAACTTTCGTGCCAGTCGCAGTGCTGGTGCTCTGCTACTTCCTCGGCACGCTCGGAAGCCTGCTCCCTCTACCCGGAGGCGTCGGCGGCGTCGAGGGCGGGATGATCGGCGCGTTCGCGGCGTTCGGAGTTCCCGGCAGCCACGCCCTGATAGGGGTGCTGGCATACCGAGCAATCTCTTTCTGGCTGCCTACGTTGCCGGGGGTTGCCGGATACTTCTCCCTGCGCTCGACGGTGCGCAGGTGGCAAGACGAGGACGCCGCCACCTGACATGCTTTGACGATGGCGAGCGAGGGGGCTCCCGCGGCGGTAGCGCGCGCCACCGCTCGCTTCCTCAGGTGGTCATGGGGTAAGGCTACGGGCCAGGTGGTCGTGCTCGTCGGGGGCCCAGCACGAGCGCGCGTGATCGTGCTGTTCGGCGCGGTCCTGGCCCTTAACGGTGCGGACACAGCAACGATCGGCGCCGCTGCCCCGCAGCTCGAGCATGCGCTGCACATCGGCAACACGAAGGTTGGGCTGCTCAGTTCGGTCGCGCTGCTCGTCGGCGCCGCGTTCGTGCTGCCAGTCGGGCTGCTTGTCGACAAGGTGAGGCGGATGCCGATGCTGGCGGGCAGCATCGTCCTGTGGAGCCTGGCTTCGCTACTCAGCGGACTGGCCGGCAGCTACGGGGCGCTGCTGTTGACGCGGCTGGCGCTGGGCGCCGTCACGGCGACGGCGGGGCCGGCGATCGCGTCGCTGACCGGCGATTACTTCCCGGCCGCCGAGCGAGGCAGGGTGTACGCCTACATCCTGGGCGGTGAGATCGCCGGCACAGCTGCCGGCTTCATCGTCAGCGGCACCGTGGCGAGCGTCATCTCCTGGCGCGCGGCCTTCATCCTGCTCGCATTGCCAGGATTCTTCCTCGCTCGCACGCTCTGGCTGACCGTGCCCGAGCCTTTGCGGGGAGGCCAGAGCCGTCTCGCGCCTGGGGCAATCGATTTCGAGCCGGCCAGGCGCGCAACTCGCGCATCCGATGAGCCGGCCGCGCGGCCCGAGGCGGACGACGGCCTCGCCCAGGAGGCCGTCCGAAAGCACGGCGTGGAGCCCGACCCGCGGCTCGTACTGACCGAGGATCCACGAGAGATGCGAATGGGCGCCGCGATCCGCTACATCCTGTCGATACCGACAAATGTGCTGATGATCATCAGCTCCTCGCTCGGCTACTTCTTCTTTGCCGGGCTCCAGACGTTCGCGGTGGTGTTCGTGCGCGGCCATTATCACGTCAACCAGGCGACCGCGGAGCTCGTCCTCGTGCTGCTCGTCGGGGGCGCGATGGTCGGGACCCTCGTCAGCGGGCGACTCACCGACTTCATGCTGGCTCGAGGCTTCTTGGACGCGCGCGTCTGGGTCCCGGCGCTCTGCTATCTCGGGGCGAGCGCCCTGCTCATCCCGGGGATCCTCGGAGACCATCTGACACCCGCGATCTGGTTCGACGTGGCAGGTGCTGCGCTGCTAGCGGCAGCCAATCCCCCATTGGACGCGGCCCGTCTGGACATCATGCCGGCGGGGCTCTGGGGCCGGGCCGAGAGCACGCGGACTTTCCTGCGCTCGCTCGCCCAGGCGCTCGCTCCGCTTCTGTTCGGCGGGGTCGCGGACCTGGTCGCAGGCTTCACACCGGAGCAGGCGCCGGTGGGCACCCATCCCGGTGGCATCTCTCAAGGCACCGCGACCGGGCTGGAAGTGAGCTTTCTGATCATGATCTCGACGCTCGTGGCGGCGGGGATATTCCTTGCCCGCTCGCGTCGCACCTACCCGACGGACGTTGCGACGGCAGCCGCCTCGCATCAGGGGACCACAGCGCCGTCGGTGCCCGCATCGCCGGCCCGTGACTAGGATCGCCCAGCGCTGTCGGGGCTTATATCGCTCGGCCCGTCAATCGGATGGTCCAGATGGAGGCAATCGATCACCTCGACCTCGTGGTCAGCTCGTTCGATCCGAGTCTTGCCTTCTACTCTGGGCTCCTCGGGCGCCTTGGGGTACGTCCACCGTGGTGAGATCGAGGGCGAACGCGGCGAGCGGTCATCTACCTCTGGGTACTACGCGGTGTTCCTTCACGACCCGGACGGCATCAAGCTCGAGATCCTGAGCCGCCCCCGAGAGCAAGATCTGGCCCGGCAGGTGGCTCAGCAGGCCGCGCGCCTGGAGCAGCTCGAGACCGGGAAGGCTCGCTGACTTCGCCCGAGCGCACGAGCTTGTCCCAGGCGCTCAAGGCAGCCAAAATGGCCAGATGGCCCATAGCTCATCGCTGTGGTCTAGAAGTTAGCGAGGAGTCGTAGCTGGGCGGTGCGGTTAGTGGTGAGGTGCTGGTTGGCGACCCCAATCTCTTGGACGACGCCGTGGCGGAGCTTGAGCACATCGTTGGCGGCGTTGCCGGCGGGGATCACGTACCAATAGTTGGGGCCCAGGTGGATGACCTTGCCGAGCCTCAGCTGCTGGGCGGCGGTCGCCAGGCGCATGCCTGGACGCACCCCCGCCACGCTGTAGAACGAGTTCGCGGTCACTGCGAGCACGACTCGTCCGGTGGTCCGCGCAAGCTTCGCGGTTGGGCCGAGTAGCCTGGCGGAGGCGTAGCCGACGCGGATCCCGAAGCCAGGTGCGAGACAGAAGTTGTCTGTGTAGTAGTTGCGGATCCCAAAGTGCGGCAGGATGCGGCGGACGTGCTGGCGGGTCACCCCAAGATGGACCGGACCGAGCTTCGCGCCAGTGAGTTTGCCGCTCGGTCTGGGGCAGGGCGCTGACTTGGTGATCGCCACTGGCACGTACGTGACCGTCTCCGCTGTTGTAGCGGTGTTGCCCAAGTCAGACGTCACGATTGCCGTCAGCGTGTTACGGCCTGGCGTGAGCGGTACCGAGGCGGTGTAGGAGCCGCCTGACAGCGTCGCGGGGACCCCGTTGACGGTCACGCCCTGCACCCCTGATCCGGCGCTCGCGGAACCGGTGACGGTCACTGGGGTCAACCCGATGGTCGAGTTGGGAGCAGGCGAGCTGATCGAGATCGAGGGAGGCTGGCCGCCGTCCTGCGCGACCAGCGCATCGTGCTGTACAGCCGCGAGCGTGAACTCGGTCGAGTAGGTGTAGCCGAGTGACACGCTACCGGTGGCGGGCACCGTCAGCGTGTTGGGGACGTCGAACACCCCGTCGCCATTGGCTCCGAGGGCGAATGCAAACGGCCCTGAGGGCAACTGGTCGTAGGTGATCGCTCCGCGGCCCCCTGAGGTCGACCCATCGGGGTTTACGTTGTTCTCAACCAGGATCGACGCCGGCGCGTTCGCCGGCACCGAGACCCTCTCGCCCGCGGTCCCCGGAGCGAACGACGACTGGCCGGGGAACTCATAGCTCACATGCGTGCCGATATTCCCGGAAACGTCGAAGGACTGGGTGTTCTGCGAGAGCAGGTTGACCGCGTGGCTCGCTCCGTCGGTGCTCGAGTACACGTCGCGCACCGAGACCATGTGCCCGTTATCCGTCTGGGTGACCGTCTGCTGCACCTGCACGCCACTCGGAATGAACGTCGTGCAGTTGTTGGACGTCGCCGGGAAGGGGTCCCCGGAGCACCGAACGATCGGCTCGGTGTCTCTGATCGTCAAGTCACCGGTACTCGGATCCTGCGTGATCGAGTCGATCGTAAGCGTCGGAAACGCTGCCGCGTTCTGATTTATCTGATGAGCTAGACCTGGGGGGTAGGCTGGATTCCCATCAACCTCGAGCCCCGCCCTGGTCGGATCAGACTGCGCGGGATTGTTGGGGATGTCGTTGCACACAAACCCGGTCGAGTCCCGCTGACCCAACACCGTCGGATCCATCAGATATGAGTCGTTCAGCGTGCAAGAGCCGTACGTGTCGTAATCGTTGGCTGCCGCCAACTGCGAGTCGTAGAGATAGAAGTCATAGAGATTCCCATTGGCCGTGAATCTGGTCAGGTAGCCGAGCGCCGTCCGCGGGCCGGCGAAGGCGCTCAGGCCCGTGGTGGGTGTGGTACCGCCCGGAACCGCACGCAGTCGACACAGCGAGGATCCCTGCTCCAGAGCACTCAGCAGGACACTGGTACTGAACGACCCAACGGAGCTGACCGCGACGCCCGTCGCCACCGCTCCCGCGCTGATGCCCGAGGAGCCGTCGTCGTTGTAGCAGCGGATGTCGACCGTATCCGACGAGGTGCCGTTCGACGTTCCGGAGATCGTGACGTTCTGGGTCTGGCCCTGATTGAACCCATAGAACGGATCAGACGGGGAGGTGATCGACGACTGCGTCACCGCGGCCTGTGCGGCCGCTGCCCCAATCAGACTGGCGCACAGAACCACGACAGACGTCAGCATCAGCCGCAGCCCGGGCCAGACGCGAGGCACACTAACCGAGATCAACAGCGAACTCCATTCGGTAGAAGCCGACAGCGAAGGGCGGCGCACGTGGCGACGGCCCAAGCCGCGGCCCATCGTCGATATGAGAGTCGGCGCGTCCGCGAAGAACTTGAGCCCAATCGAGATCGGGGCGAGCCATCGGGCGCACTACGTCGGGATCGACCGACAGCCGCAAGCGACCGCGGCCAGTCATGGCTGGCGAGGCCGAGCCGGCTTACGCCCCGCCCAGCTCTGCCAGCAGGTCGCTCGGAGTCTCGGCCCGGCCGACGTGGATCCGGGGCATGGTCAGCGGGGCAGCGGTACTCTCGTGGGTGCCGGACATGGTCGTGCAGGCCATGCTGAAGCCCGCCGCCTTCACCGCCTGCAGAACGGCGCCGTTGTATGTGCCGAAGGGGTAGGCAAAGAAGTACACGGGATGCCCGAGCACGCGTTCGAGAATTTGCTTGGAGCCCGCAGTTTCGACGGTGAGCTCGGCAGGCGTCAGCATTCTGAGGTCGACATGGTGAGCGGTGTGGTCGCCGACGTCCATCCCGGCGCGATCGAGCTGACGGATCTGCTCGGCGTTGAGAAATCCCGGCTCGTTCATCCGCCCGGTGATCACGAAGAAGGTCGCCACCATGTGCCACCGCTCCAGGTCGGGCAGGATCGTCCGGACGTCGTCGACGTAGCCGTCGTCGACCGAGATGATGATCGGATGCGCCGGAAGGGCTGCGCCGCGGTACAGGGCGTCGAATAGCTGGGTCTGGGTGATCGTGTGGTAGGCCCCATCATGCAACGCTTGAAGCTCGGCGGCGAAGTTCGCGGGGTCGACCTTGAGGTCGAGTAGGCCGACCGCACTGAGCGGCGCGACGCGGTGGTAGGTGAGGACCGGGACCTGGACCGTGTGCGCCTGCGTATTGGGGGGTGGCACCAGCGCCGCGACCGTCCGCGCCACGGGCGGTGCAGCCGCCTGGCTTGAATGTGTGGCCGAACTCGCCTTCGGGGCGGTGGTAGTGGCAGCCTCGCCACATCCCCCGCACAGCGCTCCGGCTAGAAGGAGCGCGACAGCACGCGTTGCCGACGTCGCAGACACGCCGGGCAAGGCTACACGTGAGTACGCTCAGCGATCATGAGCGAAGCGCCGGCTGACGTCCGGGAACGGCTGCTGAAGGCCTGGCAAGGCGAGATCGTCGCCGGCGCCACCTATGACCTGATCGCGCGGCGCATGTCCGACCGCGAGGCCGACATCCTGCGGCGAATGTCCGACGCGGAGGCCGGCCACCGCGGACGCCTCGAGCAGCGCATGCGGGAGCTCGATATCCCGGTTCCCGATCCGAAGAGCGTCCAGCTGCCGCTGTGGCTGCGCCTTCAGGCGCGAATCGCTCCGATCGATCGGCTCCTCGCGGCGCGCGAGGCGGCCGAGGACGAGGAGGTCGACGACGTCTATAAGCGCGCCACCGGGGACGGCGCTACCGACCGGCTGCTGCGCGAGATCCGTAAGGACGAGCGCTCCCACTCGCTTGCGGTCCAGGAGATCCGAGGGGGCGACGGCGGGGGGAGGGAAGCCGACCACGGCGATGGACCACCGATCGCGGTACCGGGCGCGCGGGCGCGCCTTGACCGGATCCTCGGGCGAGAGAAATGGCATCGCACCGGCGGAGGCTGGATCTCGGGAGCGATCTACGGAGCCAACGATGGCCTGGCGGCTGTGTTCGGGATCGTGGCCGGCGTGTCCGCCGCGACGCAAGGGTCGAGCTCGGTGCTGACCGCCGGGCTCGCTGCTGCGATCGCCTCAGCGCTGTCGATGGCGACAGGAGCGTTCCTGGCCGAGCGCTCGGAGGGCGAGGTCGCGGCGGCGAATATCGATCGCGAGCGCCAGGAGATCGCCGAGCACCCCGAGGAGGAGAAGGAAGAGCTGTCGCTGTTCTACCAGCTGAAAGGCATCGACCCGCAGACCGCGGACGAGCTGGCCGAGCGGATGTCACGCACTCCCGATGCGATGCTCCAGGCGCTGGTCGCGGAAGAATTCGGCAGCGCCGGCGGAGGTGGTGGGGATCCGGTGCAGGCGGCCATCGCCGCCGGCGTCTCCACCGCCCTCGGAGCCATCATCCCGGTCATTCCGTTCATGTTCACCACCGGGAGCGTCGCGATCGTGGCGGCAGCGATCGTCTCACTGCTCGCTCACTTCCTGGTGGGCGCGGCCAAGTCACTGGTCACCCTGCGGACCTGGTGGTCAGCAGGCCTCGAGATGACGCTCGCGGGCGCTGTGGTGGGAGGGGCGACCTACCTCGTGGGACTGGCGCTTCCGACCTGATCGCGCAGGCTGATCAGCTCGGCGCGGAGCGCAGCCACCTCGGCCTCGAGCGCTTCGACGCGATCCGCGAGCTCACCGCCGCGGCCCTCGGGTTGGGGGGTGGCGGCCGACGGGCTGGGGGGAGTCTCGACCGGCCCGTGCGCAACCTCACCCGGACGGGGTGGAGCGTCACCATCTCCGGCGCCACCGAGCAGATGCTCGAAGCGATCCTCCTTGTGGCCGGGCCGTCGCTCGAGACGGCGGACATAACCGCGATCCGTGAGCACACCGAGCACCTGCTCAACCTCGGCCAAAGACTCGAGCCGCGCCATCCGCTCGGTCCGCGCTTTCAGTTCGCCCGGAGTCTGCGCCCCGCGCAGCAGCATGACGCTCAGCACCGCCAGCTCCTCTCGACCGAGGCCGAGCGCCTCCTCGGCGAGATGGCGGTACTTCGTTGCCCGGCTGGTATGCCCGCTCGCCAGCCGCGCGAGGCCGTAACGCGATAGGCGCTGAGCCGCCTCCAGGACCGTGCCGTCGTCGTAGTCGGTGACCGGATCCCGGCTAGTCGACTGGTTGCACGCGAGGCGGAGCGCGTTAAGTGACAGCGGGTACTGATCGGGCGTCGTCCAGCGCTTCTCGATCAGGCAGCCGAGGACTCGCTGCTCCGGGGCGGTCAGCTCGCTGAAATGCACGGCGCGAGGATAACTCTGCTTGCCACAATCGTCATGTGCCATCTGCCGAGCAGGCCCGCCGCGTTGCACTCGCGCTGCCGGAGGCGGTCGAGCTCGATCACCACGGCCGCCCCTCGTTCCGTGTGGCGGGGCGCATCTTCGCGACCCTCTGGGACGAGCATCACATGAACGTGATGATCGACGAGGCCGGGATTCGGACCGCGGTTCAGGCCACTCCTGAGGTCTGCGCGGAAGTGTGGTGGGGGAAACGACTCGCGGCCGTGAGGGTCGACCTTCGCCAGGTGCCTGACGAACTGCTGGCAGAGCTGCTTGCCGACGCCTGGGAGCAGAAGTGCCCGGCACGGCTGCGGCGGTAACAGAACAGTCACAGCTCCTGCTCGCGTTCTTCACGAGGTCGCGTCCGCGCGCGGCGAACGTTCAGCCCATGAACGAGATAACTCGCACCGACATGCATGTTCACTCATCGGCGTCTGCGCTGTCGAAGCTGGGAGTGCAGCGAAGCCTCGGCATCCCCGAATGCGCAACCGAGCCTGCCGAGGTCTACGAGCTGGCAAAGCGTCGCGGCATGGACTTCGTGACGCTCACCGATCACGACACGATCGCGGGGGCGCTCGAGCTCGCGCACCTGTCCGACACGCTCATCTCCGAGGAGCTGACGGCCTGGTTCAAGGGACAGCCACAGGCAGTGCATGTCCTCTGCTACGGAATCACCCCAGACGACCACGACTGGCTCCAGGCCCACAACCATGACCTCGAAGCCTGCGCTCGCTACCTCCATGAAGCTGAGATCACCGCAGCGCTGGCCCACCCGTTTTACGCGGTTGGCGCCCCGCTGACCGCGCGCCACCGGCGCAGGCTCGCCGAGCTCTTCCCGATCTGGGAGACGCGCAACGGCGCGAGAGCCAAGGAGCTGAACCTCCCGGCGTTCATCTACATCGAGACCCACGGCGGGATCGGGATCAGCGGATCGGACGACCACGCCGGCATCGAAGTGGGGCGCACATTCACGCAGACGCCGCCCGCCACAAGCGTCCCGGAGTTCCTGGCTCATGTGCGCGCGGGGCGCGTGGAGACGCGCGGCACTCAGGGGAGTCCCGCGAAATGGGCACACGCGGCAATCGCGCTGGCGATCCGCACGAGCGGCCGCAGGAGCGGCGAGCAAGCTCCCGACCCTGCCGCTGTCCTACGAATCGTCGAGCGTGTACTGAGCGAAGGCGCCGCTCGCTCGAGCGGATCCGGCGGCGATCTCGGACCACGCGATGCCCAGGCGCTGCTCGAGGCCTGGACCCGAGCGATCGAACCGGAGATCGAGTACGCGAGCGTTCTCGACGTGCTTGTCGAGGGTCGGCTCGACCATGCCGATCTGGAGCGCCGCGCGCGGCGAGTCCATGAACGGAAGCTCGCGCAATCCGCGCGCACGATCGTCTCGGCGCTCGAGAGGACCGCTGTGGCGCCCGCGGCAACCAGCGTTCAGGAGCTCCAGCACGCTGCCCTCGAGCTGTTCGCGGCGGCTGTCCCAGCCGTCCCGTACGTAGCGGCTGAGGCGTTCCTGGCCTCCGAGAAGCGGCGCCTGGAGCGCGGCGGTAGCGACCGTCCCCGAGTCGCGCTCGTCGCCGACGGCCTCGGGGCAGTCCACGGAGCCTCGAGTGCGATCAGGCAGGTTCGCGAACGCGGCGTGCCCGGGTTCGAGGTCGAGATCGTGGGTACGGACGCCGATGTCGACAGGCGCCTGAGCGCGGTCACCGAGCTCGAAATCCCGTTCTATCCGGGCTTGCGTGTGGGCGTCCCGAGTCTCCCGGCGATCGTCGAGGCGATCACCCAGGGCGGCTACGACCTGCTGCATGTGTGCTCACCAGGCCCGTCCGGCTGTGCCGCGTGGATGATCGCGCGCGCGCTCGGCATTCCGATAGCCGGCAGCTACCACACCGAGCTCGCGGCATACGCAGGTCTCCGAAGCGGGCGCGCGGAGGTGGGGCGCTTCGCGGGGGTCGCGCTCTCGATGTTCTATGGGGGCTGCGACGCCGTCCTCTCGCCGAGCCCTTCGAGCGACGAGCAGCTGACCGCGCTGGGTATCCCGCCTGAGCGGCTCGCGCGTTGGGATCGCGGGGTCGACCTGCGGCGCTTCACGCCGAAGCTCTCGAAGCCGGGGCTCCTCCCAGGCCAGGTGAACGTCCTCTATGCCGGGCGGCTGGCCCGCGAAAAGGGGATCGAGCTGCTCGCGGAGGCGTTCCTGCAGGCCCATCGTCAGGATCCGAGACTTCACCTCGTGCTCGCCGGCGGGGGCCCCGACGAGCAGCTGTTACGCGATCGTCTCGGCGAGAACGCGACGTTCCTCGGGTGGCTCTCTGGAGAGGAGCTCGCGCGCGTCTACGCCAGCGCCGACATGTTTCTGTTCGCAAGCAAGACCGACACGTTCGGTCAGGTCATCCTCGAAGCCCAGGCCAGCGGCCTCCCGGTGATAGCGGTCGACCGCGGCGGCCCCGCCGCCCTGATCGAGCATGGAGATTCGGGTCTGCTCGTGCCGCCGGATGCGTACCGGCTGGGTGACGCGCTGATCTCACTGGTGCGAGACGAGCTGCTGCGTGAGCGTCTCAGGCGGGGCGGCGTTAGCGCCACCCGGGAGCGCAGCTGGGGGGCGACCCTGGGCCGGCTGGCAGACGGCTACCGGCTGGCGCTGCGGCAGGTCACGGGCAACCCCGCGCGGGGCGCGGCGACAGGAGCATTGGCACCTTCGGCGAACACCTGAGCCGTGAGCACCAACCGGCTCGAATCGTTCTCCGACGGGGTCCTGGCTGTCGCGATCACGCTGCTCGTCCTGAACCTCTCGGTGCCGGACGTCAAGGCGAACGCGAGTTTGGCTGACGCTCTCGCCGCGGAGTGGCCCAGCTACGCGGCGTACGTGATCTCGTTCATCACGATCGGAATCATCTGGGTCAACCATCACGCGATGTTGAGCAGGCTCCGCGAGGCTGACCACGCGATCCTGATGATCAACAATCTGCTGCTGCTGACGGTCGTGGTCATTCCGTTCGCGACGTCGCTGATGGCGAAGTACCTGAAGGCGGGGCACCACGGCAACCTAGCGGCGGCTGTCTACGGGGGTGTCCTGCTGGCAATGTCCGCCGCCTTCTCGCTGCTGAACTACCAGCTCTTTTTTCGAAAGCATCACCTGCTCTCGCCCCAGCTGTCACTCGAGCGGCGCAAACAGATCTTCGTCCGAGCGGTGAGTGGCGTACCTCCCTACGTGCTCGCAACCGCTCTCGCGGCGGTCTCGGCCTACATCACGCTGGGGATCTCTGCGGCGCTGGCCGCGTTCTATGCGCTGCCGATCGCCAGCGGGCTCGATCGCCCGGATTAGCGCCACCAGGCGCCGAGCACCCGACGCCAGTTTTCCCAGGCGATCGCGGACCGCTCCGCTGCGCTGAACCCGGCCTGCGCGAGCGCGTCGAGCAGGCGCGGTAGCCCCGCCACGTCGCCAAGCGGGGCGGGAATCGTGGTTCCGTCGAAATCCGAGCCGAGCGCGACGTGCTCGACCCCGATGCGATCGGCGACATAGCGAGCGTGGGAGACGATCAGCTCGAGCGGAGTGTCCTCGTCGTCGGCGAAGTCCGGGCGCAGGAATGGGCACGCGAACACGATCCCGACGAGGCCCTCCGACTCGCCGATCGCGTCGAGCTGGCGATCGGTGAGATTGCGCGTGGTGGGGCACAGGCTGTGCGCGCCGGAGTGGCTGGCCACGATCGGTCCGAGCTCGAGACCGGCGAGATCCCAGAAGCCGGCCTCGTTCAGGTGGCTGACGTCGAGCATGATCCCCAGCCCAGCGCAGCCGCGAGCGAGCCCACGGCCGCAATCGGTCAGCCCGGGTCCAGTGTCCGGCGAGGAGGGAGAGATGAACGGAACTCCGTGACCGAAGGCGTTGGGGCGACTCCACACCGGCCCAAGCGAGCGCAGCCCGGCTTGGTACCAGAGGTCGAGCGACTCGAGCTCAGGGTCGATCGCCTCGGCGCCCTCGAGATGCAGGACCGCCACCGGTGGGCCGTCATCGCCGGCGGCAGCATCCAGATCGGCTACGCCGCGCGCCAGGCGCACCTGGCCCTCTCGCTCGAGCGCGAGCAGCCTGCCTGCCGCCGCTGTCGCCTGGGCGGCCGCCGAGTCGTGCGGGACCGGCGCCGCCGGCTCGAACTCGAGCACGCCATCCTCGCGCGGCACCGGATGCCACTCCTCATCACCGCCGGAGGCAAAGACCGCGAAGATTCCGCCCCGCATTCCACCCGCCCGCATCCGTGGCAGGTCGAGGTGGCCCCCGTCCCGTCCTTGGGCGAGCCGGGCATGATCCTCGCGCGTGATCGCGTCGTTGTGCCCGTCGAAGACCGGCTGGAGCGCCGCGTCACCCACTCGTGGCTGCCGCCTCGTCGAGCTCAACTGCGGGAAGCCCGTCGATGCTCACGGCGTTCTTCTCCTGCTGGTAGCGCAGCAGCGCGTCTTCGCCTCCCACGCGGACCTTCTTCTCGGCCCAGGCGTCCATGTGGGGGCGAGAGCCTTCAGGGCTCATCAGCGGGACCCCGTACCCGCAAGAGTCAGCCACGCGCTCGACGCTGACGAGCACGATCGCTCGTCGGGCGGCCTCGACCCCTGGCTGCGCGAACCGCACACGCTTCTGCAGTTGGTCGAAGCGTTCGTCGCTCGGAGTGATGACTTCTCCCCGGCCGTGCAGGCGAACGATCCTCGGGGGGCCCTGGAATGCGCACAGCATGATCACGATGCGCCCGTTCTCGCGCACGTGGGCGATCGTCTCTGCCCCGCTGCCCACCAGATCGAGGTAGGCGAGAGTGTGCTCGTCGAGCACCTGGAGGGACTCGATGGGAGCCTTCGGCGAGACATTGACGTGCCCGTGCGAGTCGAGGGGCGCGCTGGCAACGAAGAACATCGGCTGCTGGGCGATCCACGCCTGCATACGGTCATCGATTCCCTCGAACACTTTGCCCATGCGCCGTAACGGTAGACGCCATCGGGCCGGGGGCGCGACCGCCGGCGGCGGGGAGTACGCTCGGATCAGTGTTCGAGAGGTTCACCGAGCGCGCGCGTCAGGTGGTGGTACTGGCCCAGGAAGAGGCGCGATCCCTCTCGCACAACTACATCGGGACCGAGCACATCCTCCTGGGACTGCTGCGGGAGGAAGAGGGGTTGGCTGCGCGAGTACTCGACTCGCTGAACATCACGATCGAGCGGACTCGCCAGCAGGTGGTGCGGATCATCGGTCGCGGCGAGGAGGTCACCGCGGGTCAGATCCCGTTCACCCCGCGGGCCAAGAACGTGCTCGAGCTGGCGCTGCGCGAGGCGCTCAGCCTCGGGCACAACTACATCGGCACCGAGCACATCCTGCTGGGGCTGATTCGCGAGGGCGAGGGTGTCGGAGCCAGGATCCTCCTGAACTTCAACGCCGATCCGGAGGTGATCCGCAACGAGGTGGTCCGACTGCTCTCCGAGCCAGGCGGTGAGCACCGCGGTGAGGCGCGGGCGTCCGCGAGTAATCCGCCTGGGATGGAGGGATGGCTCGAGGGGGTGCGGCCGCTGCTCGGCCCGCTGGCTGGAGAGATCCGCACCGAGCTCGGGCGCGCTCCCGATCCTGGCGACCTGCTGCTCGTGCTCGGCTGCGCGAAGCACACGCTGGCCGGCCGTGCGCTCGAGCACATGGGCCTGGACATCGACACCCTGTGGGGGGTGGTCCAGAAGCTCCGCACCGACGAGGAGCGTGCCCGCGAGCAGCTGGCGCTCGAGATCGCGGAAGCAGCCGCGGCACGAGACCGAGCGATCGCGGACGAGGATTTCGAGACCGCCACCAAGCGCCGTGACCTCGAGCGGACACTCCGTGAACGAGCCCGAGCTCTCCCCGCGCCCGACCTGATGGGCGAGACCCGTCGGCGGCTCGGAATTCCCGGTCCGCCGCAGGACCCGGAATCCCTTCGCACCTCCTGAGCCGTCAGTCGATCAGTCTCGCCCGGGTCCGCCACACCGCCGCACTCCAGGCGAGCAGGGCAAACAGGATCAGCGCGCCCACATGGATCAGGTCGGCGCCGGGCCGCAACCCGAACGCGCAATGGCGCACCAACTCGACGCAGTGGTAAAGCGGGTTGACCTGGGCAAACACGCGTAGCCACTCAGGAAGGCGAGTGAGCGGGAAGAATGTGCCCGCGACCAGGAACAGGGGCGTGATCAGGCCGCTGATCACGTAGTTGAAGTCATCGAACCTGGTGGCCAGCGCAGCGAAGAACATGCCGAACGCGGCGAACCCGATCCCGGTGAGGATCCCGATGAACGGCACCAGCACCATCGCCGGCTTCGGCGCCAGGCCGAAGCAGAACGCCACGAGCAGCGGCGCGATTCCGTAGATACCCGCCCGCGTGCCGAGGAACAGCACCTCGCCGGTGACGATCTCCTCGACATCGACCGGCGCAGCGAGCAGCGCGTCGTAGACGCGCTGGTAACGGCGCTTGTATAGCCCGTCGAACATCCCCGAGAACACGGCACTGAAGAGGATGCTGGTGGCGACCACGCCGGTCCCCACGAACTGCAGGTACGGAATCCCGGCGATGTGCGAGACGAGCTTGCCGAACCCGATTCCAAAGGCCACCAGGTTGACGACCGGCTCGACGATCGCCGCGAATGTCTGGTTGCGCCAGAAGTAGCGGAACACGGTCAGCTCGCGCACCCAGATGGCCGCGATCCCACTCGGCTCGATCCGGCGCATGGACGGGCTGACCGTGCTCATTCGACGTACTCGCCGGTCAGCGCCACGAACACGTCCTCGAGCGTCGCCAACCGCCGCCGCCCCTCCGGCAGGCGCTCATCGCCGCGATCGTCGGCATGCAGATATGTGAGTGCCGGCCCGGACGACCGGGTTGAAAGGCCCTCGGCGTCGGCCTGCACGCGCAGCTCGCTCAGCTCCGTTTGCGAGCCGCCCACGTCGACGACCTCGCGCCCCGCGTACTTTGAGATCAGCTCGAGCGGTGTTCCACCGGCGACCACACGCCCGGAAGACATGATCGCCACGCGGTCGGCCAGCCGCTCGGCCTCCTCGATGTAGTGCGTCGACATCAGCAGGGTCGTCCCGCGCTCTCGTAGAGCGAGGATCAGCGACCAGATCTGCTGGCGAACCTGCGGGTCCAGGCCGACGGTCGGCTCGTCGAGCAGCACGAGGTCGGGATCGTGGATCAACGCCCGGGCGATCAGGAGCCGGCGCTGCATCCCACCGGACAGCGTCACCGCCTTGTCGCGGGCCCTCGCGGTCAGACCAGCGACCTCGAGCGCCTCGTCGACCGCGCCCCCGCGACGCGCGGAGGGCACGCGATACATCCGCGCGAACACGTCGAGCACGTCGCGGACGCTGAGGTCAACATCGAGGTTGCTCTCTTGCGGGCAGACGCCCATCCGCAGGCGAGCCGGCTTCGATTGAGCCGGGAGCGTGTAGCCGAGCACCTCGATCGACCCCGCGTCGGCGATCGCCTGTCCGGTGAGCATCCGCATCGTTGTCGACTTGCCGGCGCCATTCGGGCCGAGCAGGCCGAAGCAAGTGCCAACCGGGACATCGAGATCGAGTCCATTGACCGCAACGACGGAGCTGAATCTCTTGACGACGCCGCGCAGGCAGATGGCGAGCGGGGCTCGCGCATCATCGTGGTTGAGAACTTCGGGGGACAACAAACCTCCAGGGACGGACGGGCAGCATTTCTGCCGCGGGCGCACCGCTGCCAACGAGGCACGGCGCGCGCGGCGTCAGGACCTGGGGGCCATGAGACGCAATGTAGCGCGGGCGCCGGCGGGGCGTCGGCGCGTACTCGGCCGCCCCCGTGTCGTCCGCTCGCCCCCGTGTCGTCCGCTCGCCCCCTTGTCGTCCGCTCACCCCCATTGTCGTCCGCTCGCCCCCGTGTCGTCCGCTCACCCCAGCTGGCGCACCGGCCTGACCCTCGAGGGCATGCAGACGACAGGGCGGGTCTAGTCACGCCATCGAGGGTCGATGTGGCGCGCCGGGTCCACTACGAGCTACGGCGGCACTAGCGAGATCCAGGGCGACAACATCGCCAAGGCACTGTGGCTGTAGGCGGCGGCCTCCCCGATCACAAAACGGCGCAATGAGCGGTGGGTTCGAGCTACTGGTCGCGCTTAGGTGGCGTGAGCGTTCCCGATCGTGTGGATATCGCGTCAACCGACGCATCCGAGGACGCGGATGCCGTCTTATCCACGCCAGGGGAGGATGGCGCGACGCTCGTCGCTGCCCACGCGGAGGATGACGCATAACCCACACGGAACCTGCCGAGACGGCGCCGGCGGGACGGGCAGGGGTCGACCTTACATTGCCCCTCTCGGCAAAGACCCGCCCGGATCGTCACCTGGCGCCAGAGCCGCCCGCCGCCGGTCACACCCGTCAGCGCGCCCGCTCCGGCCCGTCAGCGCGCCTTCGCGATCGCCCTTCGCAGCTCGTCCTTGCCCATCTTCGAGCGCCCGCTGATGTTGAGCCGGCGAGCCTCCTCGTTCAGCTCCTTGCGAGTCTTGGCGTCGCCTCGCCGGACCGCAGCGGCCTCGTTGGGAGACCTCCTTCGCGGGTGCTGGAGGTCGCTTACCCGCCCGCGGCTTGAGCCGAAGCCATCGTCTGCTCAGTGGTCCCCACGGCGGGTTCTACGAGCACCCGGTAAGCGTCCGGGCGGCGAGTGCGCAGGAATGGGAACAGCTCGAGCCAATCACGACGCTGGTCCAGATCGAGGTCGGCGACGAGGACCGCCGGCTGATCGCGAGGAGCTTGGACCAGAACCCGGCCATAGGGATCGGAGATGAAGCTCGAGCCATAGAACGTGAGCGGCTCCTCCGTCCCGATGCGATTGACCGCAACCATGAACGTCGCGTTCGCCACTCCGTTTGCGACGATCACCTGCTGCCAGAGCGGCTGGGTATCGAAGGCCGGGTGATCGGGCTCTGATCCGATCGCCGTCGGGTAGACCAGGATCTCAGCTCCCTCGAGCGAGTACGCGCGCGCGAGCTCGGGGAACCACTGGTCCCAGCAAGTCGGAAGCCCGAGCTTGACCTGGCTCTGGGCGACCGGCAGCTCCACAACTGGGAAGGGATCTCCATCAGCTGGACCGGGACGGAAGTACCGGTCCTCGTGGTAGCCGGCCGTGACCGGGATGTGCAGCTTGCGGGTCCGCGCCACCAGCCTGCCGTCGGGCCCCACCAGGATCGCGGTGTTATAGCCGAGCCCATCCTCGCCGTCAGCGCGCTCATACAGCGAGGCATGAACGTGGGTCCCAGCCTCCCGCGCGACCGCCGAGACGAAGCGCATGGTCGGCCCGCTGTCGAGCTCCTCCGGGTTCGCGCCAACCGCACCCGGGCCGTCGGGAGTAACGGCGAAGTACGGCGAGAGGGACAGCTCCTGAAGGCAGACGATGCTCGCCCCCTCGCCGGCGGCGATCCGGAGCCCGCGTGCGAGCGCCTCCTGGTGCTCGTCCGGATCGGGGTACCAGCGTTCCTGGACGAGGCCGACACGCACCGGGGTGCGCTCTGCCGGCCGGGTGCGAGCGGGCGATGGCGGAGGCGGATAGGCGGTGATCAGCTTCGGTGAATCAAGCATCGCGTGAAGGTACCTGCTGGGTGATGCAGTGTGGTCCTCCCCCTCCGTAGGCGAGCAGCGACCCGGGAACCGGCACCACCTCCCGGCCGGGGTAGGCGCGAGCGATGACCGCGAGAGCGTCCGAGTCGCTGTGCACTCCGAAGACCGGAACGAGCACCGCACCGTTGCAGAGATAGAGATTCATATAGCTCCCCCCGATCGTCTCCCCCGCCACCTGCACGTAGGCGAGGTACGGCATCTCGATGACATCGACTGCGGCATCGGCGAGGCGTCGCAGGTTCTCCTGGCAATTCTCGTAGTTCGGATTCTCGGGACCGACGGTCTGCAGAAGCGTGCTCCCCGGCCCCGTGAATGCTGCGATCAGGTCGACGTGGCCGTCGGTGTCGCGGTCCTCGATCAGACCCTTTCCCAGCCACAGCACCCGATCGACTCCGAGGCGCTCGAGCAAGATGCTCTCGATCTGCTCTCGTGACAGGGACGGGTTTCGGTTCGGGTCCAGCAGGCACTGCTCGGTCGTGAGCAGAGTGCCCGCGCCGTCGCACGTGATCGACCCGCCCTCGAGGACCATCGGGACACTGCGCACCTCGTCCCCGAGGCGGCGGGCTATCAGCGCGCCGACTGCGGCGTCGCGATCGTAGGGACGGAAGCGCTCCCCCCACGCATTGAAGCCGAAGTGCATCGCGACCCGGCGGCCGTCGTCCATGCGCACGTAGATGGGACCACAGTCGCGCAGCCATGAATCATCGAGTGCCAGCTCGAGGATCTCGACTGCCTCGCTGCAAGCTTCCCGCGCTTGCCGCGCATCCGCACCGGGATTGGCAATCATCGTCACCGGCTCGAACGCCGCGATCGCATTCGCGACCGTCGCGTAATCCTTGCGTGCCTGAGCGATTGTGTCCCCCCATAGCTCCTGGCGGGAGGGCCAGCCCATCAGCGTGCGCTCGTGGGCTTCCCATTCAGCGGGAAGTTTCATGGCCTGAAACCCTACGCCGGGACGCTCCTGTCCGCTGCATTGGTAGGTTCTGCGGATCCGATTGCGGAGTTCTACGGTTCGGGGCAGCCCCCCCAGCGCCGAGGTTCCTCCCATGGAACGGTCTCACGGCACCCTCGCGCGCGCGCTGATTGCGTGCGTGTTCGTGGGTGTCGTAGGCGCGACGATCGCGACAGCCGTGCTGACGCAGTCGGTCGTGTGGGCGCTGGGCGTGCTCGCCGGAGGGCTGATCGGAGCGCTCACCACGTTGCTTGCCGTCGGGGCCTCGGGCGCGTCTCGCGGCGACATGCTCCCGGCGCTGCGTGCCCAGATCGACCCGGTGACCGGGCTCCCCCGGGAGGAGAGGCTGGAGCAGGCGATCGCCCACGCCGAGGGCGCTCCGCTGGCTCTCTACCGGTTCACGATCGAGGGCTTTCGCAGCTATAACGACGCCTTCGGGGAGGCTTGCGGCGATGCGTTGCTCACGTGGCTCGGCCGCAAGCTCCGTGACGCGGTCGCTCGCGAGGGGTCGGTCTACCGGACTCGCGGCGCTGGGTTCGCCGTGCTGACACCGGGCTCACCTGACGCCACCGCCTCGCTGCGCAAGCGCTGCACCGTAGCCCTGCAGGAGGCCGGTGATGGGTTCCGGGTCACATGCGTGGTCGGGGCAGTCGCGGTTCCTGACGAGGCGACGGATGCGCGGAGCGCGCTTGACCTCGGAGGCAGGCGCGCGCAGACCCATCGCCACTCGGGCCGCGAGCGCTCCGGGCTCCGACCCGCCGCGGAGCCTGCGGGGCTGATCGAGCTGAGTCGCTCGAGCGTCCACGCGGAAGAGCTGGCGACGGCGCTCGGCAGCGTGCTTGGATTCCCGGCAGATCAGCTCGACGACCTGACGGCTGCGGTTCGCCTCCGCGACGTCGGGAACCTGGCGGTGCCCGGCAGCGTGTTTGAGCGGGCCGGGCATTTGCCCGGCCACGAATGGCAGTTCATCCGGCTGCACACGCTTGTGGGCGAGCGGCTTCTGTCCGCGAGCTCTGGGATGGACGAAGTCGCGAGGCTGGTTCGCTCAAGCCACGAGCGGTATGACGGCTCGGGTTATCCCGACGGTCTCTCAGGCGAGCAGATCCCACTCGGATCGAGAATCGTGTTCGTCTGCAGTGCGTTCGGAGACATGACGGCAGCGCGCGCACACCGGGCGGCGCTAAGCGTGGACGAAGCGCTCGCAGAGCTCGGGCGCGGTGCCGGCACGCAGTTCGACCCCGAAGTTGTGCAGGCGTTTCGCGAGCAGCTAGCACATGCTCTCCACCGCCCCGGACTAGCGGTCGGAGCTCCGGACACCTGGCAGCGCTGACGAAGCCTCGTTCACGCCAGGCGTCGCTGCCCGCCGCAACCCGACGCAGCACAACCGCCCACGATGACTGTCCTCGGTGCTGTCGCGGGGCTGTGGCGATACCCGGTGAAATCGCTCTCGGGGGCCGAACGTCCTGATCGAGATGTCCGGAGCAGGCGTGTACGCGGACGTCATCACGCCGGGATTCGCGCGCGTGGGCGACGCGGTGACTCGGCTCTAGACAGCCAGATGCTGACGGTGCGCTACCGCAGCGGCCTCTGTGCGGGTGCGCACCCCGAGCTTGGCAAGGATGCGCGAGACGTGCACGCTTGCGGTCTTCTCCGCCATGAACAGCGCGGCGCCGATCTGTCGGTTCGTCGCTCCCTCCGCGATCAGCGCCAGGACCTGCCGCTCGCGTGTGGTCAGACCGAACGGGTCGTCCTGGTCGTCCTCCCGTGGCGCCGGACGCTGTGTCGCGATGCCCTGGTCGAGATCGAGCCTGGCCCGCTCCGCCAGGCCGGATAGCTCAGACGCCAGCCACCGCGATCCCAGCTGGTGCGCAGTCGCGAGAGCCTCCGCCGCCAGCAATGCCGCCGCTGCCCGGTCACCATCCGCCACCTGCGTCTCGGCCGATCGCCAGCGGGCGATCGCGGCCGGATATGGCTGCTCGATCTCCTCCCACGCCGCAGAGGCCTTCAGCCAGGCTCTGGCGTCAGGCCGCCCGCGCGCCCTGGTGAGCTCCGCTGCCCCGTGCGAGCGCCACGCTTGCTCGACCGCGCCGCCTTCTTGCGCCGCCGCGGTCAGCCTCTGCATGTGGATGCGCGCCCGGGCCAGCGCATCGCGTTCATCGGCCTTCTCATGAAGATCCCGCGCGCGCTGCGCGATATCAGCCTCGACAGTCAGTCCGACCCCGCTGAGGGCTGCTATCTGCGCAACCTCGTCAGTGCAGAGCTCGACACGGTCGAGGGTCTTCTCTACCGCGTCTCGAGCGGCTATGAGGTCGCGCTGACGGCGGCGCAGCTCCGCAAGCAGCGTGCCGAAGGGCCCGATGAACTGCGGTTCCGACGAGACTGCAATGAGCGGCTCGATCTGCTCGAGGCCGGTCTCCGCAAGCTGCGCATTGCCCTCCCCCAGCGCCAGCTGCGCTTGGCGGAGCTGGCGGTGGATCAATTGAGTTCCGAGCACCCCGGATGGTGCAGCGTCCAGATGGGTGCGTGCTGTCACCCAGTCACCCGAGTAGTACGCATGCTCGCTGACGGTCACCGCCAGCCAGTGCCGGTATCGGGTCCAGCGTCCCGGCGTCGCATCGAGTCCCTCATTGGCGGACGCGACGGCCTCGCGCGTCCGCCCGATCGCTCCCAACATGTCCGCAAGATTCCCATACGCGATTCCGACGCCCTCGACATCGTCGTTCAGGCGCGCAATGTCGATCGCAGAGCGCAGGTGAGCGATCCCTTGATCGACCTCGCCAAGCCCGACCAACGCCATGCCCAAGGTGTTGAGCACTGCGGTCTCGCTGCGCCTATCCCCCGCGGCGATCGCGGCGTCGAGCGCTTCGTGTCCGTCGCGAACAGCGTCGCGAAAGCGCCCGCGCAGCGTCTCTGTCCGGGCAACCCAAGCCAGCAGCGAGGCACGCTCGCCGGATGCCTCCTCCGCCGGCAGCAGTGACAGTGCTTGTTGCGCGGTCTTCACGCTTTCGAGGCCCCTGTTCAGCATCCACTGGATCCGAGCCAGACGAGCGAGCACGCGGGAATACCTGCGAGCGTCGGTGTCCGGCGAAAGCTCCGCCAGGGCGCTCTGCAGGAGCACCTCGGCGCGGCTGCGGTCACCTCCGATCTCGTGTCCGGATGCGGCCAGTTCGATCAGCTCGATGTGGTCGATGCCCGCCGTGTCGAGCGGTTCCGGTACCCGCGGCCATAGCTCCAGCGCCCGCTCAGCGAGATCTGAGGACTCACCGTATGCATGTACTTCGCGCGCGGCCAGGGCCGCCCGGACGGTGGCTCGGAGGGCGTTTGGCTGGTCTCCCGCAGCCGCGTAGTGGTGAGCGATCGTCGCTGTTCGCTCTCGATCGATCTCACCCACCGCGTCGCATTGGCTCTCGTACGCCCGCGCGAGGGCAAGATGAAGCTCCCCGCGCTCCCCGGGCAGAAGATCGTCATAGACGGCCTCGCGAAGCAGCGCATGGCGGAAGCAGAGCCGGCCGTCGTCGTCGCCGGTGCACAGCACCTGCTGGGCAACCGCCTCGCGAAGCGCCTCGAGCACCCCATCGTGGTCGGCCCCCGTGATATGGACGACCGTCGCCTCGTCCAGCGCCCGCCCGACGGCAATCGGCCTCACTGCACGTTGAGCCGCGGGAGACAGCCTCTCGATCCGAAGCAAGAACGCATCGCGAAGGCTCTGTGGCGTGGCGCCGCGTCCGTCGAGCCCGGCCGCAAGTAGCTCCTCGGTGTAGAGCGGATTTCCCTCGCTTCGCGTGTATATCCGCTCGACCAGGTCCTCGCTCGGCAGGTCGCCGAGAATGTCCCCGAGTGCCTCGGCCAGCTCGGCACGGTCAAACGGCGAGAGCAGGACGCGGCGAGCACGATCCAGGCGCTCGAGCTCGGTCAACAGCGGCAGAAGCGCATGGAGGCGGTGAAGCTCGTCGCTTCGGTAGGTGAGCAGGAGCATCACGCGCTCTTCGCGCAAGCTGCGTGCCAGGAAGGCGATGAAGGCCCGCGTCGAGCGATCCGCCCAATGAACGTCCTCGAGGATTAGGACGACGGGGTCCGATTCACTCAGAAGATCTAGCAACTCGAGCAGCGCCTCGAACAGGCGCAGCTGAGAGGACGGGTCGGGCTGGGCCGCGGGCCCGTTTTCCTCCTCGGAGAGGCCCGGAAGCAGCCTGGCAATTTGGGCTCGGCTACCTCGGCTCAGCTGGGTGAGCACCGGATGGCACTCTCGGACGAGCGGGCGCAGTGCGCTCAGAATCGACGCATACGGCAGCTCCCCGTCCGCCTCTTCGACGGCTCCGCCGCGCAGCACGAGCGCGGCCGACCGATCGCCGGCACGCTGTTCGAGCTCGGCGACGATCCGGGTCTTGCCTACCCCCGAATCGCCGCCGAGCAGAACCAGTACGGGCCGCCGTGCCGACGCCTCATGCAGCGCCAGTTCCAGCTCGGCGAGCTCGGCGACCCGACCCACGAAGTGGTTGCTCGTCAGCCGCGGACGCATGACTGAAGTATCGCCGTAGCGACCTAACTCGTCCGT
>JALYZY010000008.1 GCA_030948665.1 Actinomycetota bacterium | reverse complement strand
AACGACTACACAGACTTCATCGAAGCGGCGCGACGGCGTAAGCCCACCACCGCGGCCGCGGAGATCCAGCAAAACCTGTTTCCCCCGCGTATCGCACGCATTGCCGGTGCCCAGCTCGCGGGCGTGCTGCTACCGAGCTACGAGGTGGGTGGGGATTGGTTTGACTTCGTCGAGAACCGCGACGGCGCCTGGCTGGCGATCGCCGACTCCGCCGGCAAGGGGCCCACCGCCGCCGGCCTCGGAGCAGCCGCCCTCGGCGCGCTACGCGCCGCGCGGCGAAGCGGCCAAGACCTCGAACAGGCGTTACGGACCATGCACGAAACTGTCCAGCAGCTCGGCAACGCGGAATTTCACGTGACGGCGCTCGTGGCACGATGGCGTGCCGCCACCGCCACCCTGAACTGGATCAACTGTGGCCATCCACCCGCCTACGTGGTCGACGCCGAGGGACAGCTCGAGGAGCTGGAGGGGACAGCCGATCCAGCGCTCGGCACCGGACCCTCAGATCCCAGCTACCAAACGAACCAACGCCAGCTACACCAGGGCGAACGACTCATCCTCCTCACCGACGGAATCACCGAACGGAAAATGGAACACGGCGGTAAGTTCGGCGTAAATGGGCTCAGAGACGCGCTCGAGCGGGCCGACAACCCCACCGCCGCATCAACGGCAATGGCCATCCAGCAAGCCGTCACCGACTGCTGGCGCGAGCCCCTCGAAGATGACGGCACCGTCGTCGTAATGGCCATCGAGTAGACCATCCTGCCTGTACCCACGCAGACGCGAAGGCCCCGACCCGAGTCTCTTCGCCCGCTGCACGTCCCCTCGAAATCTCATGCGCCGGCGGCCTTCGACATTAGGGTCACGCCGGGTCTGAGCCAACCGAGAAGGATGTTGCACATGCTGCGTCACGCGTCGTCGACCGAGCAATCCGCGATCACGATGTGCACCTCGTTCACGTGTACGGTCCTGACGTCCCGTGCAATCAACTACACGCGCGAACGGCGACGTCCAATGCCCGCGATGCGCAGCCGTGCCCGAAGACTGTGGAGCGCCCCACGCAGCTCAGACCTCCGCGTGCATCACTTCGTGCCCGGCATCGGCATCATCGCTGCCGCCGGCGCCGCGGGGATCCTTTCACGCACCGACAATACGGGCGTCTGGCTAAGCACTCCGTTCGGCACTGGACTGGCGTTCACTCTGGACGAACTCGCACTGCTGCTCAATCGCAAGAACGCCTACTGGACAAGCGAGCGGTTCGCGTTCTCGAGGCCGCCCTCTCCGCAGTCACGGCGCTAGGCCTTGGCGCGCGCATCCGCTGCCGCGGTCGCCATAGCCACGCGACGATCGGATGACCAAGAACGTTCCCATGCTCGATTTCGTGCGTCCATCCAGCCAGGTGCTGGACAGCAACGCTCCGGGTCGGGGCGGAGTCGTCCCGGCATGCGGTGGCCAGGCGCGTCCGCGCCAACTCCGCGCTCGCACCGGGCCACCGGGGAAGTCCGCACCGGCGTCACAGTGCCTGGAGGGAAGACCTGCTTCTGTCCGCGGAAGTCGGTCGGCCACGCTCTCGATCTCCCCGCTTTCCCGGCAACTCGGGCATCTCGCCTTCTGCCTTCCCGCACCTGCTCCGCGCGGAAGCGCGCATATCGCGGACGATCGCATTCGTTCTCCCGCGTGGCCGTCGGCGGCGACTGGTTTGGCGCGACGATGCGCCCGTCCGGTCGCTGCGTCCGGCGAGCCCCGGCGCACTTGTGCTTTTGCGGCGGGCGGTCCCATCTCGGACGCTCGCGCATACCGGGCTAGGCGTCGTCGGGTGAGCGGCTGAGCCCGGTGACATACCGGTGCTCGTTGACCGCCGCCGACTGCCGGAGTGCCTGTGCTGCGGCTAGAAAGCGGCCACGATCATGCGCCGACCCCATCTATAGCTCGTCAGCCATACGTTCGAGCAAATCGGCAAAAGAGTCTTCCGCCTTAGCCATCTCCCAATGATCCCCTGCGGATCTAACGGCCGAGATGACCCGCTCTTGTTCGTCGCGCATCTCAGAACGTACGCGTTCCTCACCCATCTCAACATTCTCCTCCATGCGCCTGCGCGCTCACCACTCGTTCTCGCCGAGCGATCGCGCCGCATCCGAGAGTCAATGGGGTGCGCGATGGAGCGCCACTTCTTGTCCGTTGCCTCCACGGAACAGCGTACGGCGGTGAGGAGGTCCTGACCAGCTCGCCAACCGTCCGTCCCGCTGTCCCACCACGATCCTTGGGCCGATCGGACCACGATCGCAGTTGCCCGAGCGGCAGCCTCGCTGCTGGGCGATGAGCAGGGCGTCCGGGCATCTCGTGCCGCGGACCTACTTCGTTCTTACCGAGGGTGCGACCTGGCCCGACCAGACTTCTGGTCTCGGCCGGGAGCGGATGTCCGGGCGAGAGTGCCCGTATGGCGACAAGGCAGAAGTCAGCCGATATAGGGTGTGCCGGTGTCGAGCGGTGTGGAGATTGTGGACGTCGAGCTGCTGGTGTCGGGGGCGGTGCAGGACGAGCTTGATCGCTTCTACGTGAACGGATTGGGGCTGGGCGGGATGCCTGGTGAGAACGGGCCCGCTGGTTATGCGGTCGGGACAGCCCGCCTGCGGTTCGAGGAGACGGCCGATGACAGCGCTCCCTTCTACCACTTCGCGTTGCTGGCTCCAGGCGACCGATTCGCCGAGGCACAGCGCTGGCTATCCGGAGCAGCGTCGCTGTTGTCTGACTCCGACGGTCAGACGACCTTCGATTTCGACTTCTGGGACGCCCAGGCCTGCTATGCGCTGGACCCGTCCGGCAACATCGTGGAGATCATCGCCCACCGTGGGATCGCCGAGTCGGGCGCCTCTGGAGCATTTGATCCTCGCGAGCTGCGCGGCGTGTCCGAGGTCGGCTTGGTCACACCCCGAGCCCTCGAGGCCGTCGAAGCACTGCGGCAGGCCGGCTTGCCGTTGTGGTCTGGCGCCACCGAGGCCGAAAGCCTGGCGTTCTGTGGCGCGAAGGCGCACACCTTGATCGTGTGCTCGCCGGGGCGTGGATGGCTGCCTACTGGTCGACCCGCGGGGGTTCACCCGGTGCGCGCGCAGATCTGCGATCTCGACCGCCGGACCCGAGACCTCCGGCTCACGCGAGACGGCGTCGTAGTCGTCGACTGAGGCAAATCAGAGCTTCCGCTCTCACCCAGTGCGGCCGAGAAGCGCAGCTCGTCGTTGTAGCGCGCCGCAAGGTAGTGGTTGTCGCGGTCGTCTCGCACCCACCACACGAGCTCGTGGTCGTCGATCAAACCGCGGAACGGCGGGCCCGGTCCAGGCCGAGGGGACTCCCGGGCGGCGACGGTGAAGCGCTCCGGACCGGACTCGAGCACGTCGACCACGACTCGGTGACCGCCGAACGTGGGCGTCTCGCGGCGACCAGCACAAGCCCCGTCGGTCCGTCGGTGCGTCCGCGCCGCCCGATCAAGGAGGACCATGGATCAGGCAACGCTCGGAATCCGGTCGTGCGCGTCTGTCGCTGGTGCGGGTGCGGCAGCCGGCGGCGGACTGCCTCTAGCTGCGTGAGCACGGGATCGTCGACGGCAAGCGCGCCGCTCGCGATCAGCGCGTCGATCGTTGCCTGCGGTGGCTCTCGGTCAAACTCCGGGTCGGACCGTGCCAGGCGCCGCCACAAGTGCGCGTGGGCGGAATCGGCTTCGCACACCGGTTCGATCGCCACGTGCGCCGCCGGGCCGTCGTCGAGACACGCATCCGGGCGTCGCATAAATTGATCCAAGCGGTGTCCGTTGCGATCGGCGACTCTGCCCGCAGGGTCGCTCGCCAGCGGTCGGCGTTTCCGCTGCCTGGAACGTCAACGCCGCCGCGCGGCCGCGGTCATCGGTGAGCAGGGGCGGCTGCAGACCGGAGGGCCAGCCGCTCGGCACCCGGATCCAATCGTGGTAGATCCCCGCGTGCCCGGGGTCAGCGCGGTAGCTCGCCGCGATCGCAGTCTCGTCGTCGCCGAGCAGCCCGTAGCCCAGCCGCAGCGTTCCCGACCGCAGCCGCAGATCGGTATTCAGCGCGACCACACGCCGCCACCGGCCGGCGACCCAGCCGTCACCGGCGTTCTCATCGGCCGGCGGCTCGCACCCGTACTCAGCCAGCACCGCGCGCGCGTCGTCGGCAGCGATCGCGCCGACGGCCACCAGGGCCGCCGCGGCGTGATCGATCGGTCCCGCCCACGGCGAGGCGGGGTCACGGTCGGCCAGATCCTGCTCGCCCAACACTCGCAGGAAGTGTTCGGCGTCGAAGTCGACCATCGGCTCAGACTGACACATCCTGCGAGACCGATGCTTCCACGAACCAACAGTCACAAGAGCGGCCGCCGCAGTCAGGATCTCGCTGCCGCTTTCGGTGAGCCGGAATCCGAAGCGGAAGCCGAGCTCGTGACTGCACAGGCGACCAAGCAGGCACGGCACCGGCAGACTGCTCGCGGCTGCTTGAGCGGCGGAGCGGAAGCGTTGCGACCATGGAAACCCTATCCGGCGATGCCGCTGATGCCCAGCGGGCGGAGGCGTCTGGAGGTCCTCGGTCGGTCCGCAATCCGAGAGGCGGGTAGGCTCGAAGCCAACGCACATCCACACGGAGAAAGGGAGGACGTGGCGGAATTCTCGGTTGCGCGGCTGGAAGACATCGATGAAATAGACGACGGGCGGTGCCCGTTTCGGCCGGTGCGACATCACTTCGGGATCATGACGTTCGGGGTCAACGCGATGACCGCTAGCTCCGACGGCGACCGGCTCATCAACGAGCACGAGGAGGCCGAGCCCGACTCCGGTGAGGAGCTGTACCTCGTCATGTCCGGGCACGCCCAGTTCGAGCTGGGCGGAGAGACTCGGGACGCTCCGGCTGGGACGTTCGTGCACGTCCCAGCGGGCACGAAGCGAGCGGCGTTCGCCCGAAAGGCCGGCACGACCGTGATTGCCATCGGCGGAGGGCCGGCGGGCAGGCCATACCAGCCCGACGGCTGGGAGCTGTTCGCGCCGCTGGTTCCACTGTTCGAATCCGGCGACTACGACGAGGGCGCTGACCGTGCCCAGGCGCTGATTGCCGATGACCCACCGTATGCCGCGGTGTACTACAACACTGCCTGCTTCGAGAGTCGAGCGGGTCGAACCGACGCGGCGCTCGCGCATCTGCGGCGCGCCGTCGAGCTCTCGCCATCTTCGGCCGAGCACGCCCGCGATGACGACGACCTGGCGGCGCTTCGCGAGCATGCCGCGTTTGCGGAGATCGTCGGCGGCTGACCGCTTTCCTTGGACGTCGCAGCGACCGACCGTCTCCACGGCACTTCTCCTTCGCCGCTCAAGCAGCCACGCCGGGCGAGCCCGCGGCGTGGCCGCTTTCACGGGCCTTTGCACCCTCGATCGAGGCGCCGCAGCAGACACTGTTGCTCTGGCAGGCGAAGCGGGCGTCTGGGCGTCAGGCCCAACGAGACGCCTGGTCCTGCTCAATCTCAGCAGCGTCTGAGCGAGCCTCGAGTGCTCCTGCATCGCCAGAAAGGGACAACGACGGCGCCAGCGCTCGTCGTCGTCCCCTGCAGCAGTTTCCAACTCACGACCGGCGCGCCCGCTTCGCGGCGGGTAGGGGTAGCCACGGGCCGTGGCGTGCGTTCGTTTGCTCGCACCATCGTGTCGTCAGTCGGCTCAAGCGCTGGCTGTTGGGACGCCCACCGCTGCCATGACCGGCCTGAGTACTCCATCGACGAACGAGTTCACCTTCCGCTTGGACCGCCGCGTCATCGCGGCTGGTCTGCTGCTGCGTTCTCAAGGGCGCTGTAGCCACCGGTCCTCACCCCGACGACGGCATCACCATTAAATCGGCCGCATGATCAGTCCCAGAGGCGAATCGGGGAGCGAACTGGATAGTCCACGTCAAGAATGGCGGAGGGCTCGGGGTAGGCTCAAGTCGTGCATGCCCGCGAGGTCAAGGCCTTTTCGAACGTGTCGCCTCGGACTGGGACACGATGCGACTGTCCTACTACGACGAACGCGTCATCGACCAGCTCGCGCAGCGCACCCACATCAACTCGCAGTCAACGGTCGTCGATGTCGGCACCGGCACGGGCTTCGTGGCCGCTGGGCTCGCGCCGAACGCAGGCCGGGTGCTCGGCTTTGACACGTCGCCTGAGATGCTGCGGGTGGCGCGCTCAAACCTCGCGCGGCTAGACGTCGACAACGTCGAGCTAGGCGAGAGCGATCTGGCGCAGCTGCCGCTGCCAGACGGGGCGGTCGACGCGGCGGTGGCGCACATGGTCTTGCACCACGCCCCCGAGCCGGCAGCGATGATCGCCGAGATGGCCCGCGTGACACGGCCCGGCGGGTGGGTCGCCGTCACCGACGAGTCAGAACATACCTACGAGTGGATGCGCTCCAGCACGCCGACCTGTGGCTCGGCTTCAGCGAAGCCCAGGTCGAGGAGTTCTTCGGCGACGCGCGCCTGCGCGGGTATGGCCGCGCGCCGCTGGGCACGCAGTGAAGCATCCAGTCCACGACCTCGGTCGAGATCGCCAACATCCCCATCTTCATCGCCTGGGCACAAGTGGCCCAGCGGCCCTGACCACACCCGAACCCCGCCGGGCTCGCGATCGGAAGCGAGGTAGTCAGAGCGCTCGGCGCTCATCATGGGTGTAGCCGTGTGTCGGGACACTGGACTGCTGTCCGATCAGCTCGCGCGCGTTGGGTCGACGATCGGCGTGGTGGCGCTGAGCAGCTCTGAGGAGCCGAGTCGGCGGTGCACCGTTGGGATCAGTGCGATGACGATTCCGGCGAGCGTGCTGGCGAGCGCGGCTAGCGCGATGACCCTGAACGGGCCGGCTGGAAGGGGTTGGAAAGTGTCGCGGAGCACGTACCCGAGCACGAGGATCCCAATGCCGAGGATCGTCAGCGGGATCGGTCGCCGTCCGCTTCGCCACACCATCACGAGCGCCGCGATGACGGTCAGCAGGTAGACAGCTAGGACGAGGTATGCGCCGTACTGGATGATGAAGGTCAGCGCGCGGATCGGGCTGTGCTCGAAGGAGAACGCCAGCAGCGCGGCCAGGCTGACGGCACCCGTGACGATCAGAGCCCCGAACGGAGATCCGTGCCTAGCGCTGGTACGCACGAGGAGGTTGGTCGCCTGTCGCCCGTCGCCGACCTCTCGGCCGATCGAGAACAGGAGGCGGTTGGCGGCGTTGATGCACGCGAGCTGGGCGCCGAAGGCGCTGATCACGCCAGCGGTGTTGACGAGCTTGCCCATCACGGGGCCGACGTAGCCGGTGGCAAGATGGACGAGCGGCGCCGGATCCGCGGCGAGCGCGCTGGCCGTGGGGTAGGCGTTGTCGACGATCCAGGTGAACACGATGTAGACCGTCGCGGAGGCGATCAGCGAGCCGGCCACCGCGGCTGGGATCGTGCGCTGCGAGCCCGTTGCCTCCTCGCCGAGCGTCGCGGCGCCCTCAAAGCCCGAGAACCCCCCGAAGGCGCTGACGACCCCGAGTCCCAGGACGCTGAACGCGATTCCGTGAGTACGGAAGGGCGAGCTGGAGAACGCGCGGTGGTGATAGCCGCCGTGAACTAGAACGGCGATCCCGACCACCGTGATCAGCGCCACCGCGAGGCCCTCGCACGCGAGGATCACGAGCGACGACAGTCCCAGCGACACGTAGGCGAGGACCATCGTCAGCGCCCACCCGATCACGGCGAGCCACACCCACCAGATGTGGACGCCCAACGACGTGAGCAGCGCCCCGGCGATGTCGGCCGTGCTCGCGTACACCCCGGCGGCGAACGACACGTACACCAGCAGCAGCATCCAGATCGAGACAAACCCGTAGCGCGCACCCAGCGTCGACCCGTTGAACGCGTAGACCGAGCTTGAGCTGTTGAACGACCTGGAGAAGAGGATGAACGCGTAGGCGACGAACGACATCGCCACGAGCGCAAGTAGGTAGGAGAGGGCTCCGGCGGCGCCGACGATGCCGGCGAGCACCGCCGGGCCCACGATCACCCCGGCCGCTGGGCCCTGGATGCCGACCGAGAGGGCTACCGTGCGCAGGAAGCGGACGCTGTCGGCGCGCAGCGAGCGGCGCGGGTCGCCGACCGCCACGCTGTGGCGCACTCGCTCGGCGACCGACGCTGAGTCCTCAGCGAACGCGCTGGCCATGCGGGCTCAGCCGCTGAACCGGTGCGGTCGCGTTCGCGCTGGCCGTTGGCGAGCCGGCCATCGGCAGCAGCGCCAGCAGCCGCCGGTTCTCGTCCTGATCGAGAACGGAATGCTGGACGCAGGCAGGGACGATCCGGGCATCATCGGGGTGAGCCATCGCATAGGAGCACGCGCGCAGCCGCTCTTGGGCGGCCCGCACGGCGGGATCGTCGGAGCCGGCTCCGTCCTGCATCTCCTGCCACGCGGTCCGGACGAGCGAGGCATCCATGAACGCGTGTACGACGAAGGTCATGCCGCGAGGCCGGCCGCCGCGCAGGCCGGACAGACCCACGCGTTGGCCGAGCCGAGCCGCCCAGCCGATCGCCGCCGGCAGCACGCTGGGATGGCGCACCGCGATTCGCGAGCAGGCGGCAAGGCTCTGCCAGGCCGGCCGGGCGAAGTCCATCCCGCCGAACAGGTCCAGGAAGGTGTCGCGCACGGCCAGGTCGCGCGGATCGCGATCGTCGAGGAGGGGGATCCAGCGCTCGCCGGCCAGGACCCCGTAGGCCGCGCGGTTGCAGCGCTGATCGCCCATCTGCAGATGGCGCCACGGTAGCCGCGTGCCGGCGCCGCGCTCGAGCTCGCGCCAGACGGCGTCGATCGTGACCGTCTCATAGTCTTCGCGCCACCGGTTGGGATTGCCGACGCGCGCGGCGGGCTGGAACGAGAGCATGCCGTAGCCCATCGTCAGGGTGGCGCTAACCACATCTGCCACCTGGTCGAGGTTGCGAGGGGTGACGGTCATGTTGTGCGCGAGGTCGTAGCGCACGCCGTGCTCGGCCCGTAGACGCTGGAACGCACCCACGAATGCACGCCGTGCCGGGTTGAGCTCGGCCTCGTTCTCCGGGCGGCGGTGGCCGCGGCGACCGAACATGAGCGAATCGAAATGACCGGCGAAGCGCAGCAGCTCAAAGCGCCGACGCCCGTCCGGTCCGATCGCCAGCCGCTCGAGGTACCCGTAGTCGAAGTCGCCGTGGGTCATGCTCATCGGCTTGCGGCCATGGCGGTGCATCGTCGACAGGGCCGCGGCGTGATCTTCAGGGTCCAGCAGCGTGACCTCGCCCCCGATCAGCTGGGCGTGCTGGCCCGGTCCGCGCACCAAGCGCAGATGAGCCATCTGACGATCGACCTCGGCGATCGTATGAGCACCATCGATCCCAACCCGGTTCGCCTCGCGGCCGTGATAGCAGGGCGTGCAGGCGAGATTGCAGCGAGGGAACACACCATGGGTCCCCTCGCAGCCCGCCGTGCGCCGGCCCAGCAGTTGAGCCGAGGTCTTGACGTGATCGGGGAGCTCCTGCCAGCGCCGCGAGAGCGCTGCCGACAGGTCGGGTGCCATCGGCAGGGTGGCCTCGTTCAGCCATCGCAACCCGCGCCGCAATCTGCCCCAGGTCACCGGGTCTTCACCGCCGCCTGCGATCCCCGGAGCGCTAGCGGGCGACCGGGTTGCTCTGAGACCTGGGGAGGTCCTCATTCGCGAACGCCCCGAGCAGAAGGTTGGCCAGACCGACCGCGCCGACGAGCAGCGCGTAGAAGCGGGCGTCGCCGAGCAGCGAGCTGTATCGCGGCTCGACCGCCAGCACCGCTCCGCCGATCGCGATCGTGCTCGTCATGCCGAGCAGATCAACCGCGAAGCCGCGCCGCGCCAGCATCATCCCCGCCGTCGCTCCCAGCCCGGCCCCGAACAGGTACAGCCCGGAGGTGTCGAGGTCGGGATTGAGGTGATGGACGACGGCCACCGCGGCCCCCCAGCCGACGAGCACGACGGCTGTCGCCCAGTAGCTTCCCTGCGGTCCCCCTGAGACCGCGCCCGCGAGATAGACCAAGCCCAGAGCAAGCGGCGTCCAGTAGAACCCGGTCGGCGAAGCGCCGATCGCGAGCACGATCACGATCGCTCCGACGAGCAGGATCACGCCCTGCCGCAAACGTAAGGATCTCGACGTCCGTGACCGTGCGAGCCGCATCGCTGCGAAGCATAGGCCCCGATCCGGGTCTGGGTTGGCGCTCTCGTGCTTACGAGTGGGTGAACATGAGCCGGCCACGAGTGGGTCCGCGTAGGGTGCAGGAGTCATGGCATCCCGCTCGCGCCCATCCGTCAGGCCGGCAGCGTGAGCGGCTCACCGGAGCCGCTCACCGAGGGCGAGCGCTGGACTCGCGGGGAGCTCGCGCGCCTGCGCGACGCGGGCTGGACGCCGCCGGCGACCCTCGCCTTCCTCTTGGCCGCTCAGGCCCGGGCGAACCTCACCCGCCGTGGGCGTCCGGCGCTCGGCCGCCAGGAAGCCCGCTGGATGCTCGCCGGTGCCTTGGCCTGGGTGCCGGCGGCGCGGCGGCTGCCCGGCGCTCAGATCGCCCGGGCGCGAGCTCGGGGACTGCTGTGGTGGGCGGGCTGCGCGCTGATGCTCGACTGGCATCTGGGCATGCTCGAGACGCCCGAAGGGGGTGCGGTCGGACTTGGCCCGGCCGATGCGCTTACGTTGCTGCGCGCCTGGCTTGTACCCGCGGTCGCGCAACGCGCCCACCCGGCGCTCGTGCTCGTGGGCGCGCTGACGGACATAGCCGACGGGCGGGTCGCCCGGGCCACGCGGTGCACGCGCTTGGGGCGCGACCTCGAGGGGCTCGTCGACGCGTGCTTTGCCGCCGCAGCGCTGCGAGGAGCGGTGCGCGCCGGGGGTCTCTCGCCGCTGCCCGCGCTCCTGGAGCGGGTGCGCCTGCTGGCGGGCGTCGGCTACGTGTCGAGCGCGTACTTCACTAGCGCCCGCGCCCCCGACCGGGTCGCGGGTCGCGGCGAGCGGTTCGCAGCGCCGGTCCGGATGGCCGGTCTGATCGCCGCTGGGCTCGGTCGTCGCAAGCGCGCCGACCAGCTGCTGCTCAGCGGCTCCGCGCTGGCGATCATCGGCCGGCTGGGCAGGACCGGCGGGCCGGGAGCTGTGCCCCGGGCCGGCCGGCGATGAGCGTCGCGGCGCAGGTCGGCTCCCAGGCGGGGTGGGCGTCCGCGAGGACGGCGCGGCTCTACGACTCCCAGCTGGCGCTCGAGCGTACGGCGCTGCGCGCGGCGCTCGAGCTCGCGGCGCCGGCCGCGGACGAGCTCGTGCTCGACCTGGGCACCGGGACCGGAGCGTTGCTGCGCATGCTCGCGCAGCGCCCCGGTCGCCCGAGCCGCGCGATCGGCATCGACGCCTCGAGCGCGATGCTAAGCCACGTCCCCACGCTCCCGGAGGGTTGGCGACTCATCAACGCCGACGCGCGGAGCGTCCCGCTCGGCGACTCGAGCGTCGATGTGGTCACCTGCGCCTACTTGTTGCATGTGCTCGAGGAGCCGGCGCTGCGGGCGGTGCTGGCGGAGATCGCGCGGGTCCTGCGCCCGCGCGGACGCGCGGTCACCGTGACCCTGCTCGAGCCGCGCGGTCTCCTGGGGGGTTCGCTGCTGGCGCCCGTCCAGCATGCTCTCTGCCGGGTCCTGGGCAGGCGATCGGGATGGTGCGATCTGGACCCCGCCCGGGAGCTGGTCGGCGCCGGCCTGCTTGTGCGCGGCCGGCGGGTGTGCACGCGCGGTTACGCGTCGCTCTGCCTGCTCGCCGAGCGCGGCTGAACGCCACGGGAGGGCTGGGTGCCAAGCGCCCGGATGGCCTGCACGACACGCTGCACCGCGGTCATCGCGACGACGACGGCAAACGCCCACGCGATCGTCTCGCTGCCGCCAGGCGCCAGGCAGAAGAGCACGTACACGACGATCGTCTCCGCACCTTCGGCGAGCCCGGTCGTCAAGCGCAGCGATCGCTCGTCCCCGAGGCGCAGGCCCAGGCGCTCGATCACCGAGGAGAACGCGAGCAGCGCCACGTTGTTCACGAGATAGGCGGCGAGCAGCGCCACGCACGCCAGCCGCGCCCCCGGATGGGCGATCGCCACCCCGACGACGAATCCGGAGTAGACGACGAAGTCGGCGACGAAGTCCAGCAGCCCGCCGAGCTCGGTAGCTCCACGGCGCCGCGCGAGCGCTCCATCGAGACCGTCGAGCAGCCGGTTGAGCAGCCAAAGCCCGAGCGCAGGCAGCCACGATGCGGTCGCGACCGCGACGCACGCTCCGAGCCCGACGAGCAGCCCCGCGCCCGTGAGCGCGCCTGGAGAGACCCCGGCCGACGACAGCCGCCCGGCGGCGTAGTCGAGACCCGGGCCGAGCCGAGCCCGGAGCGCCTGGTCGATCATCGTGGGTGATCGAAGCGGCCTAGGAACCGCAGCGCGCCTCGAGCCACGCGTTGCGTGTGGGGGGCGGCGAATCGGGCGCGCAGGTGAGCGTCGGCCGCCCGGGCGAGACCTTCGGAGAAGGTCGGGTTGGCGTGCACGGTCCGAGACACACGATCGATCTTCGCCCCGCTCGCCGCCCAGGCCGCCAGCTCGGCGATCGATTCGGGGCGCCCGGGGCGGCGATCGTCGCGCCGACGAGCCGGCCCCGCGAGTCGCCGATCAGGGTTACGAACCCGTACGCCCGGCCATCCGCGATCGCCCGGTCAAGCTCGCCGTAGTCAAAGGAGCTGACGGTCGGCTCGCGCCACCGTGAGCGCGCCTGCGCCTCGGTGAGACCGATGCTGGCAACCTCCGGATCGGTGAACGTGACCCGCGGCACGGCTCCGTAGTCGACGCCGCGACGAATCCCGAACAGGGCGTTGACGGTCGCCACGCGGGTGTGATAGGCGGCAACGTGGGTGAACGCCATTCCGCCGGTGACATCGGCGACGGCATAGGCGTGCGCGCCGGTGGTCCGCAGACGACGATCGACCCGCACCGCACCGCGCTCGTCGGTCAGGACACCGACGCGGTCGAGCCCGAGATCGGCGCTCGACGGGGCGCGGCCGACGGCCACGAGCAGGCCGTCGAACTCGATCCTCGCGGCCCCGCGCCCGTGGCGCAGCTCGAGCCGCCCCCCGTCGCAGTCGCCGCGCATCGACGCCACTGTCGCATCACACCACACGCCTACCCCTTCGGCCCGCAGGCGTGAAGCCACCAGCTCGGAGGCGCGGCGCTCCTCACGTGCCAAGAGTCGCTCGCCGGCCTCGATCAGCGCCACCCGGCAGCCCAGGCGCACGAACGCCTGGGCGAGCTCGCAGCCGACCGCGCCACCGCCCAGAACAGCCAGCGACTCGGGCTTGCGCGTCAGATCCCAGACCGTGTCGCTCGTCAGCGGTGCCACGTCCGACAGGCCCGGGACCGGCGGCAGCAGCGGACTGGACCCGGTCGCGACGATCGCGTTGCGATACGCAGGCGCCTACCCTCGACCACCACCGTTCCGAGACAATCGAAGCGAGCGTGGCCGGCCACGACCTCGACCCCGTCGCGCCGCAGCCTGTCCGCCGAGTCCTGCGGAGCGATCGCCTGGCGAGTCCGATGAACATGCTCTATCACCTCCGCGAAGTCGACGACCGGCTCCGACGCCGCCAAGCCCACCCGGTCGGCGTGACGGATCTGGTGTGCAAGCTCGGCAGCCGCCAGCAGACTCTTGCTCGACACGCAACCGGTCCACAAGCAGTCCCCGCCCAGCTTGGCGCGCTCCACCAGCGCGACCCGCGCCCCGATCCCCGCCGCGACGAGCGCCGACACAAGTCCGCGGTACCGCCACCCACGACCACAAGGTCGTAGCGATGGATTCCTGGCGACGATCGCCGGACGCGGGACACCGATCACACGCTACCGCTGGTCTGCCAGACTTTGCGCGAGCCTTGCCGGCGCCGACCTATCTCGACCGACTGCGCCTGGAAGGAGCCGTGCTGACGGCGTGCGGCGCGTTGGGCACGGTCGTGCTGCTGACTGCGACTGCCCAGGCCACACGGCGACCGGCGAGCACCGCCGCGCAGCTGATCGTCGTGGCCGCGCTGCTGCTGTCGCTGGGTCCGCGCAGCGTCCGGCGCTCGATCGCCGACAGTCGGGCGCATGCGGCCGACGAGATCGGATCTGGCGAGCCGACGCCGCTGTGGCACATCGCCGCGATCGTGATCGCGCTGACGCTCCTCGCCGGGGAGCTGGGCGGCTGGGACGCGGGGCTTCGCGTCACTATCGGCTGCATGCTCGTCGGAGCGTTCCAGGCACTGGTCCTGAGCCGGATCGTGATCAGCGGCGAGCGCGGGACGGGCCGCAGGTATTACCGGGTCGCCGGCTCGCGGATCCTCACAGGAACCCGGCTTGGACATACCGAGCGCGACGCCGATTCAGCAACTCAGCCGCAGGCGTAAGGTAAGCGAATTGTCGTCCTCAAGGAACCGACCTTGGGGGCACACGGCGAGCGACACGCGCGCTCGGGCCGGGGCGCGGTCGCTCCGCCAGCTCACGGTCGAGATGGTCGGACATCTGCACGCGCGTCTCGCGACAGCTTGGCGATCTCGCTTGATCATTCAGCATCGCGGCATACCTGTCCCCCGTAGTAGTGGTCGAGCGTCGTCCGCAAAACGCCCGCCTGCGCTCAACAAACGCTGAGCGCAGGTGCGGAATCTCGAGAAACACGCTGCCGACAAGCCAACGACGCACGGTGGCGCGAGCATTGGACCTACAGCGCTGTCGCCACGGCGCTGCTCGCGCTCGCGGCCATCACAGTCATGATCGTGACCTCGCGGAGGGACCGGCATGCGCTCCCGAGAACCCAGAAGCACACGTCCGCTCGCCTCGAGGATGGACGCGCGCGCCCGCCGGGTGAGCACCAATCAGCCCGATGGGCCGTTGCTGCGTCGGGTCGTCGAGGTAACGCGCCAGTCGCCGACGGACCCAACGAGCGCTTCCGCTTCGAAAATCGAGGAGCGGGAGTCCTGACGACCCGGACGCTGGCTTGCGCAACGGAACGGCTGCACAAGCGCCACGGGCACGTCACGACGCTGCCGCTCGCGGATCGCGTAGCGGGAGCGAGCGCCCGAGCATGTCCGGGAAGAGGCGTTCTCGGACGTGTCGTCCACGGCCTTCCGAGTCGCCGTGAAGATTCGATCGGTGCGGCTGTGCCGATTTCGCGTAGTAGTTGGCGTTGATCTTGTGTACTCGACTAGAACTCCAGGAGGCCTTGAGTGATCACACTCGGCGTAATACTTCTCATCATTGGGTTGATCGCCAAGATCGCGATCCTGTGGGTGATCGGGATCGTCCTTCTGGGGATCGGCCTGATCTTGGTCCTGCTCGGCATGGTGGGGCGCGCCGTCGGTGGGCGACGACACTACTTCTGACCAGATCGGTCCGTGGTCGGCACTCTGATACCCGTGGATGCGAAGTCCTCAGTTTGAAGGGCGTGCTCGGGGTGAGAGCCGAGAGTGATCAGTTGATCGACGAGCGCCAGCCCCGCCCTATGCGTCCGCTCGCAGACCAGCGCGGACTTCGCGGCGGGCCGAACGTGGAGCGATCGTGGGTCAGGACCCACAAGGCACACGTTCGAGTGCATCGGGCCCACGCGCGGTCGTGGAGGGCATCGACAGACAAGAGCTCGAACGCAGCCGCTTCTACACCGTCCAGCTGCTCGCATCCGTCTCTGCATAGACGTCAGCGCCACGGGAGCCCGAGCCTCTCGGCGGCTCGTCGAAGGAACGGCGCTGGCGTTGTGAGCTCGTCCCCAGTACTTGGCGCTGGGCTTAGACGAAGCAGAACGAGTCGGTGGAGCAGTCGCCGCCCTCGAGGCGGATCTGGTGGGCGCGGTGGCCGGGGAACTCGACGTGGAAGTCTGAGGCGAGCGCCAGTCCACCGTTGTGGGTGTCGATGTCGGCCTTGAACATCGCTCCTGGCACTCCGTCGGGGTAGAACTGGGGATCCCACGCCCCGTAGAGCGAGTTAGTTCCGTATACGCGGCGACCGTCTCTGCTGATCTCGATCATCTGCGGTCCGCCGCCCCATGGGCGACCTGACGGGTGGTCCGCGTCGTGGAGGATTCCGCCCAGTTTGACCGTGCCGGCCAGGCGCGGCGCGAACGGGTCGCTGACGTCGTACTGGCGCAGCTCGCCGGTTCCCCAGCAGGCGACGTACAGGAAGCGGTCATCGAGGGAGAGGTCGATGTCGGTCACGACTGGCGGCACCGCGCCGAACCCTTGAAGGAGGGGTGGTAGCCCGGCGGCGTCGGCGGGGACGGCTGGAATGTGGATTGTCTTCTTCGCCTTCCATTCGCCGCCGTCCTTGTACCAGGTCCAGACCGACGCGGACAGGTCGGTCACGTCGATCACGACGCCGAGAAAGCCGTAGGTCTTGGTCGGGTCGTGGGCTGGACGCACCTCGAGGGCCATCTGGTGCTGATCGCCCAAGTCGATTTCGCCGATGTGGCGGCGCTGCTGGAGGTCAAAGAAGTGCAGCCTGTGACCGTACTCGCGGGCGAGTAGAGCCTCTGGCACGATCCCGTTCTCGATCAGCCGCGGCGGGGCCCATTCGCTGGCGATCAGTACCCCCTCGTTGATGTGCCACCAGAAGTCATACGCGTAGAACTGGCTTCCCCGATCGATCTCCCACTGACCGCTGACCCTGAACTCGGAGTGGTCCATCGTGAAGATGCCGCCCGGCCCGTCGTTTCCGTCGAGCGACCCGGAGCCGAGGGCGCTCACGAATAGCCCGTCGGGACCGCAATGGACCGTGTGCGGGCGGCTGTAGTGCCCCCGACTCATCACCTCCTCAGGCTCGATCGTGCGGACCAGCTCGGGGTGGCGGGGATCGACACCCGTGTCGAGGACGTAGATTCGCGATGACCGGATGCCGGGCACGACGAGGTACCGGCGCTCCATCGCGCCATCATGGTGGTGGTCGCCGCCCAGCGCCGAGCTACAGATGTTCCAGCCGTAGTGATGAAACTCATCCGGCGGGTCCTGCGCCGGGGCGTCCCATTGCCCGACCACGCTCCCATACTCCTCAGACGCGGGATCGACGTCGATCACCGCGATCGCGTCCGGGTCCAACAGGGCGACGTAGGCAAGCTTCTCCGGTGGGGCCTCCATCGCCTCGCGCGGCGTCCGATACAGCGTCGTCTCGCCGCGATCCTCTACGTGCGCCTCGCGCCCGGACTCAGTCATAACAATCAGCTCCCTCTCGTGTACATGCCTAGCGTCTAAGTATTAGCGCTATTGCACTGCGCGGCCGATTTCTCGCCCGCCGGCGCACAGATGACCTTCGGTCGCAACCTCGCAAGCGGTGACCGTAAGGCCTAGCCTAAGGCGGCGTCTAGGCCACCCAAGGCCGCTCCTCACTAACGCTCCCGCGCGAAGGCGAGCGCGGTCGTCTCGGCCTAGGCGCTCGGCATCAGACCGGCGGTCTGCTCGGTTCGGTATGCGGTGAGCGAGAGCCTCGCTGGCTTACTGAAGCGGTTGTGTCTCGTCCGCCTTGAGCGGCGCCGGCGCTCAGGAGGCGCGACCGGAGCGCACCAGCTGCGACGTGCGCGGTGCACGATTTGGGTGACGCGTTCACGCGGCGTAGTATCGAGGCGGATGGCCACAAAATCGCTCCCGGCGTACGCAACGCCCGGGCGGTCGCCACGTCGCCCGCGACACTTCGCGCCCTACCGAATCGCGCGCTTGTGCTCGCACTCATCGGCACGATCGCCATCGCGCTGCTCGTCCTTGGGCTCTTGAACGTGCACGCCGTCACCAACCACTTCGGCATCCACTAAGGCGTCTGCCGTGCGAGACATCGGGTGGTGGCTGAGCTACATTCCGCGCTTCATCGGCCATTTCAGGAATCGGCGTCAACTCGGCCAGTCGGTCGGGCCTGCCCTCCGCAGCGCCCGAGAACGAATGCGGCAGTCCCGATAAACCGTTTGGATCGTGGGTCAGAGGACCCGAGCTGGCCTTGTCCCGCGGTACGCGAAAATGCTGACGACCCCTAGTAGGCTGTCCGGGTCAAGTGCGGCCGAGCCCATCGGACCGCACCGTGAATGTTGCCCGCGAACGTGGGACGCGAGCCAGTCGCGCAAGTCGTGGAGAACACACCGCACGGCGCTCTAGCCGTTGGCATTAGCGCGGGCCAGCCATTCGCGGTCTCTAACCTCTGTCGCCGCCTGTTCGCCCCGCTGGGCAAGGGGCGGGTGACTGACGATGGATGCCTGCAGTGCCCATGGCACGCGGCGCTGTACGACGTCGGTACCGGCGCGATGGTGCGAGGCCCGGAGGGCGCGTTCAAGCCGCTGGCGGGCGCTGTGAAGGCGACGACCGGCGCTCGATCGCTGAAGACATTCCCGGTCGAGGTGCGCTACGGCGTGATCTGATTGGTCGGCTGAGCGACGGTCCCGCCTCGGTCGGCGTCGCGCCCAGACCCGAGATCCAGGGTCACCTCGACGGGCGTTAGGTTCGGTGTGCGAGCCTGCGCTGCGCTAAGCCTGACGCGAGCTCGATGTCGTCGCGCAGCTTCCGGGCTTCAGGGAGGTTCTGGAGCTTCTTGAGCGACGCGGTCTCGATCTGTCGGATGCGCTCGCGCGTGACATTGAACGTGCGCCCCACCTCGTCCAGCGTCTGCGGATGCTCACCGCCGAGCCCGTAGCGCAGCTCGAGCACCCGGCGCTCGCGATAGCCGAGGTTCTCGAGCGCCTCGCGCAGAGCCTCTTTGGTGAGGATCTCGGCGGCCCGCTCGTAGGGAGACTCGGCTTGTTCGTCGGCGATGAATTGGCCGAACTCTGACTGCTCCTCGTCGCCGACCGGCTTCTCGAGCGAGATCGGCGCTTGCGCGGAGCGCTTGATCGATTCGACCTCCTCGGGCTCGAGACCGGTCACCTCGGCGATCTCCTCCGCGGTCGGTTCGCGGCCGAGCCCGGTGACAAGCTTGCGCTCCGCGCGGCCGATCTTGTTGAGCTTCTCGACGATGTGGACGGGCATCCGGATTGTGCGCGCCTTGTCCGCGAGCGCGCGGGCGATCGCCTGGCGGATCCACCAGGTGGCGTAGGTGGAGAACTTGAAGCCTTTGCGGTAGTCGAACTTCTCCGCCGCGCGGACCAGGCCGATGGTGCCCTCCTGGATCAGGTCGAGAAACGGCAGCCCCTGGTTGCGGTAGTTCTTGGCGATCGAGACGACCAGCCGGAGGTTCGACTCGACCATCTTCTGCTTGGCTTCGAAAGAGCCGCGCTCGATCCGCTTGGCGAGATCAACCTCCTCCGGAGCGGTCAGCAGCCGCACCTTCCCGATGTCCTTCAGGAACAGCTGCAGGGAATCGGTGGTCATCTCCGGCTTGAGATCCAGCGGACCCTTGCGCCGGGTGCGCTTCTGGGGCGCGCGCTCGATGTTCAGGCTCGCCGCAACGGCTGGGTCGAGCTCTTCGAGCAGCTCGATTTCACAGCGCTCGACCAGGCCGTGCAACTCCTCGACGTCGGTTTCCTCGAGCCCGAGCTCGGCCGTGGCGGTCGCGATCTCGGCGTACGTGAGCACGCCGACCTGCCGCCCGCGTGCGATCAGACCCTTGACCTCTTCAAGCTCCTGAAGATCCGCTACTGACATCTGGTCGCGCTCCCCGTTCAGCCCGCGCCGCTCAAACGGCCCCACGTCGCTGCGTGACTCGCCGACGACGGGCGGCACTCGCGGCAGCGCGGCGGTGATGGGAGCGCGGCGGCGTCTCACGGCTTTGGTCGCCCGTGTCGGGAGCGCGAGGGCCAACGGCCTGGACTTGTGGGGTAACAGAGTGAGCGTCGCAGCTTTCGATTTCCAGCCCGACTCGTGCGTGCTTGAGCTCGCGTCGAGCGATGAGCTCGCCGACGCGCCCGGCGATCAGCTGGCCCGCCACCGATGCGCCGCGGTGCGACGTGCTGCCGCGTGTCTCGATTGCGCGGTACCCGACGATCTCACCCAAGTCGCCGACCGGCTCCAACATCGAGCCGCAGACGGGACATGGATCCCCGATCAGATCGGCTTGGCATTCCGTGCTGCGTAGGCGCGTCTTGCACCCCAGACACTTGAAATGCGCCATCGGAATGCGCCCTAGTCGTACGATCGCGTCAGGTACGCGTAGCGGGAATCGCTTGGACCGACCCGGTCTGCCTTGGTGCCGGTACCGACCGCTCGCCGGGCGTTCAGGCGTCGTTGGGCATCGACCGCGGACGAGGCCCGCCGCGACCCGCAATCACGATTGAGTTCGCACCGTCTGCGCACCGCCAATTCTTGTCGCTTCAGGGTCATGGTCTCCAAGCCTTCCCGTCCTTCTGTTGGGTCCGCGCGGAAGGAAGAGGGCCAGAACCCCCGCGCGTTCAATCAGATTGGGACGAGGCCACCGGGCCGGTGGGGTAACGCCCATAGAAGTACGGCACCGGCCCCGCAGTCAAAACCAGTGACCGCCGCCCCATGCCTCGTGGCGCAACGCAGCGCCGTCGGTGGGCCTCCGGGCTTGGGCTGAGGAATCCTGGCCGCAGGGCCAGCTCGTGTTCGACTCTACTCCTATCGCGAGCGTTTATATGTGCGCAGACCCCAAAAGTTTGCACGAGCTCGTCCGCGGGCACGGGCATCGGCTGATTCCTCCCCAGCGGCCCTGCGCGTCTCCCACGGAGCTTGCCCGCCGCGGAATCGTTGAGCGAAACCGCGACCCGAGGAAACGCTCAAATGGAGAGTTGCGAGATCCGCTCCCTGGTTATCGAGCCCCCCAAGCTGCTGCGCTCCGCCGACGAGACCCGGCCGATCGCCCTCCGCCTGCCCAGCGGCGACGGCTACAAGAGCATCAGGTCCACGAGCGCACCTACCTGCTCGTCGCCGACCCCGAGATCGAGATCTCCCCGGACGCCAGCACCGTGACCGGCGGCAGCGGTCTCCTCTCACACTCCGAACCCAACCAGCGAGCGCCGGACGGTGCGCGCGCACAGCGACGCCCGGCTCGTGCTCGTGCCCGCCCCGTGGCAAGGGGTGGGCCACCCTCGCGGGTCGCCCAGGCCCGCTCGCAACCGAGAGAGCTGAGCGCGTCAGCCCCTTTCCGTTACTACTGGAGGGGCCGTCACCAGCCGGCGCGCTTGGCTTCGAGCAGCCCGCGTCCGCGTCGCGCGACGGCAACGACTAGGTGCCCCATCTTCGGATGCTCGGACTCGAGGGCGCAGTCGTGGCCGAGCTCGAGCTGACAGGCCCTCCAACCGCACCGCTATCGGCACGCTACCCGCACCCGGCCGGTCCGTCTACCGCCCAGCAGCAACTGCGCCACACGGCGACAGGCCGTTTTCTCGGCTTCGACGCGCGAAGTCCCCGATGCGCATGTTGGCTGGGCACGTGGCGCCCCCTCTCTTCCAGCAGTGGATCCCTCACGTCTCAGACTGGGTTAGCGCTTTCGTGGTGCCGCCTTTCCTGACCCCTTGCGGCGTTGTTCGGCTCGGAGGGCGCCGCTCGCGGGCGTGTAGATCGTCTCGCGGCCGTCGTCCCAGCGGATGCGATAGCGAGGCGACGGGTCGCCGCGCAGGACTTCCTCAATGACACCCGGGCGGGGTCGGCGGTCCGTTGACTCGGACTCGGCCACGACGCGGTTGGCGACTTCAAAGGCCATAGTCATCCCTCGTTGTTCGTGCTAGCCGAGCATAACCTGCGTCAGTCATCCGCCACAACCGCCGTGCCCGATCCAGCGCCCGGAACGATGCTTGAACGTGCTGGGCGGCGGATCGGAGCTTGGCTGTTCAGACACTGCGGCAGCAGGGCCTCGGAAGAGGCCTGGCCGTGGCTCTGAGACGGGGTTCGTGTTGACCGACGGAGGGCGCCTTGCTGCCGCAGGTTCGCGGCTTTAGAGTCGCGTGCGGACGGTCACTGACCAGGTCGTATGAGCTGGTCGTTTTTTCTTGCCGACCGGATTGGCCTGCGCCTTAGAGGTGTCCCCTTGCGGGATGTCGAGGACGCGGGCTTGAACCCTCAGGAGGTGTGTAGCGATGCTGATGCAGTTCGATCCGTTCCGCGAGTTTGACCGGTTGGCTGAGCAGTTCGCGGCAGGCGCACGGACGCCGCGGCCGTTTCCGATGGACGCCTGCCGGCGCGGCGACGAAGCCGTGGTTTCGTCTGACCTGCCGCGCATGGCCCCGGGCACGATCGACCTCCCCGTCGAGCACCACGTGCTGACGATCAAGGCACAGCGGCGCTTTGAGCATCGCGAGGGCGACGAGGTGATCGCCGCCGAGCGTCCGCATCGCGCGTTGACCCGCCAGCTGTTCCTCGGCGACACGCTCGACGCCGAGCGCCCTCGAGGCCAGGCTATGAAAACGGGGTGCTGACGCTGCGCATCCCCGTGGCCGAGTTGGCGAAGCCCCGCAAGGTGCCGATCACCGAAGGCGCTGACAGCCGGACGATCGAGGCCCAGACCACCCAGGCCAACACGTAACCCAAATCATGAAGCCGGCCTGACCCGGGTCAGACAGAAGTCAGCCTCCCAAGAACCTGCTCTCGCGATCACGACTGCCAACTGGAGGACGGAGTCTGACGTTGCATGTGACGCAGGGCTTTGAAGGGCACGGCTCGATGTCGCCGCCCCCGGGGTTGTGTCACCATGGCAAGACATGTTCAAGCACACGGCGCTTGACCAGATCGTCGGTGTGGTCGCCACCCAAGCGCATCCATATACCGGCGCTGCTGCGAACGCACCACCGCGGCATCTGACGCGCGTGGAGACGGTTTGCGCCTCGGAGAGAGAGACCGGGCCGACGATCATTGCCATGCTCGAGCGCGGCCCGCTGGCGGGCCGGCGCGTCGATGTAGAAGTCGTGGAAGGCCGCCCGCCCAAGACGATCGACGTCCCGGCCGACCACGGAAGCACTTGTCGCTACTGCCTCGCGGACTGGGTCCAGACCGGTCCGTCCGCGAGATACACGTTCGTGTGTCGCGTATAGCCGGTCCGCGAGGATTACCGCTCGGTCGTGCCGCGTTACCGCCTCGGCAATAGCGCACGCCGCGCCGATGGAAACGACCGCTGTGGACGAGTTGTGAGAGCGCACGATTTCGCGTGGATGAGACGACCGCATTCCCAGGGAATGCGAGAGTCCGCACCCCGATCGCCCCCACCCGCGCGCGCTGACTGCCGCATCGCCCACGAGAGCGGGCGCCTCAGTCGACGAGTTCAAGAGTTGTCCGGACGCCGCAGCTCGTCCGCCGCGCGAGCCCGCCGGAGCTCGCGAGTCGCCTCCCCTTCGACCCGGGCTTTAGCAGGATGCTTGCAAGCACACGATGCCCGGGTTTGGCGGAGGTTGGGGACTC
>JALYZY010000246.1 GCA_030948665.1 Actinomycetota bacterium | reverse complement strand
CCCGGCGGCCGCGCTCCGTATCCAAGCACCGTGGTGATGGGAGTGGTGACGGCTCGAGTGGCCGGAGTATCCGACGTCGTGGTCTGCTCGCCGCCAGACGCCGCCGGCGAGCTCGATCCAGTGCTGCTTGCCGCGTGCCAGCTCACCGGGGCGTCGTCGGTGCTTCGCATCGGCGGCGCGCACGCAGTCGCGGCCCTCGCCTATGGCACTGAGACGGTCATCCCGGTTGATGTGCTCGTGGGCCCGGGAAATCTGTACGTGCAGGAAGCCAAGCGGCAGGTGTCCGGCCAAGTCGGAACTGACGGCTTCGCGGGACCAACCGACCTCATGGTGATCGCATCGCGCGGCGCGAGCCGGGAGCTGATCGCCGCCGATCTCCTCTCCCAGGCCGAGCACGGGCCCGGAACGCTGGTCGTGGGAGTGAGCGCCGACGCCGAGCTGGTCGATGCGGTCGAGGCACTCGTCGCGAGTGCGGATGACACTGGGGCGGTAGGACGCCTTGTATTGGTGAGCGGGTACGAGCAGGCGCTTGCGCTGGCAGAGGAGCTAGCGCCCGAGCACCTGGAGCTGATGGGCTTCGATGCCGAGGCCCTTGCCGCGCGTGTCACCCGCGCGGGGTGCCTGTTCGTCGGGGAGGCGTCAGCGAGCGCGTTTGGCGATTACATCGCCGGCTCAAATCACGTACTGCCGACGGGTGGAGCGGCACGGTTTGCCTCGGCGCTGTCTCCGGCTCACTTCCGGCGGCGCTTCAGCGAGGTGCGGATCGGTGAGGCAGCCGGGGAGCTGGCGCGGCTTGCGGCGCCACTGGCCAGGGCCGAGAGCTTCGAGCTGCACGCCCGCTCGATGGAGGCGCGCATTCGCGACAATGGCCCGGAATGACACGCGCCGGCGAGATCACGCGAAAGACCGCTGAGACCGACGTTAGCGTCAGCGTTGCGCTGGAGGGAACTGGCAGCGGCGAGCGCAACACGGGACTGGGGTTCTTCGACCACATGCTCGACCTGCTCGCGCGCCACGGGCATCTCGACCTGGAAGTCATGGCGACCGGCGATCTAAAGACCGGCGGACATCACACGGTCGAGGATGTGGGGATCTGCATCGGCCAGGCTCTTCACCAGGCGCTGGGCGACCGCGCGGGCATCAGTCGCTACGGGCAGGCCACGATTCCGATGGACGAAGCGCGGGTGTCCTGTGCGCTCGACATCTCGGGCCGCGGCATGTGCGTGTTCGAAGGGACGGTGCCGCCTGGGGCGATCGCGGGCTTTGACCACGATCTCGCCGAGGAGTTCTTCCGCGCTGTCGCCACCAACGCGATGCTGACCATGCATCTCACCATCGAGGCGGGTAGCAACGTCCATCACATGATCGAGGCGGCGTTCAAGGCGGCGGCTCGCGCCCTGCGTTGCGCCGTCGCGCTCGATGGCACCGAGCGAGGGGTGCCGAGCACGAAGGGGACGCTGAGTTGAGCCAGGCGCCCCGCATCGGGGTGATCGACTACGGGATGGGCAACCGGCGATCCGTCGAGAAGGGGCTCGAGCGAGCGGGTGCTCAGGTTCTCCTGACCGGCGACGGTGACGTGCTGAGCGGCTGCGACGGCCTGGTGCTTCCCGGCGTAGGCGCATTTCCGCTGGCGATGCGACGCTTGCGGGAGCTCGGCCTCGATCGGGTGATCCGCGGGGCGGTCGACCGCGATGTCCCACTGCTCGGTATTTGCCTCGGAATGCAGCTGTTGTTCGATCACTCCGAGGAGCTCGAGCGCAGCGAAGGTCTTGGGCTGCTGCGGGGCCAGGTTCGCCATCTGCGTTCGAACGGGTTGCGCCTGCCGCATATCGGCTGGAGCGATGTCGCGTTCGAGCGGCCCAGTGCGCTGACCGATGGGCTGCCCCCAGCCGGCCGGCCGTTCTACCACGTGCATTCGCTCGCCGTAGCGCCCGAGGATCCGGGCGAGGTGCTCGGGAGCGCAGAGTACGGCGAGCGCTTCGCATCGATCGTCGGCCGCGGGCGCGTGTTCGGGGTGCAGTTCCATCCCGAGAAGTCCTCGAAGGACGGTCTGCGGATGCTCGCCGCGTTCGCCCGCGTATGCATCGGAGCCGGCGCCGCAGGGGGCTGATCGCCCGATGGTGCTCTATCCCGCAATCGACATCCTCGAGGGCAAGGCAGTCCGCCTTGCGCAAGGCGCCTATGAAAGCGCGCGGGTCTATGACGAAGACCCGCTCGACGCTGCTCGGCGCTGGATCGGCGCCGGAGCGCGGGCGCTGCACCTGGTCGACCTCGACGGCGCCCGCAGCGGGGTGCCGGTAAACCTCGACCACATGCGGCGGATCGCCGCCGAAGCCGATGTGCCGGTGCAGGTGGGGGGCGGGCTTCGAACGATCGAGGACGTGCGGGGGGCGATCGCCGCCGGCGCCACCCGGGTGATACTTGGCACTGCCGCGTACCGGGACATCGATTTGCTCGATGCTGCGGTGGCTGAGGTCGGCGACAGGCTGATCGTCTCGATCGACGCTCGCGGCGGGCACCTCGCGCTTTCCGGATGGACCGAGCAGACGGAGATCCCGATCGCTGTGGTGATCGAGCGGCTCAGCGCGAGAGGGGTGCGGCGGTTCGTGTACTCGAGCATCGAGCGGGATGGCACGCTCGGGGGCCCGGACCTCGAGGGCGCAAAGCAGGTCGCGAGGGTGGTCCGCGGAACTTTTATCTACTCCGGTGGTGTCTCGACACTCGAGCACCTCCGTGCGCTTGCCGAGCTGCGCCAGGTGAACCTCACCGGCGTGATCGTCGGCACCGCGCTGTACGAGGGGCGGTTCACTGTCGCGGAGGCCCAGCAGGCGCTCGAGATCTAATGCGTCGACGCTGATGCACTACAAGCGGGTGATCCCGTGTCTCGATGTGGACCGCGGGAGGGTCGTAAAGGGGGTCGAGTTCGCCGACCTCCGGGATGCCGGAGACCCGGTCGAGCTCGCCGCCCGGTACGACGCGGACGGTGCCGACGAGCTCGTGTTCCTGGACATCACCGCGACCTCAGACAAGCGCTCCACGGTTGTGGAGCTGGCCCGCCGGACCGCGGATGAGGTGTTCATCCCGTTCACGATCGGAGGCGGTGTCCGGTCGGTTGCCGACGCCCAAGCGGTGCTCGACGCCGGCGCCGACAAGGTCTCGGTCAACTCCGCTGCCCTGGCGCGCCCTGAGCTGATCGGCGAGCTCGCCCACACGTTCGGCACTCAGTGCGTGGTGCTCGCGATCGACGCCCGAGACGCTGGGCCGGGGAGCTGGGAGGCGTACTCAGCGGGGGGCCGGACAGCCACGGGACGGGATGTAGTTGCCTGGGCGCGAGAGGCGGTGGAACGGGGCGTGGGGGAGATCCTGCTGACCAGCATGGACCGCGACGGAACGGGCGACGGATACGACCTCGAGCTGACCGCTGCCGTAGCGAGCGTGGTCAGCGTCCCCGTGATCGCCTCGGGCGGTGCCGGGGAGCTCGAGCACCTGAGCGCCGCGATCGAGGCCGGTGCCGACGCGGTCCTGTGTGCCTCGATCGTGCACTACCGGCACCACACAGTCGGGGAGATCAAGGCTCACCTGAGGCGCTCCGGGGTCGCGGTTCGCCAGACGGATAGCTAGCGCGCAGCGGTCAGCCGGGCGCGGAAAGACCCTGCCTGTGCAGCACATTTGGGATTGTGTTAGGCCAACTGTGAGCGGCTAGCTGCTACGCAGCCTCTTCAACGTACCCGGCGGCGGCGCAAGCGTCGCAATACGCGGCGGGCGGGACGCGAGGCTCGTAGCAGCCCGGCCTGCAGCATGTCGAGGACCGCTTCGGGCGGCCGCGACCGATGCGGGCAGCAGCGGCATCCTTGAGCTCTTCGCGCATGCGATCGAGCTCCGCCGCGTGATCCACACAGAACCGACGACCAGGGGCCGCCGAATGCTGGCAGTGACTTCCACTACGACAACGCATAGACCTAATACCATAGCAAAAACCTCGCACGCACGTTCCGCCGAGGCAGGGCCTTGCGCCGTCACAAACGGGCGGGGATCGCTCACTCTTACTCCGTCACGTCAGATGTTACGCCCTGACGGCCTCAGCGGTGCGCCGGGAGCATCTGGTAGAGCATCGAGTACCCACTTAGGTACATCACGCCCGGGTGGGCGACGACGGGATTGAAGGCCCCATCGGGGAAGGTGAACACCGTGTGTCCGGTACGAGCATTCAGTCCCGTCGTCGTCCGCGAGCCCAGGTCCGAGTAGTAGACGACGCCGCCGATGATCGTGGCCGAGCCGGAGATCCGGCCGCCCGCCGGATGCGCCCAGCGGATCGCGCCGGAGCGAGCGTCGAACGCGTAGAAGTTGCCGTCGTAGGAGCCCTCGTACACGGTCGGTCCAATGCTCGGGATGATCCCCACCGCCGCCGATGCGTAGACGTATGCGCCTGTCGCCGTAGCCCATGCAAGCTGGCCGGATGCCGCCGCGAACGAATACACGCGCCCGTCGGTATTGCCCATGTACACCCGACCGAAGGCGACGGCCGGCGTCGCGTAGAAGTTTCCCGAGCCAAAACCGAAGCCGGTCCCGTTGGTGCTCACCGCCCAGACCTGATGGCCGTTGGCCGCGTTCAAGGCGTAGGCGCGGCCCGCGTAGTCGCCGAAATAGAGGATCCCCTTCGCCAGCGCGGGGCCGCCCTTGACCGCGCCGCTGGCGTGATAGCTCCAGTTCAGGTGCCCGTCGCGGGCACGCATCGAGTAGAGCGTGCCCGCCTGGTCGCCGAAGTACAGGGTGTCGCCCCAGGCCAGCGGCGAGGATTCGGTTCCGGCGGGAATGGGCCGAGACCAGACCACCCGGCCAGTCTTCATCGACAGCGCGACGATCCGCCCGTTACCGGGACTGTGCCCGCTGGCGGACAGCACCGATAAGAACAGCAACCCCTGCGGCAACCCGAGCGCGGGAGACGCAGCTGCCAGCACACCCACCTTGGTCTCCCATAGCTTGTGACCCGTCCGCGCGTCGAGCGCCTTCGCGGAGGCGTCGTCATCTATCAGGTACAGGGTGTGCCCATAGATCACCGGCGGGAACTCGAGCAGGGCGTAGTCCTGGAACTTCCAGCCGACCCGGAACGGCGGCCCGAGCCTCGTGGAGAAGAAGCGCGTGCGCGCCGCGTCATACCCGTAGCGGGGCCACTCGAATGTGTCGACCACGACCTTGGGCTTGGGCTTCGGCGGCGGGGCGGGGGCCACCGTCGTTGTTGTGCTGGTCGGAGTCGTGAACTCGAGGTTCGGGTGGGACACGTTGCCGGGCGCGTGCAGCAAAACGAACGCCGCCGCACCACCGAGCGCGAGCAGGACTACGACGCCGGCGACGAGTCCCCGACGCAGCCAGCGGCGGGGAGCACTTGGCATCGGCAGGATGGTAGTGCTGGCCGGCTACCGTCTGTCTGGGAAGGCCCGCTCGCGGACTGCGAGACTGTGCCCGTGGGCGAACAAGCGGGGCGGGATCTGCACTTCGCTTGGGGCGAGACGGGCCGCTCGCGAGCTCAGGATGGCGCGGACGTCGTCGTCGTGGTCGATGTTCTCTCGTTTTGCACGTGCGTCGACGTCGCAGTCAGCCGCGGTGCGACAGTCATGGCATGGGCCACCCGCGAGCGGTTTGCGGCCGAATGGGCCGCCCGCCATCAGGCCGTGCTCGCGGTGAGTGAACGCTCGGCCGACCATCCGAGCCTGTCGCCCGCCTCGCTGTCAGCGATCGCCCCCGGGACTCGGCTCGTGCTGCCCAGCCCGAACGGAGCTCTACTCACACGGCGAGCGGCCAGCGGCGCCGCGACCGTCTTCGCAGGCTGTCTGCGCAACGCCGCGGCAGTCGCCACGGCAGCCGCATCAGTTACCGCCGGACGCGTCCTGGTGGTTGCCGCCGGTGAGAGATGGCCGGATGGTTCTCTGCGCCCAGCGCTCGAGGACCTGGTGGGCGCCGGATCGGTCCTCGCCCGCCTGCCCGGCACGCTCTCGCCGGAGGCGGCCGCTGCGGTGGCGGTCTACCGCGATATGGACGTGCGCGGAGCGCTCTCACGGTGCGAGTCCGCACTCGAACTGTGCGAACGCGGATTTGGCCAGGATGTCGAACTCGCTCTGGAGGCTGACTGCAGCGAGACCGCCCCGGTGATTCGGCCTCCTGACGGGTTCTTCGCCGGATTCTGAGCGGCCGGCAACCTGCGGCCCGCCGCCGGGCGCGCGAAGATGCGCGCGTGGACGCCCCTAGCGCCGAGGACTTCATCGCTCGCGTCGCCTCGCTGCCGGCCGCGGCGCCGCTACTCCCACGTCTCGCCGACCTCGATCGAGTCCATCTGGTGGGTGGGGCAGTACGCGACCTCCTCCTGGGAGGCGTCCCATACGACCTTGATCTCGTCGTCGAGGGTGATGCCGTCGCACTCGCGCGCTCGCTCGGAGGAGAGCTACGCGTGCACGACCGGTTCGGTACGTGCTCGGTCAGATTGGAGGGCTTCTCCTACGACATCGCCGGGGCTCGAAGCGAGCGGTACCCGTTCCCGGGCTCTCTCCCTGAAGTTACCCCAGGCACCTTGCGCGACGATCTGCTGCGCCGGGACTTCACCGTCAATGCGCTCGCGATCGCGCTGGGGGGTCCGGGGCGCGGCGAGCTGAGCTTCGCGCCGCTCGCGCTCGGGGACCTCAACTCGAGCTTGCTGCGAGTCATTCACGACGCGAGCTTCATCGACGATCCCACCCGCCTGTTGCGCCTGGCGCGGTATCAGAGCCGGCTTGGGTTCACGATCGAGCCACATACCCACGAGCTGGCGGAGCGCGCCGTCGCCGGCGGCGCGCTCGCCACGATCAGCGGCTCCCGGCTGGGCGCCGAACTGCGGCTCCTGGCTCGCGAGCCCGATCCGGTCTTGGCACTTGCCTGCCTGCGGTCACTCTCGCTGGATCGCGCCGTTCATCCAGAGTTCGGGCTGGAGGAGGAGGCCCTGGCACACAAGGCGATTGCGCGGTTGGGAAACGCAGGCCGCCCGGACTTGCTCGCCCTGGCGCTCGCCGCACGAGGTGTTCCCGGATCTGAGCTCGCGCCGCTGCTCTCTCGCCTCGCGTTCGAGGCATTCGACCGCGACACGATCCTGACTGCCGCCACGCGCGCGGACGAGATAGCGCAGGAGCTGAAAGGGGCGAGCGCGCCCTCGGCGATCGCAGCGGCTGTCAACGGCGCTACGCCGGAGCTTGTTGCCCTCGCCGGGGCGCTGGGGGCGGAGCAGCAGGCGCGCGATTGGCTCGAGCACCTCCGGCATGTCCGGCTCGAGATCACCGGAGACGATCTTCTCGCCGCGGGTGTGCCTCGGGGCGCGGCGATCGGCGTTGGGCTGCGCGCGGCGCTCGACGCGAAGCTCGACAACACCGTCAGCGGACCGCAAGAAGAGCTCGCCGAGGCACTACGCGCGATCTCCGCCGACGGGTAGCCTGCGGAGCCGGTGGCACACCCGAACGCGCTGCGCTGGGACGGGACTCCGGGCCACTACGAGGTCTACTACCTGACGCTGACCGACCGCACGACCGGAGTCGGTGCGTGGATCCGGTACTCGATGCTCGCGCCACTGCGACCGTCTACCGCCAGTGAGTCGTGCGCCTTGTGGCTCGTCGTGTTCGACCCGCATGAGCGACCGCCCTGGCGTTTCGGCAAGCTGGCGAGCTTCGACATCGCGCAGCTCCGTGCCAACACCGAGCCGTTCGAGCTGAACCTCGCTGGTGCGACTCTCACCGACCGCTCGATGACCGGCGCGTTCAATGACGTCGCATGGGACCTGCGCTGGAGCTCGCCACCCGCCGGCCACCGGCACGTTCACCCGGCTCTGAGCCGCACCGGGGTCGCCCGGACTGAGCTTGTGATGCCTCACCCAGACCTCGAGATCGCCGGCGAGATCACCGTGCCGGGAAGAAGAGTGGTGCTGTCGGACGCTCGAGGCCAGCAGGCCCACCTGTGGGGATCCAAGCACGCGAGATCGTGGGCCTGGGCGCACTGCAACGACTTCACGACGCTCCAGGGAGAACCGCGGCCTGGATGCTTCGTCGACGGCGTGTCAGCGGTAGTTGCGGCCGGAAGACGCGAGCTTGGGAGAGGGACGCCGGTGATCGCCTCGATCGATGGCCGCGAGCTGCGGTCGCTATCGCCAGGAAGGGTGCTGACTAACTACAGCGTGTTCTCTCTGACCGGCTGGCAGTTCGAGGCGGTGGACGGGGATCTGAAGCTGATCGGCGAGGTCGATGCCGCGCGTGACCAGCTCGCAGGCGTCACGTACCACGACCCCGATGGCGAGCTGGCCTACTGCTACAACAGCGAGACGGCTTCGATGCGCGTCAACCTCTATGAGCGCGCCCGGCGCGTGGGCGGATGGAGGCATGTTGAGGCACTCACTGCTCGAGGACGGGCGCACTTCGAATACGCCCAGCGAACAACCATCCCTGACGTCGAGTTGCTGATTCGATGAACCTACCCGCGCCGTTCTACCTCTGGCACGACCAGATCGCGATCGACCTGCCGGCGGCAAAGGTGGTGTTCACGACGAGGCGCGGAGGCTCTTCCGAAGGCGCCTACGAGTCGCTGAACCTCGGCCGGCTCACCGATGACCGCCCCGAATGCGTCGTGCGCAACAGGCAGTTCGTCCAGGCCCTGGTCGGTTCACGGCTCGGCTACATCCGCCAGGTTCACGGCACACGCGTGAGGCGTCTCGCCACGATCCCCGACGCTCCGAGCGACGATCCGAGCGTCCACACGGATTTCCCGGAGGCGGACGGCCAGGCCACCGCGCTGGGCGGGGTCGCGCCGATGGTGCTCGTCGCCGACTGCCTCCCGCTGGCGGTCGCCACGACCGCGGGCGTTGGGATGCTGCACTGCGGATGGCGGGGTCTCGCCGGAGGCATCATCGCTGAGGGCGTACGGGCTGTGCGAGAGCTTGGCGGCGATGGGCCAGTCGTCGCGGCGATCGGTCCGGGAGCCGGTCCTTGCTGCTATGAGGTGGGGGAGGAGGTCCACGCCGCATTCAGCGAGCTCGGCCCGCGGGTCCGTGACGGGCGCAATCTGGATCTCAGGGGCATCGCTCGCGTCCAGCTCGAGCGCTTAGGCGTCGGGCAGATCCACGACGTCGCGCTGTGCACGATCTGCGCCGAGAGATCGCTGTTCTTCTCGCACCGCCGAGACAACGGCATGACCGGAAGACAGGCTGGGATCGCATGGTTGAGCTGATCAGAGGCCTCGACGGAGATCGACTACGCGGCAACGTCACCCGCGTACGCGCGGAGATCGCTCACGCCGGGCGGGACCCTCGAGAGGTGCAGATCCTCGCGGCGGTCAAATACGTCCCGGTCGAGGAGCTGGGCGCGCTGGCTCAGGCCGGGGTGACTCTGGTCGGCGAGAACCGGGCGCAGGACCTCGTGGCCAAGGCTGACGCTTGGCCGGGGCGCTTCACCTGGGATTTCATCGGCCAGCTCCAGAGCCGCAAGGTGCGCCAGATTTTGCCGCACGTGCGCTACATCCACTCGGTCGCGAGCGACTCGGTTTTGTCCCAGCTCGAACGACACGCATCCCCCGACACACAGGTGCTCATCGAGGTCAACCTTGCCGGCGAGCGGTCGAAGAGCGGGATCTCCCCGGCGGAGCTACCGTCGTTCCTCGAGCGCTGCCCGGTCACGGTGGCAGGGCTGATGACGATGCCTCCGCTGACCGACAGCCCTGAGGACAGCCGGCCATACTTCGCCGGTCTGCGGGAGCTGTCCGAGCGCCATCAGCTCAGAGAGCTGTCGATGGGGACTAGCCAGGATTACCTCGTCGCCGTGCAGGAAGGCGCCACGATCGTGCGCCTAGGAACCACCCTGTATCGATAGAGGATCGATTTTCGTGTCCACCGCACGGCATAATCGTCAGCAGGGAAATCTCCCGGCCTGCTGAAACTTGATCTGCAATGGCGTTTCGCGACACCTGGCATCGCTTCCTGGTCTACTTCGGCCTCGCCGAAGATGAGGCCTATGAGGACGAGGTCGAGCCGTATGGCGCGCCGGAGTCGGAGATCCAGGACAGCTATCGGGAGCGTCCGAACGTCCGCCGCCTCAGCGCGCGCCGCAGGCGCGACGAGATCGACGATATCTTCGCCGATGAGGCCCCCGGGGAGCGGCGCGCCGCTCCGCTGCGACCAGTCGCCGGAGGTCGCGGAAATGGTCGCGGCGGTGGGGATGTCCGAGTGCACTTCGTCGCTCCCAAGAGCTTCAACGACGTTCAGGATGTCGCCGACAAGTTCAAGGAGTCGATCCCGGTGATACTCAACCTCCAGGGGACCGAGACCGACCTGGCAAAGCGGCTGATCGATTTCTCGAGCGGACTCACGTACGCCCTCGACGGTGGAATGCAGCGGATCGCCGACAAGGTGTTCCTGCTCACCCCGCACAACGTTGAGGTGTCTGCCGAGGAGCGCGCGCGTCTGGTCGAGAAGGGGTTCTTCAACCAGTCCTGAGGCCCTGTGGCGCAGATGCTGCTCGCGGCGGACAGCGCCCAGTACTCCTTGGGGTGGTCGCGACACCCCCCTGTAGATTTCAGCTAATGCAGATAGGCCTTATCGGCGCCGGCAACATGGCACGCGCGCTCGCCCGTGGATGGGGAGAGCCGGTGCTGTGCACCGACTCCGGGTCGGGACGGGCCAGAAAGCTCGCCAGCGAGGTCGGGGGAGAGGCGCTTGAATCGAACCTCGAGGTGGCGAGGAGGGCCGACCTGGTGGTCCTCTGCCACAAGCCGCGCCAGGTCACCTGGGTCGCCCGCGAGATCGCGGGGGACGTCAAGGCCGTCGCCTCGGTCGTCGGCGGGTGGTCAGCCCGAGAACTGCAGAGAGAATATCGGGGAAAGCCGGTCTTCCGGATGATGCCCAACACCGCGGTGGAGGTTCGCCGGGGTGTCATCTGCTACACGCCGGCACCGGAGGTGGATCGCGACCTCGAGCGCCAAGTGCTCGAGCTGTTCGGGCGACTCGGCACGATCGTGACGCTCGATGACAGCCTGCTCGACGCGGCGGCGGCGGTGATGAGCGTCGGCCCCGCCTATCAGGCGCTCCTGGCGGAGGCTCAGGTCGACGCCGCGGTCCGGCACGGCCTGTCGCCGGTGCTCGCCGGCCAGCTCGTTGTAGAGACGATGGCGGGAACCGCGGAGCTGCTTAAGGCTCGGGATTACGACACGCTTGCGGTGCGGCGAGAGGTCACATCCCCAGGCGGGACGACGGCTCGAGGGCTTGCGGCGCTCGAGCGCGCCGGGGTGCGCGTGGCGTTCCACGATGCCATCGATGCGGTGGCCGCATGGAGCGCGAAGTGATCGCGCTGGCCCTCACCCGCGTCGACATCGCCAACTACGTGAGCGCGTTGGTCGAGGTCTACATCCTCCTGATCCTGCTCTACATCCTGCTCAACCTGATGTTCTCGTTCGGGCTGCGCATCCCGTATTCCCGTTGGTCAGACGCGATCCTTGGCTTCCTGCGCGACGTGTGCGAGCCGTACCTGCGCGTGTTCCGCCGGCTGATCCCGCCGATCGGGCAAATCGATATAACACCGATGATCGCGATTCTTGTGCTTGTGATCCTCGGACGGATCATCACCGGCGCGATCTCGGGCTAGACGCCTGATGCTGGCCGTGGCGAGCGCAACGTCCTCCTCCCGTAGCGGCGCGTTCGTCCGCGCAGGCGCCCTCGCGGCCATCGTCCTGGTCCTGGACAGAGTGACCAAGAGCTTGGTCTCTTCGAGCATTCCGGTTGGTCAGCACAGAGGTTTTCTACCGGCCGTCCAGCTCGTCCACGTGCGCAACACCGGGGTTGCCTTCAGCCTGTTCTCGGGTGGCGGCGCCCCGGTCCTGATCTTGACCCTCGCGGCGCTGGCCGCGCTGATCTCGTACCTTGCGCGGCGGCCGGAGCGCCGGGGCCTGTGGGTACCGACCGGACTTCTGGTCGGCGGTGCCGTCGGCAATTTGATCGATCGCATCGCCAGCGGCGCGGTGACTGACTTCATCAAGCTTCCGCACTGGCCGGCGTTCAACGTCGCGGACATGTCGATCACCTTTGGAGTCCTGGCCCTCCTACTGGTGATCGAGGGCCGCCGCGGAGATGGCCGCTGAGAAGCGGGTCGAGCTGCGGGTCGGCGAGCAGGCGGCCGGGACGAGGCTCGACCAGTTCCTCGCAGAGCCGCTGGGCTCGCGGGCCCGTGCGCAGGCCTTGATTGACCAGGGCTTGGTGCGCGTCGATGGTCGCATGCAGCGAAAGCGCCACCTCGTCACGGCCGGCGAGCTGATCGAGGTGGAGCTCGCCGTGCGCCAGCCACCCACGCCTGTCTCGGATGTCTCGTTCGAGGTCGCCTACGAGGACGACTACCTGCTGGTCGTCGACAAGCCTGCCGGGCTGGTGGTGCATCCCGCGAAGGGAAACTGGACCGGCACGCTTGCTCAAGCGCTCGGCGGCCGGGTCGCCGGGGGCGACCAACCTTGGCGAGCGGGGATCGTCCATCGACTCGACCGAGACACCTCGGGACTGCTGGTCGTCGCAAAGCGCGATGACGTCCACAGTGCGCTCAAGGGGCTGATCGCCTCCCGCGCGCTGCGCCGGGAATACCTTGCGCTCGTCGACGGACATCCGCCGGCACGCTCGGGCACAGTCGATGCGCCGATCGGGCGCCATCGAACCGACCGGGTGCTGATGTCGATCGACACCGATGCCCCGCGAGACGCACGGACGCACTTCGAGATCGAGCGCCTGCTACCAGCAGCGGCGATGCTCCGAGTGGTGCTCGAGACAGGCCGGACGCACCAGATCCGGGTACACATGGCGGCGATCGGCCACCCGGTCTGCGGCGACCGGCAGTACGGCGTCGCTGATCGCTACGGCCTGCGGCGCCAGTTCCTGCACGCCACCAGGCTTGCCTTCGAGCATCCGGTGAGCGGGAAGCTTGTGGACGTCACCTCTCCATTGCCGGATGACCTGGCGGCTGCGCTCGAGCGTGCTTCTGAGCCGTAACGAGTGCACCCGGGGCGGGCGCTGCCGATGCTCGTTCAGTAGTTCTCCGCGCCGGACGCGCGGCCCTAGCCGCAGCAGCGGTCGCCGAGCCAGCTCCCCCCATGGGAAACGCAGAACCGACGCGACGCAACCTCAAGACCAGCGAAACTGAGCGCTCGTCGACACCTGAACGCCCGCTCATGCAATGATATGAGCATGAGCCACGGCGCTGATATCGATCCAACGTTCCTTACGGCCACTACCGCTCGCTCAGTGGCGGAGACGATGCAGGCGCTAGCGACTCCCAGCCGCGTGCGAATCCTCAGCCGACTCGGCGCCGGCCCGTGCTCAGTCGGAGACCTCGCCGAAGCGGTCGAGATGGAGCAATCCGCCGTCTCCCAGCAGCTCCGCGTCCTGCGCCACCTCGGGCTCGTCATCGGCGAGCGCGACGGACGGCAGGTCATCTACGCGCTGCACGACGACCATGTCCGCGCGCTCCTCACCGAAGCCGTCTCCCACACCGAGCATCTGCGGCTCGGTCTCGCCGCCAGCCCCACCGAACAAGGGCTCAGAGCGTGAGCAGCAACACACCAGCGCTGCTCGCCGCCGCGGCCGGCGTCGGCTTCGGACACGCGATCCTGCCCGACCACTGGGTTCCCCTAGCGGTGCTCGGACGCACCCGCCGCTACCCACTCTCACGAGTGGCTCGCCTCTCCGGCCTCGCCGGCATCGCCCACGTCCTCGTCTCGATCATCCTCGGTGCGGTCATCATCGCCATCGGCCTGCAGTTCCGCTCCACGATCCGGAGCGCGCAGGACACCATCATCGGCTGGATCCTGATCGCCACCGGCATCGGCTTCGCCGTCCTCGAACTCAGCGGCCGGGGCCACACCCACGACCACGACCACGACCACGACCACGATGGCTCACGGCGCGGGCTGGGTGGGCTCGCGGCCGTGATGGTGCCGTTCGGCGCGGCAGCGTCGCCCGATCTGACGATCCTGCCGGTGTTTCTCGCGGCCACCGCCGCCGGGGTCGGTACTGCGATCGGCTCGCTGGTGATCTTCGCGATCGTCACGATCGGGACGATCATGGGACTCACGCTGGCCGCCACCCGCGGTGGCTACGAGATCCGCGGTCAATGGCTCGAGCGGTGGGGCAACGTCTTCACCGCGCTGGTGCTCATCATCATCGGGCTGCTCGTCCTCACCAGCACGATCTGAGG
>JALYZY010000245.1 GCA_030948665.1 Actinomycetota bacterium | reverse complement strand
CGTCCGCATCGACCGCAAGCGCAAGCTGCCGGTGACGACGCTTCTGCGCGCGCTCCCGCAGGAGGACCAGACGACGGGCGCGGTGACCCCGACCGCCACGGACGACGACATCCGCGACCTCTTCCGGGACGCCGACACCGGCGAGCCCAACCACTACATCGAGCTGACGCTCGAGAAGGACCTCGCCAAGACGCCCGACGCCGCTCTCGTCGAGGTCTTCAAGAAGCAGCGCCCCGGTGAGCCGCCGACGCTCGACAACTCCAAGGCCCTGCTCCGGTCGCTCTTCTTCGACTCCAAGCGCTACGACCTGACGAAGGTCGGCCGCTACAAGCTGAACAGCCGGCTCGAGCTCGACGTCGATCCCGAGATCCGCGTCCTCACCGTTCGCGACCTCGTGGAGATCATCCGGCGACTCGTCTCCCTGCCGGGCAAGCTCGGGCTGGTCGAGGACGTGCGCGACTACGCCGAGGAGGCCGCCCTCCTGCCCCGCCCGGAGGAGGTCCGCCGCGAGCTCGACGAGTACGAGCACTTCGGCAACCGCCGGCTGCGTACCGTCGGCGAGTTGATTCAGGAGGCGTTCCGGATCGGTCTCTACCGGATGGAGCGGGTTGTGCGCGAGCGCCTGACCACTGAGGATTCCGACACGATCACCCCCCAGACGATCGTGAACATCCGTCCCGTCGTCGCCGCGCTCAAGGAGTTCTTCGGCTCGAGCCAGCTATCGCAGTTCATGGACCAGACCAACTCGCTGGCGGGTCTGACACACCGCCGCCGCCTGAGCGCGCTCGGTGCGGGCGGTCTGACGCGCGAGCGCGCGCCGATCGAGGTCCGCGACGTGCACCCCACCCACTACGGGCGGATGTGCCCGATCGAGACCCCCGAAGGGCCGAACATCGGCCTGATCGGATCGCTGTCCTCATACGCCGAGATCTCAGAGCACGGATTCGTCACCACGCCTTACCGCGTCGTCAAGAACGGCAAGGTCACCGACGAGATCGTCCACCTCGACGCCACCCAAGAGGAAGAGCGGATCATCGCCCAGGCGAACACTCCGCTCGACGCGAAAGGGGCGATTGCCGAGGAGGAGGTCGTTTGCCGCACCCAGGCCGGCCAGTACGTGAGCGTGCCGCCGAAGGAAGTCGACCTGATCGATGTCTCACCCGAGCAGATCTGGTCCGTCGCGACCGCGATGATTCCGTTCCTCGAGCACGACGACGCCAACCGGGCGCTGATGGGCTCGAACATGCAGCGCCAGGCAGTTCCGCTGCTCGTTACCGACGCCCCGCTGATCGGGACCGGCATGGAGCGTCGGGCGGCGATCGATACCGGCGACGTGGTGCTCGCGACCTCGCCCGGCACCGTCAACTACGTCGACGCCGAGCAGATCGTCGTCGAGGGCAACGACGGTAGCCCGACCGAGTACGAGCTCCAGAAGTTCATGCGCTCCAATCAGGGCACGCTGATCCACCAGAAGCCGATCATCGATGTCGGCACGGCCGTGCAGGAAGGCGAGGTGCTCGCCGACGGCTCGGCCACCGATCAGGGCGAGATGGCGCTCGGCAAGAACCTGCTGGTCGCCTTCATGTCCTGGGAGGGCTACAACTTCGAGGACGCGATCATCCTCTCGAACCGCCTCGTGCAGGACGATGAGCTCACCTCGATCCATATCGAGGAATACGAGATCGATGCCCGCACCACGAAGCTCGGCGACGAGGAGATCACCCGCGACATCCCGAACCGCTCGGAGGAGTCGCTGCGCAACCTCGACGATCGCGGAATCGTCCGCATCGGCGCTGAGGTTGCCTCGGGCGACCTGCTGGTCGGCAAGGTCACGCCGAAGGGCGAGACGGAGCTGACGGCCGAGGAGAAGCTGATCCGCGCGATCTTCAAGGAGAAGGCGCGCGAGGTTCGCGACACCTCGCTGAAGGTCCCGCACGGTGAGGGCGGCGTGGTGATCGACGTCAAGACGTTCAGCCGCGACGAGGGCGACGACCTGCCGCCCGGAGTCAACGACTTGGTGCGCGTGTTCGTCGCCAAGAAGCGCAAGATCGCCGAGGGCGACAAGCTCGCCGGCCGTCACGGCAACAAGGGCGTGATCTCGAAGATCGTCGACGTCCAGGACATGCCGTTCCTCGAGGACGGCACGCCGGTCGACGTGATCCTGAACCCGCTGGGAGTGCCGAGCCGGATGAACCTCGGGCAGATCCTCGAGACCCATCTCGGCTGGGTCGCCGCGAATGGCTGGTACGGCGAAAGTGACGGCAACGGAGCCCGCAGTGGTGAGGCCGCCGGCTCGGACGGCAACGGCGCAACCGCAGATGGCCGAGCCAAGAAGGTCTATGTCGCGACCCCGGTGTTCGACGGAGCGACCGTCGCCGACGTCGATACCGCACTCGTTCGTTGGCAGGACGAGCATGAGGGGTCGATCCGGATGGACGTCGACAAGAACCGGCGTGCCGGTGAGCAGGCCTCGGGCAAGATGAGGCTGTTCAACGGTCGCACCGGCGAGCCGTTCGAAGAGCAGGTGACGGTCGGACACATGTACATCCTGAAGCTGCTCCACCTGGTCGACGACAAGATCCATGCTCGCTCGACCGGCCCCTACTCGCTCGTCACCCAGCAGCCGCTCGGCGGTAAGGCGCAGTTCGGCGGTCAGCGCTTCGGCGAGATGGAGGTCTGGGCGCTCGAGGCTTACGGCGCCGCATACACGCTCCAGGAGATGCTCACCATCAAGTCCGACGACACCGTCGGGCGCGTGAAGGCCTACGAGGCGATCGTCAAGGGCGAGAACATCGCCGAGCCCTCGATCCCCGAGTCCTTCAAGGTGCTGCTGAAGGAGATGCAGTCGCTGGCGCTCGACGTCAACGTGGTCTCCGAAGAGGGCGAGCGGGCGGAGATGCGCGAGGAGGACGATGACCTCCTACGTGCCGCCGAGGAGCTCGGGATCGACCTCTCGGGCGTCCGCGCCACCGATGGAGCTGCGGCCGACGAGGCGATGGAGCACGAGGGTGAGACGGTCGAAGCCTCCGAGGCCGAGGTGGAGGTCGAGGATCCCGACCTGGTGTCTGGCGAGGAGCTCGAGGAAGAGGACTTCGAGTCAGACGATGACCCGATGATCGAGGAAGACGTCCCCGCCGGTGAGGCAGAGGGCGTACTGGAAGCGGATGAGGCGAAGACCGCCGAGTGACCTCCCTAGCAACGATTTCAAGCCCTAAGGAACTGACACTTTGATTGACATAAATAATTTCGACGCCATCGAAATCGGCCTCGCCTCCTCCAAGCAGATTCGCTCTTGGAGCTCAGGGGAGGTCACGAAGCCCGAGACGATCAACTATCGGACGCTGAAGCCTGAGAAGGACGGGCTGTTCTGCGAGCGCATCTTCGGTCCGACCAAGGACTGGGAGTGCTACTGCGGCAAGTACAAGCGCGTCCGCTACAAGGGCATCGTCTGCGAGCGCTGTGGCGTCGAGGTGACGCGCTCGAAGGTTCGCCGTGAGCGCATGGGTCACATCGACCTCGCCGCGCCCGTATCACACATCTGGTTCTTCAAGGGCGTCCCGAGCCGCATCGGCTACCTGCTCGACATGGCCCCCAAGGAGCTCGAGAAGGTTCTGTACTTCGCGGCCTCGATCGTCACGTGGGTCGACGATGAAGCCCGCGCCCGCGACCTGGACACCCTCCAGGACGAGGTCAACAAAGTTCTCGACTCCTACGGCGCAGAGAAGGAGGAGCGGATCCTCGAGCTCAAGGAGTCGCTCGCCCGACGCGAGCAGTACCTCGAGACCGCCAAGACCGCGCGCGACTTCTCAGACGAGGACCACCTGTGGGCCGAGACGCTCGAGGTCAACATCGCCAAGCTCTCCGATGAGGAGCGCGAAAAGATGCTCAAGGAGCTGCGCAAGAGCTTCCAGGCCGACATCGACGACACCGAGGCCTACATCGAGGACGCCGCTGAGCGGATGCGTCAGGTGTGGGAGCTGTTCAAGACGATGTCCCCCAAGGGCGTCGTCAACGACGAGACCACGTTCCGCGAGCTGAAGGACCGGTTCGGTTCCCCATACGGCTTCGGCGAGTACTTCCGCGGCGGGATGGGTGCCGAGGCGGTGCGCGATCTGCTCCAGCAGATCAACCTCGAGGAGGAGGCCGCTGACCTTCAGGATCAGGTCAAGACAGCCAAGGGGCAGAAGCAGGCCCGTGCGGTCAAGCGCTTGAAGGTGGTCTCGGCGTTCATCCACTCCGGCAACAAGCCCGAGATGATGATCCTCGAAGCTGTCCCGGTGATCCCGCCGGAGCTCCGGCCGATGGTCCAGCTCGATGGTGGCCGGTTTGCCACCTCGGACCTGAACGACCTTTATCGCCGCGTGATCAACCGGAACAACCGTCTGAAGCGGCTGCTCGACCTCGGCGCCCCCGAGATCATCGTCAACAACGAGAAGCGGATGCTCCAGGAGGCCGTCGACGCGCTGTTCGACAACGGCCGCCGCGGCCGTCCGGTCACCGGCCCGGGCAACCGCCCGCTGAAGTCGCTGAGCGACATGCTGAAGGGCAAGCAGGGCCGCTTCCGCCAAAACCTGCTCGGTAAGCGCGTGGACTACTCGGGCCGCTCGGTGATCGTTGCCGGTCCGTCGCTGCGACTGCATCAGTGCGGGCTGCCGAAGCTGATGGCGCTCGAGCTGTTCAAGCCGTTCATCATGGCCCGCCTGGTCGAGCGCAAGTCTGCGCAAAACATCAAGGCGGCCAAGAAGATGGTCGACTCGATGATTCCAGAGGTCTGGGACGTGCTCGAGGAGGTCATCCACGAGCATCCGGTCCTCCTGAACCGCGCGCCCACGCTTCACCGTCTGGGTATCCAAGCGTTCGAGCCGGTGCTGGTGGAAGGCAAGGCGATCCAGGTTCACCCGCTCGTCTGCCACGCCTTCAACGCCGACTTCGACGGCGACCAGATGGCTGTCCACCTCCCGCTGTCGGCGGAGGCTCAGGCCGAGGCTCGGATCCTGATGCTGTCCTCGAACAACATCCTCTCGCCCGCCCACGGGTCGCCGCTGGCGACCCCGACGCAGGACATGGTGCTCGGGGCCTACTACCTGACCTACGGCCCCGACGCGTCGGAGCTCGAGAAGATCGATCCCTCGACGCATCAGCCGCGCCCGCACATGTACCGCACCGCCCAGGAGGCCGAGTGGTCATACGAGCACGGCGTGACGAAGCTCCATGACCTGGCGGAGTACCGCCCGCTCGGGCGCGAGGGTGGCCACATACTGACCACCGTCGGTCGGATCATCTATAACGACGGCATCGAGCGGGCGCTCGAGCAGGCGCTCGGCGAGCAGTTCGACCCGAACAGCTACGAGTTCATCAACCGCTCGATGAAGAAGAAGGACACGACCAAGCTCGTGGACGACCTGGTCCAGGCGTATGGCGCGCCGACGATTTCCCAGGTGCTCGACGCCTTCAAGGACATCGGCTTCCGCTACGCCACCCAGGCCGGGGTCACGATCTCGAAGAACGACGTGCAGACGCCGCCGACGAAGCAGGCGATCCTCGCCCGCTACGACGCGGAGCTGGCGACGATCGAGGCGCAGTACGACTCCGGTGAGATCACCCAGGAGGAGCGTCACGAGGCTGTCACGACGCTCTGGGATCGGGCGACCAACGAGGTCGGGGAGGCGCTCTACGAGCATCTCGACGAGCTCAACCCGATCTTCATGATGGCCAACTCGGGCGCTCGTGGATCGTTCTCGCAGATCCGGCAGCTCGCCGGGATGCGTGGCCTGATGGCCAATCCGAAGGGCGAGATCATCCAGCGTCCGATCAAGGCCAACTTCATGGAAGGCCTGAGCGTGCTCGAGTACTTCATCTCGACCCACGGCGCCCGCAAGGGACTTGCGGACACGGCGCTGCGCACCGCCGACTCGGGCTATCTGACCAGGCGGCTGGTGGACGTGGCCCAGGACGTGATCATCCGCCAGGACGATTGCGGCACCGAGGAGTTCATCGAGATGCCGGTCAGCAACGTCGAGATCGACCCCGACAGCCGGCGTCTGCGTCCGACGGGCGAGGCGAACGACATGCTGATCGGCCGGTTCGCCGCGAAGGACATCAAGACCAAGCGCGGACGTGTGATCGTCCAGCAGGGCGGCGAAATCGATCGCGCCGAGGCGGCCGACATCGTCGAGTCGTGGCGCGATGACACCGAGAAGGGACAGGTAGTCACCGTCGCGGTGCGCTCAGTGCTCAAGTGCGAGGCTCCGACCGGCGTGTGCCAGGCGTGCTACGGGCGGTCGCTCGCAACCGGCAAGGTCGCCCAGATCGGTGACGCGGTCGGAATCATCGCCGCGCAGTCGATCGGCGAGCCTGGCACGCAGCTAACGATGCGTACGTTCCACACCGGCGGCGTTGCCGGCGCTGACATCACGCACGGCCTGCCGCGTGTCGTGGAGCTGTTCGAGGCCCGCAAGCCGAAGGGCCTGGCGAAGATCGCCGAGGTCGGCGGCAAGGTGACGATCGAGGAGGCGGACAAGTCGCTGACCGTGGTGGTCACCGATTCGAGCGGCGAGGAGCACCGGAACACCTTCCCGCGGCGGACGCTCCTGTACGTCGAGAACGGTCAGAAGATCGAGCCGGGTACGCAGCTCAACGAAGGCTCGCTGTATCCGCACGAGTTGCTTGCGGTGCGCGGGCGGACCGAGACCGAGTTGTACTTCGTCCGCGAGGTCCAGGAGGTCTACAAGTCCCAGGGCGTCGACATCAACGACAAGCACATCGAGCTGATCGTGCGTCAGATGATGAAGAAGGTACGGGTCGACCAGAAGGGCGACACCGATCTCCTTCCGGGTCAGTTCGTCGATCGCCAGGAGTACGGGCGGGTCAACAACGCAGTGATCGAGCAGCGCGGCGAGCCGGCCCAGGCCGAGGAGATCATCCTCGGGATCACCAAGGCCTCGCTCAACACGGACTCGTTCCTGTCGGCAGCTTCCTTCCAGGAGACCACCAAGGTGCTGACCGACGCGGCGCTCGAAGGCAAGATCGACCGCCTGAACGGGCTGAAGGAGAACGTCATCATCGGCAAGCTGATTCCGGCCGCCACCGGGCTCAAGCGCTACCGGCGGATCGAGATCGAGCCTTCCGAGCCGCTCCCGCGGGGTATCGACGATGTCGGCCTGCTCGACCACGACGATCTCGCAGCCGAGCTCGGACTAACCGACGGCGAGACGCTGAGTGGGTTCGGCGGGATCGAGCCCGATCTCTCCGATCTCGAGGATCTGGGCAACGGCGGCGGGTCCTCAGCACTCGGGTTTGCCGAGGAGCTTGCGGACCTAGACGTCCCCTCAGAGGATTAGGTAGTTAGGTCGGCAGAACTCCCGCTCGCGCCCCGGCGCGGTTCGTTCCGCTTCCGTTAGCGGTGGCCTCGAGCCGCAAGGGGCGCGAGCATGAGTCCCTGCCGCCCCTGCAAGCGCTGGAGCAGCTCGCGGCGCGAGCAGGAGTCTGTCGTCATTTATAAGCACTGAAGGAGTGCTAATCGATGGCGATGCTGGCAGATCAGCAGCATTGCTGCTAGATTGCCTGCAATGGGTGTCGCGATCACCGTTCGCGACGTACCCGACGAGGTCCGAGACGAGCTCGCCGCACGCGCCGCGAGGGCCGGTCAGTCACTCCAGGAGTACGTCCGCGCCATGCTCATCAGCTCTGCTGCCCGCCCGCCGGTGGCTGACGTCATCGCCCGCGCTCGCGCACGTGTCGAAGCGACCGGCGCTCGAGCCGACGCGTCATCGATACTGGGCGCGCGCGACGCCGACCGCCGGTGAGCAATCGCGTGGTCTGTGACGCGTCGGCGCTCGTCGCGCTGCTCCTGGACTCCGGCTCAGACGGCAGCTGGGTTGCCGAAGCCCTCGCCGGCGCCGAGCTGGCGGGGCCGAGCCTGGTCGGTTATGAAACGGCGAACATCATCCGCCGCCACGAGCTCGCGGGGCTCATCAGTGCCGACCAAGCAGCGCAGGCCCACGCCGACCTGCTCGATATCACGATCGAGCACTGGCCGCACGAGCTACTTGCAACAAGGGCGTGGCAGTTGCGCCCCAACCTCTCGATCTACGACGCCTCCTACGTCGCGCTCGCCGAACTCGTCAAGGCGGTGCTCGTCACGCTCGACCGACGCATCGCCGGCGCGGCCGGGCTTCGGTGCACGGTCACGACGCCCCCTAGTGTCGCGAGTCATAAATTCGGCGACACCGAGGCTCCGTGGTAATTTCGGTGCCGATCTCTAATGAACGCGACCGTTTCTTAACGGATAACATCTGTCGTTCAAGCTTGTAGTCGAGGGGCATGTGAAACGAGACTGGACGCGGGAGGCGAGGATGGAGCGCAGTACCGATCTGATGGAGGCACGGTGGACCTGAACGACACCCCAGAACAGGCGGCCTACCGCGAGCAGGCGCGGGCGTGGCTCGAGGCAAACAAGGACCAGGCCCCGCCGCGCTCGGGGTCCTACGAGGACATGGAGTACATCGACGCCAGGCGGGCCTGGCAGCGGCGGCTCGCGGAGGCGGGACTCGCGGGGGTGACCTGGCCACAGGAGTTCGGCGGGCAGGGTCTCGGTCCGATCGAGCAGGTGACGGTCAACCAGGAGATGTCACGCGCCGAGGTGCCCGGAATCATCGATGTGATCGGCATCGGAATGCTCGGCCCCTGCATCATCGCTCACGGCTCAGAGGAGCAGAAGGGCCGCTACCTCGGACCGATGCTCCACGGCGATGAGGTGTGGTGCCAGCTCTTCTCGGAGCCCGGGGCCGGATCCGACCTGGCCGCGGTGCAGACCCGCGCCCGCCAGAGCGACGACGGGACCTGGACACTCAGCGGCCAGAAGGTCTGGACGACCAACGCGCACTTCGCCTCGTACGGGCTGCTGCTCGCGCGAACCGATCCGGACGTGCCGAAGCATCGCGGGTTGACGATGTTCATCGTGCCGATCGACGCAACCGGCGTGACAGTTCGTGGGCTTCGCCAGATATCCGGTGAGGCCGAGTTCAACGAGGTGTTCCTCGACGAGGTAGTTCTCGCCGGGGAGGCGGTCGTCGGCGGCGTCGGCAACGGCTGGGGCACGGCGCTGACCGTGCTGATGTTCGAGCGCCTGACGATCGGCTTTGGTCTGGAAAACTACGGCTCGCCCACGCGTCTGGCGGAGGCGATCGCCGCCGACCCGGCTGCGCGGAGGAACACCGAGGTCCGTCAGGAGCTCGGCGAGCTCCTAAGCGAGCTGCTCGCTGTGCGCTTCAACGGCTATCGCGCGCTGACAATGCTCCTGAAGGGCCAGATTCCCGGCCCTGAGGCGGGTCTCGCGAAAGTGACGCTTGTGAACGCGGGCATCGCTGCCGCCGATCTGTCGGTCGACATGATCGGTCCCGACGCCCTCGAGTCGAGCGGCGAATGGAGCTACCTGGTCTCCTTCCTCCCGGGCTTGAAGTCCGCGGGCGGGACCGAGCAGATCCTTCGTAACACGATCGGCGAGCGCGTTCTCGGGCTGCCCCCCGAGCCCCGGCTCGACAAAGGCATCCCATTCAGCGAGCTCCGCGCCAAGGAGCGCGAGGCGGTGGCATGAACTTCGCGCTATCAGAAGAGCAGGTCCTGCTCCGGGAAGCCGCCCGCGGGGCGCTCTCGCGCCATGCCACGCTCGAGGCGGCGCGTGCCGCGCTCGAGAACCCCTCAGCGCGTATCGACCTCTGGCCGACGGCGGTCGAGGCTGGGTGGCCCGGCATGCTGATCTCGGAGGATCATGGCGGCGCGGGTCTCGGCACGTTCGATGCCCTGCTGGTCGCGGAGGAGTGCGGGCGCGTGCTCGCCTCGGTCCCGCTGCTCGGCGTGCTGCCCGCGACGTCGATCCTTCAGGCGGGGGGCGACAGCTCGCTGGACGCCGTGGCCTCCGGTGAGCTGCGACCGACGTACGTGCCCGCCAGGCCACCGGGTGACCTCGACCCTGGCTGGACTGTCGAGCCGCAGTCTGGGCTGACGCGCGCGGAGGCTCCCGAGGCGGTCATCTCCGGAGATACTGCCGTGCTCGAAGGCTCGGTGGCGTTCGTCCCGGATGCCCCCGGCTCCGATCTGCTTGTTGCGATCGGCGAGAGGACCGATGGGACTGCGGTCGCCGTGGCCATCGAGTCGACAGCTGATGGCGTCAGTATCGAGCCGGTGCTGCGCTACGACGCGACGCGGTCGCTCGGGCATGTGCGCTTCGCTCAAGCCCGCGGGCGCCTACTCGCGGTCGACCCGAAGGACCTCGCCGTCGCGTGGTATCTCGCCCAGGCCCTGATTGCCGCGGAGTCGCTCGGAGCGGTCGAGACATGCCTCGAGGTCAGCGTTGCCTACGCGAAGGAACGCTTCACGTTCGGTCGCGCCATCGGCTCATATCAAGCGATCAAGCACGAGCTCACCGAGGTCCTGCGCCGGCTCGAGAACGCTCGCGGGCTCCAGTACTACGCCGGCTGGGCTGGCGAGTCGAGTCCCAGGGAGTTCCCGCTGGCGGCGAGTGCGGCCCGCTCGGCATCGGGCCGTGCGCTCGACTTCGCCGCGCGGTCGATGATCAACGTGCACGGCGGGATCGGCGCGACCTGGGAGCACGATGCTCCGCTGTTCTTCCGCCGAGCCCAGCTCTCGCGCCGCCTACTGGGCGGGACGAGGGATGCAACCGAGCGGGTGGCCGACCAGGCGCTCGCCGGCGCGCTCTGAGCCGGCAATCGCGCATCACGCGCACGCTCTCGGGACGCTGAGAGCGTCCGAACGGCGCCTGACGTATGTATTGCCGAACGGAGGGCACGCGCGGGTTCAGGCGGGGGTCAGCCGACGAGTTCGTGAACAAGAAGCTGATCCGGATCGGCTGACTCGAGTGCGCCGCCGGTGGCGGCGCGTGACGGACCCTGAACCCCGGCGCGGGCCGGGCGTGCACAAAGCCGCGGGCCCGCGCCCGAATCAGATACGGCAGGTCACCGGGCCGCGGCGCAGACTCCGGCGTGCGTGCGCAACCCGACGCTCCACACACTGCTCGCGGCGTTTACCGACGACGCCGGCTCGCTGAGCTCGATCTGCATCTCCCTGCGGAGCTTGAGATCGCTCGAGCGGCCGGGGCTTCTGGTTCCCTGAGACGTGCTGGTGGTGGCCGCGGGGGACGGGCCGCTGTTCTGCGGATCGACGCCCGTCACCACGCTCGAGTTCAACGCCTACGAGGCCGGAGCGAGGGCGGTCGACACGGTGGTCGAGCTGAACAACGACCGCTCCCCGCGTGCACGTGCAGATGATCCCCACGCACATCACGCTGCGCGCTTCATCAGGCGTCGCGTAATCCGTACAGGAGGCACCGTCCCGCCCCCGGCGAGTCAGAATACGATCGTGGATCCCGACTCACCCATGGAAGGGTCGAACACACGATGGCCACCACCGATCTGACTTCGGACCTAACCGACCCGGCACGCGCGGTCCTCAACCAGCCGCCGCCGCTCGAGCCCGTCAACCTGTTCGAGTGCGATCTCGCCCTTGGGGAAGCGCTCGAGCGTGAAGGTGGCGACTGGGGTCGCGAGCGAGTCCGCGAAGCGGGCGAGACGGCAGGGAGTGCGGAGGCACGCGAGCATTCCCGCCGCGCCGAGCTGAACGCTCCGAAGCTCCTCACTCACGACCGCTATGGCAATCGGATCGACGAGGTCGAGCTCGAGCCTTCGTGGCATTGGCTGTTGCGTGGCGCGATCGAGCGCGAGGTGCACAGCTTGCCGTGGGTCACGCAGCGGCCTGGTGCACACGTCGTTCGGGCGGCGATGTTCATGCTCTGGAGCAACGCCAACGCCGGTGTGATGTGCCCGGTGTCGATGACCTATTCGGCGGTGCCGGCGCTGCGCGACGGCGCGCCCGAGCTCGCGGAGGAGTGGGAGCCTCGCCTCACCCTGGCGGACTACGACGGCGGCGCGCTCGCGGGCATGGCGATGACCGAGCGCCAGGGGGGCTCGGACTTGCGCGCCAACATCACCCGGGCGGAGCCTCTCGGCGACGGCCGCTACGAGCTGCACGGCCACAAGTGGTTCTGTTCCTACCCGCCCTGCGACGTGTTCCTGGTTCTGGCGCAGGCGCCAGCCGGCCTCTCCTGCCTACTCGTGCAGCGCGGTCCGGGAATGGAATTCCAGCGACTGAAGGACAAGCTCGGAACCCGCTCGCTCCCATCCTCGGAGGTCGAGCTGCGCGGGATCGAGGGCCGGTTGGTCGGCGAGGAAGGGCGGGGCGTTCCCGCGATCATCCGGATGGTCAACCACACCCGTCTCGATTGCCTTTTGGGCGCGACGACCGGCCTTCGCCGCGGCACCGTCGAGGCCATCCACCACGCCCGCCACCGTCGCGCATTCGGAGCGCTGCTGGTCGACCAGCCGGCGATGGTCAACGTGCTTGCCGACCTCGCGGTCGAGTCTGAGGCCGCGACGGTCAGCGCGATGCGCGTCGCGCGCAGTTACGACCAGGCGGAAGATGAAGCTCTGTTCAGGCGCTTCGCGACCGCAGTGATGAAGTACTGGGTCTGCAAGCGCGCTCCGGCCCACGCCGCCGAGGCGCTCGAGTGCCTGGGCGGCAACGGCTTCGTCGAGGACTCCGGGATGCCGCTGCTCTACCGCGATGCCCCGCTCAACTCGATCTGGGAGGGCTCGGGAAACGTCGCGGCGCTCGACGTACTGCGGGCCATGGCGCGCGAGCCGGATGGACTCGAGGCGTTCCTGGCGGAGTGCGAGCTCGCCGCGGGAGCGGATGCGCGGCTCGACGAGCACATTCGGCGAGCGCGCGAGCAGGTAGGGGGACTGTTCAGCGCGGACGAGCCTCAGTTCCACGCCAGACGCGTGGTCGAGGACCTGGCGCTTGCGCTGCAGGCATCGCTGCTCGTCCAGCACGCTCCGGCGCCCGTGGCCGACGCGTTCTGCGCTTCCCGGCTCGCCGGCGACACCGGCCGGGTGTACGGCACCCTCGGAGCGAAGGTCGACGCCAGCGCGATCGTCGACCGGGCACTCCCGACGTAGGCCACGGCGGTGACTGAGGCGGTCAGGATCGAGCGGGAGGGCGCAGTCACGACTGTTTTGCTGCACCGTCTGGAGCGCCGGAACGCGGTCGATCTCGCGACAGCCGACGCGCTGTCGGATGCGTTCAGGGCATTCGAACACGATCCCGACGCTGCCGTCGCAGTGCTGCATGGGGAAGGTGGTGTTTTCTGCGCCGGCGCCGATTTGAAGGCAGTCGGTACCCCTGAGGGCAATCGGGTGAGCGCCGAGGGCGACGCTCCGATGGGGCCGACGTGGATGCGCCTGTCAAAGCCGGTGATCGCGGCCGTCGCAGGCCACGCGGTGGCAGGCGGCCTCGAGCTGGCGCTGTGGTGCGACCTACGCGTGGCGGAGGAGAGCGCGGTATTCGGGGTCTTCTGCCGGCGCTGGGGAGTTCCGCTGATGGATGGAGGGACATGGCGGCTGCCGCGGCTGATCGGACGAAGCCAGGCGATGGACATGGTGCTCACCGGTCGCCCCGTGCAGGCCTCAGAAGCCCTCCGGATGGGGCTCATCAATCGGGTGGTGGCAGATGGCGAGAGCAGAGCTGCAGCGGAACAACTCGCCCATGAGCTGGCCGCTTTTCCGCAGCGGTGCATGCGCGAGGACAGACTCTCGTTGCTCGAGCAGGAGGGCGTCGACGAGCAGGCTGCGATTGCCGCCGAGTTCCGCCACGGGATCGCCTCGCTCGAGGAGGTGAGCCCGGGATTGGCGCGCTTCCGGGCTGGCGCGGGCCGTCATGGAGCGTTCGATCGCTCGTAAGATTTGAGCATGGCACGGGTGTGCGTCTGGGGACCGCTGAAGCAGCTCGCCGGTGGCGGATCCGAGCACCGAATCGACGGCTCGACGGTGCTCGAGCTCCTCGAAGGACTCGAGCGCGAGTATCCGCCGCTGGCGGGATGGATGCTCGATGAACGCCGCGCCATCCGCCGCCACCTGAACGTGTACGTCAACGGAGAGCGAGGGGGCGAATCGACGGCTGTCGACCCTGAGGACCGCGTCGAGGTGCTACCAGCTATCACTGGAGGAACATGACCGAGCTCGTGGTGGGGACTAAGAAGGGGCTGTTCGTGCTGGACGGCGCCGATGGAGACACATTCAGCGTGAGCGCCCGGGCGTTCGCGGGTGAACCGATCGAGTATGCGATTCGCGACCAGAGGACGGGCCGCCTGTTCGCCGCCACCACCAATCCGTTCTACGGCCCGAAGATCTTCTACGCGGACGACCCGCTCGGCGAGTGGGCCCAGGCGGAGGGAGTCTCCCTGCCGGCGGGGGGAGATGAGGCGCTCGAGCGCATCTGGGTGATCACCCCCGGCGAGGATGGCGCGCTTTACGCGGGCGGCGACCCTGGGGTGCTGTTCGAGAGTGCAGACGGTGGCGTGAGCTGGCAGCTGAACGAGGCGCTTTGGGAGCACAGGAAAGCCGAGTCCTGGCAGCCGGGCGGGGGTGGGCTGTGCCTTCACTCGATCGTGCCGTGGCCCGGCGATCCCGATCGCCTCGCGGTCGCGGTCTCGGCTGCAGGAGTGTGGCTGACCGAGGATCACGGACGCTCCTGGCGGCGCGGGAATCAAGGCATCGTGGCGCGATATCTGCCCGAGGATGCGCCCGAGCAGGCCACCCAGCTGTGCGTCCATCACATGGAGCGATCCCCCGCGCGGCCCGAGCGGCTGTTCATGCAGTTTCACGGTGGTGTCTACCGCTCCGACGATGCCGGAGCTACCTGGAGCTACGTCGGCGACGGCCTGCCGTCTGACTTCGGCTTCCCGATGGTGCTCGACCCGGCCGACCCCGACAGCGCGTTCGTGATCCCGCTCGAGGCAGATCGCGACAGGGTCACGCCCGGCGGCCGCGTCCGGGTGTACGAGACCCGCGATGCCGGAGCGAGCTGGCTCGCCCGGGAGGATGGGCTTCCACAGCGTGACGCGTATCTGACGGTGCTCCGCCTCGCGTTCGCGCGCGCGGGGAAAGGATCCTCGCTCGAGCTCTACTTCGGCGCGACGTCTGGCGAGGTGTTCGGTTCGATGGACGGCGGCGCGAGCTGGGCGAGTGTCGCCGCGCGACTACCGCCGGTGTTCTCGCTCACCGCCAGCACCGCGTGATCGATCTGTTTCGCATATGGGAATCGATCGATCACGGGCCCCAGTCGCCGATCGATCACGGGCCCCAGTCGCGAGCTGCCGACGGCGTCCGGCGCCCGTGACCTGCGGCTGAGCTTGTCGCACTCGCCGCCCAGCTGAGGAGCGTCTCGACGTGCCCGGTGGTTAGTCCGACCGCCGGGTCGGTGCCCACGAGCAGCGTGGGGCCGCGACGCGCGCGGGCCCAAGCGTGACAGCGGTGGTCGTGCGCGTCGTCGATCCAGGCCAGCGGGCGAGCCTCGCCCGCGAACCGGTCCACCGCCCCGAGTTTCCAGTGCGCGTTGGCGTTGCGATCGACGCCCTCGAAGCTCAGGTGGGGGAGCTCGCCTGCCAGCCCAAGGGCCAACGGAAGGTATTCATTCGCCTTCTCCTCCCAGCCCGTGCACCACGCGAGCTCAAAGTGCTCGGACAGCGAGCGAAGGTGCGCTCCTGCGCTTGCGGACAGATAGTGGGGGATGCCGTCGATCGATTGCCAGCGCCCGGCGGGTGGTCGCCGCTGGTCAAACCCGAACAGGGAGATAACTCCATCGACGTCAAGTAGAAGCAGGGGATGTAGGATTTGCACAAAGGCTCCGAGCTGACCACTCCGGTTTGGATAATTGTGGCGGCTGCTCCGGGCAATACTTTGTACAAAATGGCAATCAGCGCCCCGGGAGGAGCAAATGGCCAGCACGGACACAGCTATCGGGTCAGAGAAGGGCACGCTTCAGGATCTGGCGCGCCGGCATCTGTGGATGCATTTCAGCCGTCTATCGGCTTACGCTGATCATGACATCCCGATCATCGTTCGCGGCGACGGCTGCTACGTCTACGACGAGCACGGCAAGCGCTACCTCGACGCTCTCTCGTCGCTGTTCTGCGTCAACATCGGCCACGGCCGCGCCGACATCGCGCAAGCGGGCGCCGATCAAGCGAAGGATCTGGGCTTCTTCATCAACTGGTCCTACGCTCACCCGCCGGCGATCGAGCTTGCCGCGCGCGTCGCTTCGCTCGCTCCGGGCGATCTCAACCGGGTGTTCTTCACGAGCGGTGGAAGCGAAGCGGTCGAGTCCGCGCTGAAGCTATCGCGCCAGTACCACAAGCTGACCGGCAAGCCCAACAAGTACAAGCTGATCGCGCGCGAGATCGCCTATCACGGGACCACCTTCGGCGCGCTCACCGCGACGGGCGTCACCGGGCTGCGCCAGCCGTTCGAGCCGCTGCTTGCGGGTGGCTGTCACGTCCAGAACACGAACACGTATCACCTGCCTGCCGACTACGACCTGAGCCAGCTCGCCGAGGCGATCGCCGAGCGAATCGAGTTCGAGGGCCCCGACACCGTCGCGGCAGTGATCCTCGAGCCCGTTCAGAACGCTGGAGGCTGCTTGGTCCCACCCGAGGGCTATTTCCAGCGAGTCCGCGAGATCTGCGACGAGTACGACGTGCTGTTCATCTCCGACGAGGTGATCTGTGCCTGGGGGCGCCTCGGCGAGTGGTTCGGCGCCGAGCGCTACGGCTACCAGCCCGACCTGATCACGACCGCGAAGGGCCTGACGAGCGCGTACGCGCCGATGGGCGCGGTGATCGCATCAGACCGCGTGGCGGAGCCGTTCCTGAACGGGACCTCCAGCTTTACGCACGGGTTCACGTTCGGCGGTCACCCGATGTCGGCCGCGATCGCGATGGCCAACCTCGACGCGTTCGAGAACGAGGGTGTGCTCGAGAACGTGCGCGCCAACGAGGGTGACCTGCGCTCGAGGCTCGAGTCACTCAAGGATCTGCCGATCGTCGGCGACGTCCGCGGGGCGGGCTACTTCTACGCGATCGAGCTCGTCAGGGACAAGGAGACCAAGGCCTCGTTCAGCAATGAGGAGTCGGAGACGCTGCTTCGCGGCTTCCTCTCCGCCGAGCTGTACCGCAGTGGTTTGATCTGCCGTGCGGATGATCGCGGCGACCCGGTGATCCAGCTGTCCCCGCCGCTGATCGCGGGTCCCGAGCACTTCGAGGAGATCGAGTCGATCCTCCGCCCGGTGCTCGCAGAAGCGGGCGAGCGCATGCACGTCCGCACATAGCGCCAATGCTCACCCTGCGGGACCTCCTCAGAGACCTCGAGCTTCGGCTGCACGCCGGTGAGGGCGGTCTCGATCTGCCGGTGCGCTGGGTGCACATCTCAGAGCTGGCCGACCCGACGCCGTGGCTCTCGGGCGGCGAGCTGCTCCTGACCACCGGACTGCAGCTCGCCACTCCCGAGAGCC
>JALYZY010000109.1 GCA_030948665.1 Actinomycetota bacterium | reverse complement strand
GGTCCAGCGGCCGGTGAACCGGATGGCCAAACCCCGGCAGTTTCTCGCCTGAAGCGTGAACCGCGCGGGCGATGTCCTCGGCCACCGCTGCAGGTTGCTGACCCGACGCCACATCTGCCTGTGCTTTCTCGAGCAGTCGCGCGCACTGCTCGGACGTGCCGAGGATGACCGGCCCGCAACCGAGGATCCCCGCGGCCACGGCGCCCTGCAACGACCCTGGATCGGCGGCAAGCCACATGCGCGCAGCAACATTGGTGGGCATCATCCCGTGCTCCGCGATCGCGACCAGCAGCAGGTCTAGAAAGAACTGCTGGTCCTGAGTCGGCTCGCTGCCGGTGAGCAGCACATGGAAGTACCCGGTGAAGCTCAGCCGACCCATGATGTCGGCGCAGAGGTCTCGGCCCTGCACTTCCACCCGGTCGGGATACGCCTGACTGATATGGCTGACCGAAGCCCCGGCGTTACCGATCTGCATGCCTCATCCAGCCCCTGCTCGGCTGTCGAACCGGATCTCTAAATCAAGGAGGTTGGACGTGTGGCTCGCGAGCATCCCGCGACGCTAGGCATCAGAGAGCAGAGTGTCAAGGACTTCTCGGTGGCGCTCGCGTTACGCGGCCGCGAGAGGTGGACTTGCGCTTTTTGACGTCCGACGAGTCCGACTGAGCCGTCCAGCGCTCGTTATTGGTCACGAACCGTCAAGCTACCGGGTTGCTCCTCAACCCAGCGGAAGACCTTCCGATCTGGCCGAACGGGGCATCGCACGCGGTGCCGTTCTGCTACCCCTTGCAGAGGACCGTGACGATCGAGGCGACTGCATCCACACAGATCCGCGCCGAGGGCTTCCCCGATCTCGGCGACGAGGTGATGTATCCGCGGCTATCCGCCGAGAAGCTGGAGCGGCTCGCGGAGCGCGGGACGCGCCGTTCGTTCGCGGTCGGGGAAACGCTCTATGACCAGGGGCAGCGTGACGCCCCGTTTCTGGTCATCGAGCGCGGCACGGTGCGGGTGCTCGATCGGAAGCCGGGAAAGGACGTCTGGATCGCCGACGCGGACGCCGGGACATTCCTGGGCGACGTCGCCACCTTCACCGGGGAGCCGGCCATCGCCGAGTGCGTCGCCGACGAGCCGACCGACGTGATCGCCTTTGACCGCTCGGAACTGCGAGCGATGCTCGCGTCCTGGCCCGAGTTCGCGGAGCTCGTATTGCGGACGATGATGGCGCGTCGGGAGTGGCACGTGGCGCATGGCTACGGCGTGCTGCGCCTCATCGCGCCCCGCGGGTCACGGCGCGCCTTCGAGGTACGTGACCTGCTCGAGCGGAACCTCATACCGGTGCGGTGGTACGACGTCGACACCGACGAGGAGAGCAAGACGATGCTCGACTGGCTGCGGATCCCTGCCGAGGAGACACCGATCCTGGTGCGCAACACCGCTGTATTGCGTAACCCTTCGGCCGCGCAGGTCGCCCGTGAACTAGGCCTACGCGCGGAGATTGATGGCGAGCGCTTTGACCTGGTCGTACTCGGCGGCGGGCCCGCGGGCCTAGCGGCCGCGGTGTCCGGCGGATCGGAGGGACTGCGGACACTCGTGGCCGAGGCGTGGGCGCCCGGCGGGCAGGCCGGCACCAGCACGCGGATCGAGAACTACGTTGGCTTCCCCACCGGGATCTCCGGAACTGAGCTGACCCGCAAGGCGACGCTGCAGGCGCGCCGTTTCGACGCGGTATTGTCGAGCTTCCACAGCGCGGTCGAGCTCGCGCGCGGTCCCGAGGGGCTCGTTCGCGTTGACCTCGACGATGGACAGCATGCGCTCGCTCGCACAGTCGTCGTCGCCACCGGTGCGCACTGGCGCACGCTTGCGGCTGACAACGTCGAGCGGTTCACGGACGCGGGTGTCTACCACGCCGTCATGCCGACCGACGCCGAGCGCTGCCGCGACGAGGACGTGATCGTGGTGGGCGGCGGCAACTCGGCCGGCCAGGCCGCCGTCCACCTCTCGCGCGCAGCTCGCAGCGTCCGCCTCATCATCCGTGGCGAACGCCTCGCCGCGACGATGTCGCACTACCTGCTCGAGCGCATCGAATCACGTCCGAACATCGAGATCATCACCGAGACGGAGGTCAGCGCCGTCCATGGCAATGGGCGGCTGGAGCATGCGGACCTCCGCAACGGCACGGACGGAAACTCCGAGCGCATCGCGGTGTCGGCTGTGTTCGTGATGATCGGCGCGGACCCGTGCACCGACGCGGTACGCATGATGCTCGACCTTGACGAGGCTGGCTACATCACCTGCGGCGCCGGCGCGGCGGCGTGTGAGGGACCCAACCGCTGGCCGTCGACCGACCGGCCGCCGCACCTGCTCGAGACCGTCTGGCCAGGCGTCTTCGCCGCGGGCGACGTTCGCGCCGGAGCGACGAAGCGCGTTGCCGGCGCCGTCGGCGACGGCGCGCTCGCCGTTCGCTTCGCCCACCAGGTGCTGGAGGCCTGAGCCCGCGACGGTCAGGCTGGCGGAGGTGAGCCCAGCGCCGTCGAGATCTCGTCGAGCGCTTGGTTCTCGGCGTCACTGATCTGCTTGCCACCTATACCGAGAAGGCCGCCCTCCTTGTGGGCGCTGGCCACGGCCTGCGCGACGGTCATGACGAACCGCTTATACGCGTCGGTCTCATCGGGTGTCGCCTTCGCCGCGAGGATCTGCATCGCCTCGCGCAGTCGCTCGGACGCGACGCTGGCGATGTTCCCCCCGGCGGCGCGGAGCTCGTCCGGGTCGAACGACGGCGGCGACTTGACCAGCTCGTCGAGCAACTCGCTTTCCCCGTGGCGCGTTCGCGCCTCCTGATAGACGCGCCCCAGGGCCAGGCTCTCCCGCACCGTCCCCCCACGGTCGGCGCTGATCACGCACATCCCCGCATAAAGCGGGCCGGCCACGATTGTGGACCACTCCTCGGCATTGAAGTCGGCTTTCCTGGTCATGCTAGTCCTCCGCGGTCGCTAGAGCTGCCCGTGGCACTGGATTGTCCACCAACCCCGCTCGAACCGCTTTCGCACAAGCTGGCCGGTCACGCCCGCGCCGATAGTCCGGATCGACCCGGATGTCTCAGTCGTGTGCCGCCAGGAAAGCCTCAACGAGGGGCAAGAAACGCTCGGGCTGCTCGAGGTGGGTGGAGTGACTGGCGCCTGCGATCAGTTCCCATCGAGCGTCTGGTAGAGCGCCTACGAGCGGCTGCACGACCGCCGGAGTGGCTTCGTCGTGCTCGCCCGAGATAACCAGCACAGGCACTACGACGTCTCGCAGGCGAGGCGTGATGTCCCAGCCCCGAAGAGTCCCGATCACGTGGAACTCGCTTGGGCCGTTCATCGTGTGGTACACAGTCGGATCCTCCGCCAGCTGTGCGAACGTACGCTGGAGGCAGTCGGGGAACGGGATGCGGCAGAGGTGGCGCTCATAGAACACCATCATCGCTCCCTGATAGTCGTCGCTATGTGTAGTGCCCGCAGCCTCATGGCGTGTCAACGTGTCCTGCACGTCAACCGGCAACAGGCTGCGTAGGCGATTGGCTTCCTCGAGCCAAAGTTCGATCGAAGCCGGTGAGTTGGCGACGACAAGTGAGCGCAGCCCCCGGGGGCGCCCTACCGCGTGCTCCATCGCGAGCATCCCGCCCCACGACTGACCGAGCATGTGGTAGCGCGTCTCGATGCCGAGATGCTCGAGCACGGCGGCGAGCTCCCGGCAGAACAGCTCGACGCTCCAGAACTCCGGCGGTGCATCAGGCAAGTGTTGTGAGTGCCCGCAGCCGATCTGGTCGTAGAGCACGCACGGACGTCCAGCGTCTCTCGCGAGATCCGCAACCGGCTCTAAGTAATCATGAGCCGCTCCCGGGCCCCCATGCAGCACCACCAGCGGCGCTGCCGAGCTTCCGCCGAGATCACCGTCGATGCGATACCACGTCCAGCCGGCGTCCCAATGAATCACGCCCTCGCTCACCCGCGAAACGTATTAGGTCTCGAGCCGCCGGAGCAGATCCTGGTCGAGCGCTACTCCGTGCTGGGGCGCGTCGATGGCGGGCGGCAGCTCCACGTGGAGTCGCGTTGCGTCGTCGAGGTGAGCGGTCGCCTCGAGCAGCGTGTAGTCGAGCACATGTCCTCCACGGGTGCGATCGTCAGTAACAAAGTGCAGGTGCGCGCCGACCATTTCAATCCCATCGAGCGCATCGGGAAAGCAGAACCCCATCATCGTCCCCGAGATGTCGACGAGCTCGGTCACATGCTGCTGCGCGATCACCTCGGCGAGTGTCGGATAGGGGGCGCGCTGCTTAGGCACAGAGCGAACCCGCATCGTGCTGAAGCGGCCGTCGATACGGATAGCCGTTGGACCCTGCCTCGCAGTTATGTGGCGTCCAAGTTCGTGTTCGAGCTCGGACGCGCGGAACGGCCCTCGAAGTACGACAGGCGGACGCGGCGCAAACTGCACCACCACCGCATAGGGCGTTCTGGATGACAGGTTTGGCCGGGTGAGCGTCCCATCGAGACTGGCTTTCCACACCTGGCCATCAAGCACGATCAGCTCGCCGTCGAGGCCTTCGAGCGTCCCCAGGCCGAGATCGCCGTGCTCGAGCACTTCGCCGAGGGTGACATCGCCGTCGAACGCGCCCTCGAGCAGTGCCTGGACCGTCGATGTCTGGAACAGCTCGTGGTCAGAGTGCTGCGGGTGTAGCTCGCGGTGGCGAACGAGCTCGATCTCCAGGGCGCCGAGGAACTCGAGCTCGCTCACGGGCCGGCCTCATAGGAAGGCGTGATCGCGCGGCGTCGCGCTGGACGCGAGGTTATCGCGGGGGTGCCTGAAGTCTCCACGGTTACGTCATCGGCCCCGATGCCAAGGACCGATAGGGGCCGGGTCCCGCGGTCGCGGCGTTGCCGCGCTGACTACCCTTCGCCATAGCCATGGGGACGCACCGCATCGATCCGTATCAGGTGCTCGGCGTTACCCCTGGCGTGTCGGACGAGGGGCTTCGGACGGCTTACCGACGACTCGTGCAGCGCCACCACCCGGACCACAACGCCGGGTCGCCCGAGTCGGCGCGCCGCTTCGAAGAGGTCCAGGATGCGTACGCGCAAATCCGGCAGATCCGCCGGGCGGGACCAAGCGACAGTCGGTGGCCGCCCCGCCCGACCGCCGATCCGGGTGTCGACTCCCGAATGGCCGACCTCGAGCGCGAGGTCCGCGAAGCGCATCTGGCCCGCGAGAAGGCCCGAAGGGCTGCTCGTGAGGCGGCAGCCCAAGCCAGCACGCGACCACAAACCGGCACGCGCCCATCTCAAGAGGAGCTCGGTTACGTCACTACCGATGACAGCTTCTCGAAGATCCTCGCCGATGCCCGCTCCGAGGTCTCCGACCTGCTGTCCCAGGCGGGAGCGCACCCTCGGGCGAAGCGAGTAACCGACCTCATCGATGAGCTTGTGTCGAAGCTCGACGGCGAGCGGCCTCGGGATCCGCGGAGGTAGCGCACCGTCATACCACGATCGGCTTCGAGCTCAGAGCGTTTCACGCCGGCCCCGATCAACGCGTGCCGAGGGCAGCTGCCAGCGGTTGACCTCGGCCGATCCAGCCGCGCGGTGTCAGGGTGGAGTGCTGGTCGCCGATGTCCTCAGCTGACGCTCGTTACGCTCGCACCGGGGATCGCCTGGATCAGAGCGTCGGTCCCGATCGCGAAGACGTCGTGCGGAGTGCCCGCAGCGGCCCAGACGACGGCGAAACGTCGTAGTGATTCGTCGATCATCGTGGGTAACTCGGCGTCGTGGCCGAGCGGAGGGATTCCGCCGATCGAGAAGCCGGTCACCGCGCGCACCCGATGGGCACTGGCCGGTGAGAGGCCGAGGCGGTCAGCTGCGACGCGGCGGTCGCCGGCGCACAGGACGAGGACGGGTTCCTCGCCGCGTTGGAACACCAGCGACTTGACGATCTGACCGACGTGAACTCCCAGTGCTTCCGCGGCAAGGGCTGCAGTCCGTGCCGAATCGCTCAGTGTCGTGACCTCTATCTGGAGTCCTCGCCGCCGCAGCCGCTCAGCGAGACGTGCCGCAGTCGGGTGCATGTCCCTCAACCTATCGACGAGCCCCGAATGGGGCTCCGCCGAGCGTCATCCAGCGGGTGGTTGCGGCTCGTGGGTCTGCGCCTCACGCGGCCCGGGATACCGTCGAGTCTGTCAGCTCATCGAGTGTCTGACGAACTCGATCCTCCGGCCGTCGAGCGATCCCGAACGGGAGCCCGTGGGAACAGCTCCAAGCTTGTCTGCGAGGCGAGCCGAGGCCCGGTTGAGCGGCTCGCGATCGATGTAGATCGTCGTCAACTGCAGGTGAGCGAACGCCCAGTCAGTGAGCATGCGAGCTGCACTAGTCGCGATGCCGCGGCCTCGGTGAGATGCGATCACCCAGTACCCAAGGCGTGCGGTGCAGTCGGGCTGGTCGAGTCCGAACAGACCGACCATCCCCACTGGCGTGCCCTCCTCGGGCAAGACCGTGGCCAGCACGACGGCTGTGCCCTCGGTGGCGTGAGCGTGCTGTCGCGCAATCCACTCCCGAGCAGCGGTTACGGTGAAGCTCATCGGGACGCTCGTGAACCGGCAGATGTCCAGGTCCCCACATGCCTGCCTGAGTGCATCGGCATCGGAGAACTCCCACCGACGCAGCGAGCATTCTCGACCGGTCAGGGCCGGTGTCGGAAGCTGAGCAGCCACGTCCGGAGGATCGCACGGCCTAAGTGGGTGCTACCGACCAATTTGGTCAGATTCGCTTGACGTAACCAGCGCGCCACTCAGGCGGGGTCTCCGCGCCGAGACCCGTCCAGTATTCGCGACCTCGCACGATCCTTCCATCTCGCACCGTCCAGAACGACGCTACGCGAAACACGCCCATGACCTCGTGTGGGACCTCGACTTCGGAGACGACGTCGTCGCCCTCGGCCACTATCCGTAAGACGCGGATCGTCCAGCCCTCGGGGTATTCCGAGTTCACGGCGACGTAGTTGCTGCGGCCCTCGATTCGCTCCGCGGTTGCGGGCCATTCGACCACGAGGTCTTCTTCAAGCAGGTCACCCACCGCGCGCCAGTCCCTGGCCTGAATCCGCTCCCACAGCTTCTCGATAACTGACTTCGGCTCCAAGCGGCCTCCTCGCGCAGCGTGCAGGTGAAGGTTGGGTCGGGCTCACTCTGGCAATCGAGCCGGCAAGCGGGGCCGGAGGCGTCCATACGCGACGGTCCCGCCGAGCGTGGGGATCCAGAATGCAATCGCGTGGTAAACGAGCACGGCAGCGACGGCACGTCGTCCAGAGCACCGCGATGTCGAACAGCAGGTAGCCGAAGGCGCCCAGCAGACGCCAGCTGGGTCGAGCGAGCGCGGCACGGACCGCCGGGATCCCGACGCCGATGTCATCGAGCCAGGCCATACGAGGGTGACTGCGGGAGACGCCGCGGGTCAACCACGGCAGGCCCAGGGCGAGGATCGTGGCGGACAGCGCGCAGCCGCTCTCTGGAGGTTGCGCTGCCCTTAGCGGGCGACCTCGCCGGCGGGGGATCGAGCGAGCGCTCCGGCGATGAGCTCCGCGACGGACCAGCGCCGGAGTCGCCGCGGTCGGCTCACGCGCGAGGATGGATCGCCAACGGTGTCAGACGGCTGGCTACTCCCTGCACCGCCGGCCTGTGTCGGCAGGCTTCGCGTCCGCCGCTCGAGCGCGCCGCGAACGGCGCTCTCCGAGATGAATGCTCCGGGCCGAAAGGTGGTGGTGTCTAGTTCTTTGTTCATCAGGGACGTTCTCCTAGGTGTCGGTGCGGCCGTGACGTCGCGTCGGCGATCTACAGCCACGGGTGAAGTCGTCATGCGCTCTCTGCCCCGAGCGCTAGTTCGGCGCGTGCCTCGGCTTGCACACTTCGGGCCCGCGCGGCACCGTCGGTGGGAAGGATCAGCAGCGCGACGAGGAGGCCGACTCCGAATAGCGCTGCTGCCCACTCGAACGCTGTTGTGTATCCGTGGATCGACGCAACGCCGGCGAGATGTGCCACATGGATGTGGACCGATGCGTAGCTGGCTGCGGCACTGGCGAAGATCGTGCTGAGAAGCGCCGTCCCGACCGAGCCGCCGACCTGCTGCGAGGTGTTCACCATCGCCGAGGCGATTCCCGCCTCGCCGCTGCTCACCCCGAGTGTCGCGGTCGAGAACGCCGGGGCGAAGATCAGGCCCATGGCCAAGCCGCTGAGCATCAGTCCTGGCAACACATGGCTGGCGTAGGCGCCGTGTGGAGTTAGGCGCGAGAGCAGGAGCATCGACGTCACTCCAAGCGCCATGCCGGTTGTGACGAGCGGCTTGGCTCCGGTGCGGTGCAGCACCTTTGTCTGCACCGTGGTGGCGGTCACGACGATCATCGCCGTCATCGGCAGGAATGCAAGACCGGTCTTGAGCGGTGAAAAGCCGAGGTTCTGCTGCAGGTAGTAGGTCAAGAACAGGAACACGGCGAAAATGGCCGAGCCAGCCAGAGCGATGGTTGCGTAGGCACCGCCACGTGCCCGATCCCACACAATGTGCATCGGCAGGAGCGGATGCGCCACCCGCCGCTCGACGGCGACGAATCCGAGCAGGAGCACGGCGCTCGCGGCGAGGGCGATGATGGTGATCGGATCTGACCAGGAGCTGGTCTCGGCGTTAGAGAAGCCATAGACCAGGGCGAACAAGCCACCCGACGCAACCGCGACGCCTGGCAGGTCGATGCGCGGGCGCTGTGCGTGCCGTTCGTTGCGCAGCAGCCGCAGCGCCACGATCGCCGTCGGGATCGCGATCACCAAGTTGACGTAGAGGCTCCAGCGCCACGACAGCGCTTGAGTGAGGACGCCGCCGAGCAACAATCCGAGGGAGGCGCCTCCCGCGGCAATCGCACTGAAGATCCCGAACGCCTTGGCCCGATCCGTAGAGCCCGCGAAGGTCACGGTCAAGAGGCCGAGGGCGGAAGGAGCGAGCAGCGCGCCGAACACGCCCTGAAGCGCACGCGCGGCAACAAGCATTCCAAACGATTGCGCTAGCCCCCCGATCGCGGACGCAACCGAGAATCCTGCGAGGCCGGCGATCAGCGTCCACTTGCGGCCGAACAGATCACCGAGCTTGCCGCCTACCAGCAGCAGGCTGCCGAAGGCCAGCGCATAGGCCGTGACGATCCACTGCCGGTGATCCGTCGAGAAATGGAGTGCGCGCTGCGCCGAGGGCAGCGCGATGTTCACGATCGTCGCGTCCAGCACGACCATCAGCTGTGCGACGCCCAGCAGTGCCAGGACTGCCCAGCGGTTTGGTGCAGAAGCGGATTTGGTGGGGGATGTGCTCAAGGTGTCCTCCTGGGTGTGACGGGTAGAACCACCCTAGCACGAATCATTTACGAAGCAGGTATCAATCCTGACAGAGGGATGATCGGTGTTATGGCAAGGATGCTCGAAAAGACGCTATAATCGCCAGCGTAATGAACACCGAGCAGACCTCCACCTCGGCCGGGACGATGGTCCTGATACCGCGCCTGGCAAAGCAGATCATGCGGCGGGTCGACCCGGAGCTGCTGGGAATCGACTTGCGCCTGCTGATCGCGCTCAGTTATCTAGGCGACCACGATGGCGCCCCCCAGCAGGAGCTCGTCGACGCGCTCTGCATCGACGCCAAGAATGTCGTCCTGCTTCTCAATGAGCTCGAGGCCTGTGGGCATCTGATCCGCCGTCGCGACCCAGAAGACCGCCGGCGTCACCGAGTTTTTATCACCGAGACGGGCCGGCAGGTGCTCGAACGGGCCGCCCGCGTTCAGGCGGATGTGGAGGACGACGTTCTCCAAGTGCTGGACGCCGACGAGCGCGCCATGCTCAGGAACCTCCTGGCCCGCGCGCTTGCGGGAGCAGAGCTCACCGCTCACGGTGTGCCACACCCCGGGCTTACCGCTGTCCGCTAGTTCCGTTCCCCGGGCTGCGGATTGCCATCAGTTTGCCCGGCGATGCGCCGGGTACGCCAAGAGCAATGTCACTAGAGACTCTGAGGAGACGAAATGAACACGCGCAAGCTTGGGTCGCTCGAGGTATCGGCTCTCGGGCTCGGATGCATGGGAATGTCCGCCTTCTACGGCTCGACCGATGAGGACGAAGCGATCGCGACGATCCATCGCGCGCTCGAGCTGGGCATCAACTTCCTGGATACCGCGCAGCTGTACGGCCCGATGACCAACGAGGACCTGGTCGGCCGCGCGGTCAAGGGTCAGCGCGAGCAGTACGTGATCGCCACCAAGTTCGCCCGGCGGATCGAGCCAACGACCAAGCCCGGCGACATGTCCACACTTGGTCCGCTCGACGGCTCGGCTGAGCACGTCCGCAACGCGATCGAAGGCTCGCTGAAGCGGCTTGGCACCGATTACGTCGACCTCTTCTACCAGCATCGCGTCGATCCCAACGTGCCGATCGAGGAGACGGTCGGAGCGA
>JALYZY010000210.1 GCA_030948665.1 Actinomycetota bacterium | reverse complement strand
GTCAGAGGCCGCCTGGGGGCTCGATCGCGGGGCGGTCTGCTAGCGGCGATGCGCGGCGTAGCCACTCGTCGAACAGCGGATCGACGATGTACCAGTTACCTTCCCGTTCATCGACCAGGCCGCGGCTCTGGAGGCGGACGAGCGCCGGGCGCACGCGCGAATGGCTCGAGAATCCGTACAGGCTCGCGAGCGGCCGGCTGGTAACCGTGGTGCCGCCACGGTCGGCGAGCAGCTGTAGGGCTCGGACCTCGTTGACCTCGCCTTCGTCGCCGCTGATGAGGACATTCAGGACTGCGGCGAACTCGGACCGCTCGATCGTCTGCACGAGACGATCGTGGGCGCGGATCACAGTTTCTAGGGTGACCGGCCGGCCTGCCGGCGTGTCCGACCAAGCTTCCCAGGCGAGCTGCTGGGTGCTTCGTGGGTGAGCTCGGGTGAGGTTAAGCAGGTGCTCGAGTGCTTGTTCGTCCGCCGGCTTGCCAGTGGCGTCGAACTGGAAGTCGAGATACTCGATGAAGTCGACTCGGTCGATGATCGGCAGCTGCATGCGGGCCGCCTCACCGAACACCGGCTGGCTGGAGTCTTCGAGCATCATCTTCAGCGCGTTGCGGATGGAGCCCGTGAACAGCAGCGAGACATGATTTGCGCCCGAGCTCATGAGCGCGGACCGGATGATCGAGAGCGGGTCGCCGGGACAGTGCCGTAGGCGCTGGAACTCGTCAAAGACGACGACCAGTCGCTCGGACAGCGACCGTAGACCGAGGAGCTGCGCGTGGAGCGTTTCGGCGTCCTGCTCGGGCTTGATGCCAGAGCGCCTGACCGTGCCCTTGATCACCTTGATGTCAAACCCGATCTCCTTCTCGAGCGCGCCGATCTGTCGCTGCGCAGCTCGACGCAGTTGCTTCACTGGATGATTGACCATCGCGTCGTGCACGCAGCCGATCACGCCAGGGGTGCTCACGACGCGCTGCAGGTTGACCTTCACGACGTCGAACGGCGGCGCGTCGCTGCCATGCGGCTTGGCAAGCTCCAGCGCGAGCTGATTGGTGAACGTCGTCTTCCCGGTGTCGCGAGGTCCGAACAGCGCGACGTTGGTCCGCCCCTTCAGCGTCAGCGCGACCTCGTGTGCGAATGGCTCCATCCCGACGATCTTCGATGGGTCGTCGAGGGGCCGGTCCCAGATGAAGGGGTTCAGGGCCATCAGTCAGATTGTACCGCCTACTAGGTACAGACTTGTACCGCTATCACGGTACAGCAGGCCTGGCGCGTCTGCCGCGAATCCACCTTCGCCTAATGCGACGCGACCGCCGCCACCGACGGCCCTGCGAACACCTCATCGACCCATTCCGCCTCGTGCGCGCTGGGCGCGAAGTGCGCGTAGATCGCCGTCGTCGCAGGATCGGAGTGACCGAGCCATCCCTGAAGCGTCCGCATCGACGCGTTTGGGTTCGCAGCCATCATCGTCCCGAACGTGTGCCGGAGGTCATGAAAGCGCACCGTCCGCACCTTGGCCCTCTTGAGAGCCGCCTTGAATGCTTTCGAGACAGCAGACCCGTCCAGTGGCAGTCCCGTCCCAGCTGGATGCGTGAACACGGGGTCTTCGTCCGCCTTGAACGGCGAAGCCTCGTAAAGGCGCTGGAGCTCACCAGCTAGACGAGTGGCGAGCGGAACAGCGCGACGCGACGACTCCGACTTTGGCGTGTCCTCCCTTCCACCGACGTAAGTGCGCACGACCCGGACCTTTCTTGCCGTCCAATCGACGTCCTTCCAACGCAGCCCGAGCAGCTCGCCGCGCCGCATACCGGTCATCGCGGCCGCGAGGATCAGCGCGCACTCGACGCGCCCGACATCGTTATCGGGCATGGCTCGGAGCACGGCCTCGACCTCTTCGATGGTTAGGTACCGCAGCTCGAGATCCGTCTCGCTTCGCCCCTTGCGTGGCTTCTCATAGTCGGATCCGGGGTTCTCCGATACCCACCCGTGCTTCTTCGCGGTTACCAGCATCGCAACCAGCAGCCCAAGGATGTTGCGTCGCGTCTGTGGTTTGAGCCCCTGTTCGCGGAGTTGCTTGTCGAACCCGGCGATCATCGCCTCGGTGATCCGGTCGACCCGCCGCTCGCCGAAGAACGGAATCAAGTGAGCGTCGATGACTGAGCGGTACCCCCGCGCCGTCGAACGCTTGAGCCCTGCGTTCTCCTTGGCGGCGAGGTGTGCCTCGGCAACTCCCGCGAGGGTCCTCCGTTCGCTCCGGGAGACAGTCGTCTGCTTCTCCCCCATGACTCGGCGCAGCTCGGCCTCGGCTTGAGTCTGCGTGAGCCCGCCGCGCGTTCCACGCGGCCGGACCGGACCCAGCCGCCTCATCACCTGCCTGCCATCGGGCCCACGCCACTTCCCGTAGTACACATCGGCGCGCACGACAATTGACCCGGTTCCGCGGCGGCGTCGATTCGGGTTCTGAAGCCGAGGGTCGGTCGGTACGGTGGTCACGTTTGGTAGCAAAGACTCGCTGGACCGGATCGCCGGTTCTCGAAACCGACGCTCCATGCTACCAATGATGCTACCAAACTGAGCGGAAGTCAGCAAAACCCACGACACACTATGGCCTGCAAATACCCACGTTCGGAACCCTACAAACCCCATTCCATGGGTCTCCGGAACCGAAGGTCGGGAGTTCGAATCTCTCCGGGCGCGTCTCGCAAAAGAGCTGCAATCAGCCCAATTTGTCCGTTGTACAGGGAGCGGCACTGCAGCCTTGAAGTATCACCGGGCTCGAACCGGCGACCTACTGGGTGCGGGTTACGCCCCGTCACCCAATCGCCGGGGAGGCAAGGCCTCGAGTCAGTACGCCACGAGGGAACTGTCTGCGGCCGTCCTCGAAGTCTGTCTATCCTCGGCAACGGACGGTCGGTTGAACCAGGTAGCGCCCGTAGCGCGTCACTGGCTGGAAGCCCAGCCGTTGGTAGAGCGGCTCGCCTTCCTCGCTTGCCTGCAGCGCGACGATGCTGGCGCCGCGCTCTACTGCCGCTTGCATCGCAGCTGCTGTGATCAGGGTAGCCGCACCGCGCCGGCGTGCCTTAGGGATCGTGCCGATCCATGAGAGCACCGCAACGGGTGCTTCGATGAACACGAGCGCAGATGCAACGGGCTCCCCATCGACAACTGCTGTTAGCGCGTGAGTACGCTCGGCGTTCAGCAGCCGCGGGTTGCCGAGGAGCGCCATCGCGGCTTCTGGAGTGACGTCGCGCTGGGCGTATGCCGCCGCCACGACCTCGGCAAACACGCGAGCGTCGTCCACCGGCTTCACGATGCCTTCCAATCTGGCGAGAGGAGAGGACGGTGGCCAGCGCGCGATCATCCCGGCCAACGGGCGAACGTCGCCGACTACTGCGAGTCCGGCGGAGCGGGCGGCAAGGTCGAGATCGGCATCGCGGTGGGCCTGGATCCATAGGACCGCGGGCATCCCGCACCGGTCGGCATGGTCCCGCGCCTCTCTGAGCGTCTCGGCGGCGGTTGGCTGCTCCGTGATCCGCAAAGCGGCATGCGCGTAAGAGCCCGCGCTCCCTGCGGGCCCGCGCGTAAGCAAGAGCCCCTTCTTGATCCACGCACCAAGCCCGCTCCGACCGTAGCGCTCGAGCACGATCCGGAGCCCGGCGTCGCTCGCATCGAGGTCCCCCAGGTGGTCGGCAGAGCAGTCCACGAGAATGCTTGACGCGGGCGACGGGCGGATAAAGCGAAGTGCTGCGTGGAAACGACTGGTGAGCCCGCGCCCAACTGCTGGGAAGTCTGCCAGGCCGGCGATAGCTGCATCGCACGGCGATCCAGCAGGCTGCCTTTGAGCGCGATCAGAGAGCCGGTCGCTCCTGCCTCCGCCCTCGGAGGTCACCACGTGGGTCTGTGGCTGGTCGGCGATATCGGGCGGCGGTGCGAGTTTGCCAAAACGTGCTTTTCCGCCGTTTCCAAGTCAAGCTCGCCGACCGTGAGCGCGGCGGGGCGTAGAGGATCAACCCGACGCGAGACTAGGGTGTGCTCGACCGCGATCCTGCCGATCGCGAGAACCGGATCGCGGCCGACCTGTGGGTTAGGCGGGCCGTTGACGGATACGCCTCTGCAGGAGCAGGTCGCGAAGCTCAGTAGGCCGCTACATACCGCCTGCAGACCTCGTCGTGGTCCAGTCCCTCCAGGAGGCTGAGCTCGGCCCGCTTGACCCCCACGTATGACTCGTAGAGCAGCGGCGGAAACCACCCACGCGCAATTTCGTCCTGGTGCAGGGATTCAAGCGCCTCCTCAAGCGTTCCGGGCATGGTAGGGGCGCCGTACTCAGCCAGCTCCTCATCGGTCAGGCTCGCTGGATCACGGCTGAGAATTGGCGGACACTCAAGGCCTTGGCGCACACCGTCTAACCCGGCACGGACGATAGCCCCGAGCGCTAGGTAAGGACAGGCGGTCGCATCCGCCGCGCGGAACTCGAGGTTGTACTGATGCGCAGGGTCGTGCCCGGGCGTCTCGACCACCGGCGAGATCCGCAGCAGCGTCTCCCGGTTGCGTTCTCCAAGGCACGCCGCCCCGGCGCTCCAGCGGTGAGGTGCCAGCCGCAGGAATGAAGACACCCCCGGGGCGACAAGTGCCGCCAGGGCAGGGGCGTGTCGCAGGATACCGGCGGCAAACTGCCCCGCAACCCGGCTTAGGCGCCCCGGACGTTCCTGGTCATACATCGGCGCACGCCCCAGATCATCCACGAAGCTGAAATGGATATGAGCTCCGTTTCCGACCGCGCTCTGATGCCGGAGCGGAGCGAACGTCACGCACCTTCCCAGTCGCCTTGCCACCTCGCGGATGACCTCCTTCGCGGTGACCGAGCGATCGGCTGCTGCCATACCCTCGGCGGGAGCGCACACGACCTCGAACTGATGCTCTCCGTACTCCGGCAGGAAGAGCTCCGGTTCAACGCCCGCTTGCCTCAGCGTCGCCATCACGACCGGGCCGAACGGCTCCACTCTGCGCTGCGCCTCCAGCGAGAACGGAAGCGGAGGAGGGCTGTCGTCGACGCACTGAAACTCGTGCTCGAACGCCGCCCGCAGCTGAACCCCCGCTTCGCGCTCGAGGGCCTTCAGAGCAGTCGAAAGGAACGTCCGGGGACAGCACTCCCAAGGGCTTCCGTCGGTGCCCACGACGTCACACAGAAAGAACTCGAGCGCTGACACTTCCTCGCCAAAACCGACGCAGACGTGGGTTGCCGGATCGGGCCGGAGCCGCAGATCACCGGTCGAGCCATGAGGATTGGGCTCCGCGATCCCGCCAAACGCCGTCAGCGAGATATTGGCCGGCACCCACCCAACTCCGCTCGTGAGGCGCGTCTCCACGTCGGCTGCGGCAAGCAGGCGACCCCGGACGATGCCCACCAGGTCGCAATACAGAAAGCCGGTGAGCTGCTCCCCGATCACCTGGCCTGAGTCATATCAGGCGACCCGTTTTCCCAGGTCCGCATCTCGAGGCCGGCGTCACCAATCCGACGCTCCACATCCGCCGCCTCCTCTGACGAGGCCACCAGTATCACCCCCGAGGGGCGGTTCGAGCCCGTCCGCGCGAGCGCATGCGCGAGCCCCTCGATCGGCTGCACGTGGAGCCCGTCCCACCCCAGTGCACGGTAGGTGTCGGCGACGACGACGAGCGTGCCGCATGGTCCCTTGATAGCGCCGAGCAATCCCACGAAATGACCGACATCCCAATCGGGAGGGGGGCCAAAGTCAGAATTACCCGAGCTCAAGTACGCGAGGAGTGTCTGCGGCGAAGTCCGGCTTCCCCAAAGGTGGCTGGTGGCGAGATTGGCGATCAGCGTGCAGGGTTGCGTGCAGGCCGTGGCGGCCTCGAGCACGACCTGCACCGAGGCGGGAGTCCACGGGCCCGCTATGGGCAGGACCCCGAGGCTTCCGGAGGACAGCTCGCGCAGTGCCCTGACCAGTCCGTCCGCCGATGTGCCGCAGGCAGTGGGGTCATCCACGGTCGGAAACGACACCCGGTAGTCGGTACGACCAGGCTCTCCCGCCGGCAATTCGTTTAACTGGGTCGCCGAGAGAACGCTGCCGGCTGAAATGCCGACCGCGTCCTGATCAATTGGGCCGCCGTCGGCGCTGACCCCGGCGGCGCGCAGCGCCAGCGTCCCCCAGAACGCGCCGCACAACTCGTTCTTCTGAGGCAGCTCGGCAGCGTGCAGCTCGAGCAGGTGCTCGGCACCGGAGCAGGGAGTGAACTGTATACCGCTCATGCCAGGCCCAGCTTTCCCGCTGCGTCTTCGCTCTCCTCACGCCGAAGCGCCCTGATGCCTACGCCTTCCGCGTTGTACGGGTTCATTTTCCCCTCCAGTTGTGTGTACTTGCGGTGAAAAACTCTTGCGACGGACACGTGAAAGTCGATCCAGTGCTAGTCAGGCCGTCTGGCGTCTTGGTGCAAAAGATTTGCAGGCTACGTGGGTTTGCGCATCCTAGAGATAAGTCAACGCCGGTCGAAAAGCGGGGTCTTGTGACCGGGGTTGAGGGGCTGAGGAAGAACCATCCGCTGCCTTTTCCAGGCTTCGCGTGGTCATAGATCGCGGAGCTAGGAGGAACGGTGGATGCGGGACCACCTAAGCCCCGACCAACATCTAGCCCTCCGATACGCCTCGACGTCCGCATCGCCGACGCAGCCATCAGCGTGAAGATGACTCATCCGCGAAGTTTCAGCGTCCAGGCGGAGCTAGAGCGAGAGCAGATGCTGGGGGTCCGTACTAGACGAACGTACGAAGGTCTGATTGTGTTTGCGTGCGACGCACAGTTGCCTGCGCCTGACCACGCGAGGACATTGCCCCTTGAGGGTCCCACCCGAACAGGAGAGACCAATGGCCATAGCCCCCACGGGCTCGCAAGCGCCGAGCTCGCCGGACTCCAACCAGAACCAGCCCGGGCTGCGGCGCGAACTGCCCTTCTCGGGCGCGCTCGCGCTTTCCGTGGGCATCATGGCGCCCACCGCCGCCTTGGCCTTGAACGGCGCCGGCGCGGCGGCCAACGCGGGGCGGGCCGTACCGCTCGTCTTTCTCTTAGGGGCGATCGGAGTCGGCTTCGTCAGCTACGCGTTTATCCGTATGTCTCGATACGTGTCCCACGCGGGATCCATGTACGGCTTCACGGGGGTCGCCCTGGGACCGCGACCAGCTCTAGGCGTGGGCTGGACCCTGTTCGGGACGTACGTGATGCTCGCGGCCACGGGCTGCGCCGGATGCGCGGTGTTCGTACTCAACCTCTTCGGCGACCTCGGCATTCTGGGAGGGCTCGGGTGGATACCCGTAGTCATCGTCGTCTACCTGCTCGCGGGAGCGATCGGCTATGGGCAGATGAGGCGGGCGACCCGAGTCCTTCTTGTGGCGGAAGGCATCTCGATCGTGATGGTGACGATCCTCTTCGTGCTCATCTTCGTCAAGCTGTTCGCCGGGACCGCGCCGAACCACGCCTCCTTCTCGCTGAAGCCGTTCTCTCCCGGGCCGGGCGTGTCCACGTCGGCCCTGTTCCTCGGGATCGTTTTCGCCTTCCTGTCCTTCGCCGGCTTCGAAGGCGCGGCGACCTTGGGAGAAGAAACGAACGATCCCAAGCGGAACATCGGCCGCGCGATCGGTGGCACTCTGATCCTCGGCGGAGCCCTGTTCGTCGTCGGCATGCTCGCGGAGACGCTGGGGTTTGGTATCGGCACCGCTGGTGTGAAGGCGTTCGCCGGCTCCTCAGCCCCTCTCGGGGATCTTGCCCACAGCTACGTCGGCCAGTGGTACCGCGACCTCGTCGATCTCGGGGCGGCTCTGTCGATGTTCGCCGCAACGATCGGCGGGACCGCCGCTGCTGGGCGGATGCTCTACGTGCTCGGCCGCAATGGCTTGGGGCCGAGTGCGCTCGCTCAGGCTTCGCCGAAGACGGGTTCCCCGTGGGCAGCTGTGGCGGTATGCGTGGCCTTCGGGCTTCTCTCCCTGCTCTACATGGGGATTCAGGGAGCGACGGATACGGACGCCTTCTTCTACGCGGCTACTCTTGGCACGCTGGGGTTACTGGTGGCTTACATCATGACCAACCTCAGCGCGTTCAGGTTCCTGATCCTGGCGCGCCGAAGGCCACCCTGGGAGGGCGTGTTCCCGGTCGCCGGAACCATATTCCTTGGCTACGTGCTCTGGAAGCAGGTGTATCCGGTTCCGGCCTACCCGTATAACCTGTTCCCCTATGTGGATCTGGTCTTCGTCATCGTCGGGTGCCTGTACCTCTGTAGCCGTTCGAGCATCGTCGACCGGGCTCGTGCGGACGTCGATGGGTTAAAGACTGATGCCCGTGTGGTTACTGCCGGCCCCTACTTCCATGCCGGCGAGGTTGACGTCGTAGGTCCCACCAGCGCAGCCGAGGAAACGGACGCCCGAGTGTTGTAGAGCCCCGGCACTCAGGCTTTCGCCGACGTCGCTACCTCAGAAGCGAAACCGGTAGGAGAGGGCCGACTCCTCCGGCGCTCGGTCGGCGGCTGCCTGCCACTCCCGATCGCAGACGGCGGCGACAGCCCGGTGCAGAACGTCACCGATCGCCGCTCTCACGGACTCGTTGGCTTTGAAGCGAGCGGACGCTGCTCGAAGGTCGCTGGGCAGCCTCGTGATTCCGAGCTGCTCCCGGTCGGCGTCCGAGAGATCACCCGGATCCACTTGCAGCGGCGGCGCCAACGTTCCTCCCAGCACGAGTCCGTTTAGGCCGGAGGCGAGGATCGCCGCCGAAGCAAGGTACGGATTGGCGGCGGCATCTAAAACCTTCACTTCCAGGTTGGCCGAGTGCGGGCGAGACGTGACACTACCCGGGATAAAGCGTAGTGCGGCTTCTCGGTTCTCGATGCCCCAGCAAGCATACGCGCCGGCCCAGTGGTGCGGTTGTAAGCGCGAGTATCCCGGAGCAGACGGCACGAGCAGCGCTAGCAGACTTGGAAGCGCCTCCAAGACACCGGCGACGATCGCGGTGCCCTCTGGTTGCATGCCGGCGTGCCCGTTGCCTCCTTGCATGAGGTTCTCACCCTCTCGCCACGCGCTCAGGTGAAAATGCGCGCCGTTGCCGGCCGCGCCATCGATAACGACCGGCGCAAAGCTGATGTCGAAGCCATGGTTGCGGGCGACCTGGCGGGCAATGATGCGGAGCAGGATGAGCTCGTCAGCGGCCGTCACGGGATCCCGCGGCGCTATCGACACCTCAAACTGTCCTGGTGAGTACTCGGGGTGCACCTGCTCCACCTCGATGGCGGCCCCGTCGAGCGCATCGACCAGCGCGACGGCGAACGGCTCGAGCGGCAGAAGCGCTTGGGGGCTATACCCGGGACCCCGATGCGCCGGCTCTCCGTCGAGCTTGAGTACGGTCATCTCGGTCTCAAACGTGGTCCGGAACTCGATCCCGTGCTCACGGCCCTGCGCGAGCACGCGGCGCAGCAAGCTTCGCTGGCATATCGGCTCGATCCTGAGCTCCTCGTCGCACTGCGTTACCGGGGCCCATGCATAGCCTGGCGAGGACGGCAGGAGCCGGGCCGCTGCGAGATCTGGGATGAGACGCATGTCGCCGCTCGGCGTATCGAATGGCGGTACAAGCGCGAACTGATCATCGCTGCCGGATACAGCCCATAGCGATGACATACCCACACCGCTCCGGGCGACTGACTCGAGGCGAGAAAGCGGAACCAACTTGGTCCGCGTAACCCCGGCGTTGTCGACCATCGTCATCATCAACAGACGCACGCTGGCCTGCTCGAGCCGCTGACGCAGCTCGACGAGCCGCGGCCCGTCGAGGGCGGGATGATCCATGTCGAGCAAGCTCACGCCACCACCGCATTGACACCGTGAAGCCGGCGAGCGTTCTCTCCCAGGACGCCGAGTCCAACCTGCGCAGCGCGCCGTTTATCCAGATAGCCATTGTCGACGGATTTAGCCAGAACACGCTCGAGCGATTCACGTGCCAGGAGCGCCGACAGCCAGATGACCTCGGGCTCGGTCGACTCGTCCGATCCGTAGAGCACCTTAGCCGGAGGTGCAATACCGAGCAGGAGCTCCAGGCGACTGTCGACCGCTAGTGACGCTAAAGGAGTCGACAAGGAAGTATCGAGATACACGTGAGGAAGGATCGAGGCAACATAAGCGCCCTCCTCGACCCACGGCCAGCCGGAGTGGATCAACACGATTGGCTGGCGGAGGTGGTCATGTAGCAGCGGAAAGATGTCTGACGGTCGTACGTGCCCGAGGACCACGGACGGATCGCCTCCTCCGCAATGGATGTGAACGGGCACACCGCCGCCCTCGGCGGCCACGGCGAGCGTACGCCTGAGCAGCATGTCTCGCACCGGCTTGGCACGGTCCCGCGTCTCAGCCCAGTCGTCGGCCCGCCAAGCTCGGAAGGCCTCCTCGCATTCATCGTCGCTCCATCTCCGGACATCCAGGCCGGTGCGATAGGCGATCACCGACTTGAATGCCACAGCGCCATCGGCGAGCGCCCGCTCGGCGAGCGCCGTGAATGCATCTTCGAGGTCTGCATAGCTGGCCGCCGAACCGCGCAACTCAACGATCCACGGCTCGATCCGGGAGACGCGGCTGATCGGGAGTGTGGTCTCGCGAGACATCTGTTCCTGGTCGACGGTTGGAAGCGGGTAGCCATCGTCGACTATGAGCCCCGCGACGCAAGCATCCGCCCAGAGCCTCTCGAAGTAGTCCGAGCCCTCGTCGAGCGCTGGGCCACGCGCCCCCGCGATACCCTCACGCGTTGGCTCGCAGCCCAGGATGCGGGCCAGACGTAGCGCCATCGCAACCGCGAACGGGGAAGTATCGGTGGTACGGGTGACAACTTCGTCAAACGAATCGTCGGCCAGCCCGGAGCTGGTCAAGCACATGCCGAGCATCGTTATCCGGTCAAGGAATCCATCTTGATCGCGGGCCCGGACCTCGTCCAGGCGAAAACCGTGGCAATGGACGTCAGTCACCTGCGCGCCGTCAAGAAGCGTCATCGTTTCTCCCTCGTTGTCCGTGAGTATTCACCGTTCGAGCTCAACCCCGGCGATCAGGCCGGCCACGAGCCCGCAGCGTGCCGCTATCGATGGCACCTCGATCACTTCATCCGGACTGTGGTCATAACCCCCGATGGGTCCGAGGCCATCGAGCGTCGGGATCCCGGCCGCAGCGGTCCAGCACGCGTCCGAGAGGCCACCGGTGGCAACCTCGTGCACAGGCGTGCCAAGCGCGTCCCCGATCGCCACCGCCAGAGACGCAAGTCGCTTCACTCCGAGGGTGCGCTCGAGAGGTGGTACACGACCACTCGAGCTTGCCGCAAACTCGATGGAGTCGTGTCTCCCAAATCGCCCAATCTCGCCCAGCACCCAGTCCAGATCCTCGGCATGCCAACCGCGAAGGTCGAGCATCATGCTTGCACTCGAGGCCACCGAGGCCAGGCCCTCGCCGGCGTGAAGCATCGTCACGTGGACGCCGAGCCCCTCGCGCTGCCCGTCTAGGTCAGCGATCCGGAGGGCCTCGCGGCAAGCCGCCAGGAGTGCACTACGTCCGTCGCTGGGGGCGACGCCGGCATGGGCCGCGCGTCCGCGCCCCGTCACCGTCACCCAATCTCCGCCTTTGCGTGCGGTGACGATCCCATCACCGGGCCTCCCACACTCCATGCAGAACACCGCATCGCAGCCGACCAGGTCGCCAATCCCGGGAAACGGCACGGAGCGGATCTCCTCGTCAGGCAGCGAGATGAGCTCGAGCCGACCGAACGCGTAAGCGTGAGAGCGCTTGAGTAAACGCAGCACGTGTGCGGCGACCGCAATGCCACCCTTCATGTCCGCGACCCCTGGTCCAATGGCGGCGTCCCCGGACCTAGCGAATGGCCGCGCGCCTGCAGTCCCGCGCGGGAACACGGTGTCGTGATGACAGAGAAGCGCGATTCTGCGGCGGCCCTGCCCATGCGCCACGGCCCGTAGGGCCGGACCACCTTCGACTCTCTGAACGTCGATCGTGGCGCCGTAGCGCTGCAAGCGCTCGCTGATCAACTCGACGACCTCGCTAAGCGCAGCAGCGTCCGAGCTGGGACTGTCGCAATTCACCCACGCCTCGAGGTCATCGAGAATCAGATCGAGTTCGTTGGCGGCGCTGGCACGAACGGCGTTCGCGACGTCATCGACGCGCGGACCAACTGGCACCCGCATGCGGGCAAGCTTTGCAGAATCCGTGGCCGCGTCAAGCGTCGTCCGAGTGGTAGGACGTCCCGGGTCACCGTGCCGCGCGGGGGCGGATCGCGCGGCCGGCGGAGGCGACTCTCGGTGACGCGCCCGGCGGGGTGTCCGTTTCGCGCGCCTTGCGCTACCGACCCCGAGCGCGACGGCTCGGAGCGACCGCCACTGCGTGTCGACTCCGGCCAGCTCGTGGTTTGCCACTTCGCACCAACGGCAGTGAGCTCGGCGCAAAGGAGGTCATCGCCTCGCGCGTGGAATGCCTTGTTCGCGCGAACAGGCGAGGCGACCGAATCTGAGCGATCGACCACTATGCGAGGTACTACGGCTCAACGATCGTACGAGAATGAGAGGAGAGGTCGATGTCATTTGACGCAATAAGCGGTCGCGCCCGCGGTCGCGCGAGCTTCCGATTCGATGATTGGGTCACGCTCGTCACCGGGGCCTCCGGCGGGATCGGCCGCGCCGTGTGCGAGGCCTTCGCCAGGCTGTGATGACGACGGACGCACTCAGTACACGACATGGAGCCGATGCGACGCAGGCCATGGCGCACGTGCAGCGATTGTGCGATTGCGGCGATCGCTTCGCCGGCCAGCCTGGAGATGCGCCCGCGGCACGCTACGTCGAGGAGTGCTTGCAGTCGTACGGCCTCGAGATTGAGCGAACGCGGTGTGAGCTCGTCAGCTTCCGCGAGCGCAGCTGCCGACTGGAGCTGGCCGACGGGACCGAGCTGGACGCGATGTCGGCGTACTACTCGGTGTCGACACCGGGATCGCTCCGGGTGCCGGTCGTCTACATCGGCTCGGGTTCCGAGAAGAGCTACGAGGACAAGGACGTCCGCGGCGCGATCGTCCTGCTGGAGGAGACAGCGCTGGGATACGACCTCTTCTGGCTGGGCGACCTATGCGAGCGGGCGGCGGCGAAGGGCGCCGTTGGTCTCGTTGCGATCCATCCATTCCCATGGAGCTATCGTATGTCGCTGGAGTTCGGCAAGTTTAACCTCGCCAAACGCTTCGCCGAGCCCAGCGTCCCCGCAATTGCGGTGTCGGCGCCGAGCGCCTTGCGCCTCGTCAGTGCGATGGCCGCGGGCCAGGGAACGGTTACATTCGATCTGCAGACTGAGAATCAGCCGTGCCTCTCGGACCACGTGGCCGGGGTGCTGAGGGGCTCTAAGCGTCCCGGCGACCGGATCATCGTGCTGGCACACCGTGACATTCCGGTACCGCCTGGCGCCAACGACAACGGGAGTGGCACCGCCACCATGCTCGAGGTTGCACGCATGCTTTGCGATCAGCCATTGGATTGCTCAGTCGTCTTTCTGTCGATCGCGGGCGAGGAAGGCCGCGCGGAAGGGACAGCGAAGTACATCGAAGCGCTCGGCGACGAGATCGGCATGGTCAAGGCGGCAATCAGCGTCGATATGATCGCTGCGGGGGGACCGCTTCGCTTGGTCGACAGAATACACTGGCCGGACCGACCCCCAGAGACCTTTACGCCGTGGTTGTTGGAGATGCTGGAGCACTCGGCCAGCTCGCTCGGCTACCAACTCGAGCGGTACGCGACCGAGGCTGGTGCCGACGCGGGCCGCTTTCTTGCCGCAGGAGTGCCAGCTGCCTGGTTCTGGAAGCCTGACGACTTTCGCTACCACTCCCGTGAGGACAAGCCAGAGTACGTCGACGCCAATGCGATAAAAGCAGCGGCGGACATCATCGCGGACACGATCGTCACTCTTGCCAATCGCCCGTAGGGGCAAGACCCTCTGGGACTGGTCGTAAGCCACTCGATCCCAGGGCACCGCCCTCGGATGTAAATGCCTGGACCGACGTTCATACCATCGTCCCAACTGTCGCCGGGGGTTCGTCGAGGCGCACGGTAGCTCCGACTACTCGTGTCGACCAGTCTTCTGTCATGCAGACCGGGAGCAACGGCTAACGTGACTGTGATCGCGAGGCTATCTGCTCGCGGGTTGCACTCCTGTGATGCCAACCGGTCGGTCTGGCTGCACGAGGCGCTGGCTCGCGAAGGGCCGCAATCGGCGGCGCAGCCCCTGCGGGACAACCTCTCGGTTGACGTATGCATCGTAGGTGGCGGCTACACGGGCCTGTGGACCGCGCTGAACGTCAAGCGGCTGAACCCCACAACGAGCGTCGCCGTGCTCGAGGCAGACATATGCGGTTCCGGAGCAAGTGGCCGTAACGGTGGTTTCGTCATGACCTGGTGGTCGAAATTCGCGACCCTGACAAAGCTTTGCGGATCGGAGGCCGCGCTCGAGTTGGCACGTCGCTCCGAGGAAAACGTGGCGGCCATAGGGGCGTTCTGCAGGGAAACTGGAGTTCCGGGGTTCCATCAAGGTGGCTGGCTATGGGCCGCTACGAACGTCGCCCAGGTCGGTGCGTGGAAGCACACGGTCGACATGATCGCTGCAGCGGGAGCAAGCCCGTATGAGCTGCTCAGCAGAGACGAGGTCACTGCTCGCTCAGGATCCGCTGTGCACCTAGCCGGGATTTATGAACGCAAGGCCGGCCTTGTTCAACCAGCGGTACTTGCCCGCGGACTCGCATCCGCTGCGCGCCAGCTAGGTGTCCAGATCTTCGAGCGATCACCGATGACTGAACTGCACGGTCTCCAGACTCCCCTAGTGCGCACACCTGGCGGCGATGTGACCGCGGAGCGTGTCGTCCTCGCGATCAACGCATGGGGAGCTGGGCTGCCCGAGCTGCGGCGCTCTCTGGTCGTCGTCGCTAGCGATGTCCTTTGTACGGAACCAGTACCTGATCGCCTGCAGCAGATCGGGTGGGGGCCGCAGCTGTCGATCTCCGACTCACGCCGGCTCGTGAACTATTACCGCCTAACGGAAGACGGTCGCATCGTGTTCGGAAAGGGCGGTGGAACGTTGGCGCTCGGCGGCCGAGTAGGCGCGTCGTACAACCGAGCGTCTCACCGGGTCACTGAGGTGCAGAACCAGCTGCGCCACATCTATCCGGCGCTATGGGATGTCGGGATCGGGGCCAGCTGGCGCGGGCCCATCGACTACTCCCTGACCGGGCTCCCGTTCTTCTGCCAGATAGCTGGTCGCGATGACATCGTCGCGGGGATCGGATTCTCAGGAAACGGCGTGGGCCCGAGCTACCTGGCAGGTCAGACACTCGCAAAGCTCGTGCTCGAGGGACGCGACGAGAGTATGCCGGCGGCGTTGACGACAGCGCCTGCCGGCCAGCTGCCTCGGGAGCCACTGCGCTATCTGGGCGGCCTGGCGGTCCGAGCGGCAACGGCACGGAAAGAGGCAAACGAGGACCTGGGCCGGCGCACCGGCCCGGCCACCGCCATGCTTGCCCGACTCGATCCCACCAGCTTCGTCGATCGTGGATCCGGAAGCAACGGCGTCGAAGACGCCGGCGCCCCAATCGGCGCGGGCCGGCAGCCGTGGAGCCTCCAGCACTGGCCGCACAACGGCAGTCCACGCACCTCTGAGCAGACCGTGAAGGACACCCGGCAGGCCCCGATCAGCCGGACCGCTTCCTAGTTGGTGGAGGCTCGACTGGAGCGTATAGTGCGCTGCTAGCGTGGCCATCACGGTTGGAGAGCTGGTCGCTATTCCCTACTTGGGTACACGCCTCCACGCCGGGGTACGAGGTGAGCACCGAAGGATCCAGTGGGCTCACTCTTGCGAAGTGCCAAACCCGTGGGACTGGTTCGACGAGGGCGATTTACTCATGACGAACGGTTTCAGCATCCCGGAAGATGCGAGTGGACAGGTAGCGTTTCTGCACCAGCTGGCACGGACAGGCTTGAGCGGACTGGCGATTGGCGAGGGGCAGCATGCGCCACCGCTGACCGAGGATGCTCTTTCTGCAGCTGAGAGACTTGAATTCCCGATTTTGTATACCGCATACGAGGTTCCGTTCATTGCTTTGGCACGTGTCGTTGCAGAGGCCAATGTTCACGAAGAACAACGTCGGCTCGTGCATACCGTGCGTCTATACGATCGACTGCGCGAATGGATGGGCGATGGAAGAGACAGCTCGCTGTTGCTCGAAAAGCTCGCAGAGGAGGTGCGCTGTCGGCTCTACCTAATCGACACACGACGGATGTCGAGTCCCGTCCCGGGGCTGACCTCGCCGCCTGACGGGCTTGCGCGGGCCGTTGAAGACGAGCTGGTGCGTCGGGACCGTCCGCTCCCTGCTCTCATGAGGATCGGGCTGGCGGGCGCAATCGCGCTCGTGGTTCCAGTGCCCTCCCCGCGGGAGACGGTTCTCGTCGCTGTCCCTCGGCACGGTTCGCATCCCGACCTCGCGCTACTACAGCACGTCGCCACGATTGCCGCTCTTCAGGTCGAGCGCATGAGCGCTGCGCGAGAAGATGCGCTGCGGTTAGGTTCCGAGCTGCTTGCCCACCTCATCGAAGGCACCCTCGAGGCCGGGTCAGCAGCTCAGCAAGTCGCGGCGCACAATCTTGGGGGCCAGGAGCTCGTTGTCGCAGCGTGTGGCTGCACCGGCGAGGCCGCGATGGGCGAGCTTCATCACCGGCTTACGGACCGTGATCTGCCTCATTTGATCTTGGCGCGAGATGGGAATTTCGTAGTGCTACTCCACGGATCGGACGAATGCGTGAGCGCCCTACGCGAGGAGCTTGAAGATGACGTGCCGGTTGGCCTGAGCGACTCGTTCCAAGGCATCTCTCGCATCGCCGACGCAGCCCGCGAGGCTAGGTGGGCACTTCAGGCAGGGCGTGCAGGGTGGGAGTCGTTCGTTCGATACGGGGAGGACGCGCCCATGTTCTTGCCGCGTACGCTACGACAAGCCGAGGCCGCGGTCACCCGAGTCCTGGGCCCACTGATGAGCTATGACAGCGAACATGGCACAGAGCTCGTGCGATCTCTCGGGGTTTTTCTTAGCTGTAACCGATCGTGGCAGCGCGCAGCAAAGCAGCTGTTCGTACACAAGCAGACGCTGGTGTATCGAATACGGCGGGTCGAGGAGATCACCCTCAGACGGCTCGACAACACGGCGGACGTTGCAGAGCTATGGCTGGCCCTACAGGCGCGTCGCTCCCTCGGCTCGCAGCCAATATGCGCCGGTGCGGAATCGCACGACCTTTGAGGTATCCAGAGGTGTCTTGATCGGCTGACCTCGTGCGGACGCTGCGCGTCGCGCAAGTAGCAAGCCCTCGTACGATCGTCGCACCCGAGGGCGCTGATTCAGGCTGAAGCGAATCGACGATCCGCGAAACTTGACGTACGATAATTTCGTACACGCGATGCTCTGTCGAGCCCAAGTCCACCGCCTCGGTACGCGGTGGATTCGTCTGTCGTGATGGTTCCGGTATGACCTCTCTCTCCGACGACACGTGCCGGGACGCACCGCCTGCTGCATCGCTCAGCGAGTCCCAGAAGACCACGCCGCTGGTCGCGGCCGTCAGCCGATTCTTCGAGGATCCGGGAGCAGCGTTTACGACTCCCGGGCACAAGCGCGCATCCTGGCTCGCCGATCCGCTCTTGTCGCTCGACCTGCCGCTTGCGGCAGGAGCCGATGACAACCAGCTTTCGGGGGGCTACTTGCGCCGCGCTGAAGCCCTCGCGGCCGAGCTGTGGTCGGCCGAGTACTGCCGGTTCTCTGTCAATGGCTCAACCCATGGAAATCAGGCGCTTGCGCTGGCCGTCGCAGCGGGAGGGGCGCGGGTGGGGGTCTCACGCAATCTCCACAAGTCGGTGTTCGCGGGCCTCATCCTTGCGGGGCTCGAGCCGATCTGGATGTACCCCGAGATCGATTCGAGCACCGGCTTGTCAGCAGGCCTGCCGACCACGGAGCTGGAGCACGCCCTCGACCGCGGGATCAGCGCGGTCATGCTGGTCGAGCCATCCTATACAGGGGCGATCAGCGATCTTGCGACTATCGTCGCTCGGGCGCACGAGCGCGGCGTGCCTGTCATCACGGATCAGGCGTGGGGCGCTCACCTTGGTCTTCATCCAGACCTTCCCGGCAGCGCACTCCGGTATGGCGCAGACGCGATGGTCATCTCGGCGCACAAGACGCTAGCGGCGTTCACGCAGAGTGCGCTGCTGCTTGCTCGCGGAGATTTGCTCGACTTCGACCGGATCGACGCAGCATTCGATCTACTCAATACCACCAGCCCGAGCGCCGCGATGCTCGCGTCGATCGATCGGGCTAGACACATAATGGCTACACGCGGAGTGGAGCTCCTGAGTCTCACCGTTGAGCTCGCGCGTCGCTGTCGACGCGAGCTCGCAGAGGTCGAGGGGCTGAAGCTCCTCGACCTGTCAACTGTCGAGTCGTGCCCGTCAATGAAGAGCTTCGATCCGCTCAAGCTCGTGCTCTTGCTAGCGGGCACCGGAGCCGATGGCATCGCCATTGAGTCCGACCTCCTCGAGGCCGGTGTGCGTGTGGAGATGGCCGATCGCGACGTGATCATCCCGTTGCTCACGATCGGCGACGACGACAGAACGGTGGCAAAGCTCGTCAGTGCTTTGCGCACGGCGATCGAGCGGAGGCGTGGTGAGCCGCGGTCCCCAATGGCATCGATTGCTTGGTCGGTTAGGCCCACGACCGCCATCACGCCCCGGGAGGCGTTCATGGCGCCGCGTGAGCGCGTTGACGCACGCAGGGCTGTGGGGAGGATCTCTGCGGAGACCGCCGCCCCATATCCGCCCGGCATCCCGGTGCTCGCACCAGGTGAGGTGGTGAGCAAAGAGATGCTCGAGGGGCTGCGAGCCGAAGCAGCCGCCGGCAGACGAGTGGCCTATTGCTCCGACCCGACGCTGGACACGTTGCTTGTGGTGAGCAGAACATGAGAGCCATTTCTACATCGCGCTATTGATGCCACGCACCCAGAGCGCCCCTCATCCCCGCGCGCAAGCCGCAAGGAGCCTCCTCACGAACTGCCGACCAACCAGCCGTGCGACCACCGGTCGGGTTGTTGCAGGAAGGCGCAAGGTAGAGCGCGTGGACGTGTTGGCGGTCGAGCAGCCGCTTGAGGCTGTCGACGCGCAGGCCGGCTGGTCAGGAGGAGACTGCATGACCGAAACCTCGCATACGCCTGCCGGTATCGCGTATGACCGTGCGGGCCCCAGCGGTGAGCTGCCCGTCGTGCTCATCCATGCGGGCATCGCCGATCGTCGGATGTGGGGTCTCCAGTGGCGGGAACTCAGCGCCGAACGTGACGTCGTCAGGCTGGACTTGCGCGGATTCGGCGAGCCCGCGGTACGTCCGCGCGGCGCGCTCTCCCGTCGATGACGTGCTCGACACGATTGCCGAGCTCGGCATCGATCATTGCCACCTGATCGGTGCCTCCTATGGTGCCGGCGTGGCTGCCGAGGTCGCGTTGACCCGCCCTGAACGGGTGAAATCCCTGCTGCTCAGGGCGCCAGGCGGATCACTCATTGCCCAGGCCACTCCCGATCTGCGTGCATTCTTCGCTGCGGAGCGCGCCGCGCTGGCGAAAGACGACCTGAACAGTGGGTCGAGGCCAACCTGGCCTCGTGGGTCGACGGTCCCCAACGGGACGCCGGCGACGTCGACCCGACGCTCCGCGGCCTGGTCGGGGAGATGCACCGCCGAGCGTTCGAGGTGACGGCTGATTGGGACGACGTCGAGGAGAACGAGCTCGACCCGCCGCCCTTGAAAGGCTTGCGGAGATCCACGCCCACCGTGGTTCTCGTCGGTGCGCTCGATCTCGATGCGATCCTCCACACGGCGCGGCGCGTGACCGACGGGATCGCGGCCGCGCGCCTCGTCGACTGGCCCGACACCGCCCACCTGCCGTCGATGGAACGCCCAGTTGACTTCCTCGCGCTGGTGGGCGACTGGCTGGCACGCCGGAGGCCGCCAGACCTTTCGTGATCTCTGCTGGAGTGCCCCGCTGCGGTCATCACCGCGCGCGCCTGCGCTCTCAGCACCCGCCAACCGGTGCTCACCGCCCAGATCTCGCAAGGAACTCACCGCTCTGCCGCCGCCCGTAAGCCCGGGTGTGATTACGCTGACTGCGGTTGCGGTTGAATGTTCTGGTTGAGATGGAAGAAGTTCGTCGGGTCGTAGGTCGCCTTCAGGTTCTGCAGGCGTTTGAACGTGTCTGCTTCGTAGGCTGAGCGCACGCCCGCGTCGCCCTCGTCGGCGAGGAAGTTCACGTACCGCGCACCGGTGCCGTATGGCGCCATCGCGTCGGATGCCGCACGTACCCAGGCGGTGTTCGCCACGTCCTCGGCCGGATCGAGCCACAGGCCGATGTAATTCATGAGGAACCCCGCGTCTCGGTTGCCAAAGGCGGTCGCGCCCGCCGGTACGCGGCTCATAGCCCCGCCGAGCTGGTGGACATGGACCTGACCCAGCGGCGCCGGGATCGTGTCGGTGTGGGAGATGATCGCGTCGATCGCGTCGTCGGTCAGCGCATCGACATACCCAGAGCGCCAATAGTTCCGCGACCCCCGGGGCACACCGGCGTCGAACATTCCTTGGATCGCCGTGTACGGCATCGGTCCCAGGACATCGACCGCGGGGCTCAGGTCTCGCAGCGGTCGCAGGTCGTCCTCGGCGCCACCCTCGGGGTCGAGGTGGAGGCAGGCGATCGCAAAGATCGGCGTACCGTGCACCTCCTGCGGGACGAACGGTTCGGGTGGCGCGTACAGAAACGCGGCCATCGTGCATAGCTCGTCGGGGGTGTCGCGGACCCAGTCGCGCCAGAAGCGAAGCACGTCGCGCGCCGCTTGTGCTGGCCAGGCCACCAGGCCGCCGAACACTTGCGAGACTGGATGCAGGCGAAACTGGAACTCGGTGACGACGCCGAAATTGCCACCACCCCCACGCAGGCCCCACAACAGCTCCGCGTTCTCTGTCTCGCTCACGCGCACGGTCTGGCCGTCGGCGGTCACGACATCAGCGGAGATCAGGTTGTCGCACGCCAGTCCGTGCTTGCGCATGAGCCAGCCGATCCCACCGCCCAGCGTGAACCCGGCGACCCCGGTCGAGGTCACCAGGCCGCCGGTGGTCGCCAGGCCAAATGCTTGCGTCTCCTGGTCGAGCTCTCCCCAGGTGAGGCCGCCCTGGGCCAGCATGGTGCGCCCGTCGACGTCCACCCGTACGCCTTTCATCGGCGAGAGATCGATCACCAAGCCGCCGTCGCAGGTCGCGTTCCCAGCCACGTTGTGGCTGCCGCCGCGCACGGCCACGGTCAGCCCCTCGCTGCGCGCGAAGCCGATCGCGACCTTCACGTCGCTCGTGCCCGTGCAGCGTGCGATCAGCACTGGCCGGCGGTCGATCATCCCGTTCCAGACGCTCCGCGCCTCGTCGTAGGCGGTGTCGCCCGGCAGGACGAGCTCGCCCCGCAGCGCGTTGCGCAGCTCCCGCACTGTCGCCTCGCCCAGAGCGGGCGGCTCTGCAAGCTGGCCACTGGTCATGTCGGCTCCTCTCGGTCGGACCGGTGTGATGTCGTGAAGCTACGGCCGGGCGGTTACTCCGGCGTTAGCGCAGCGTTCATCTGGGTTCGCAGCGCCGCCTCGCAGTAGGCGAGGCCCACCTGGTCCCCGTTGTGGGCGAAGATCTCGATCGCCTGCTGGAGCCGGCCCGCGATCCGCTCGTGGCTGTCGAGCGCGGCGTCGATGTCGGCCAGCTCGAGGAGGATCGTGGTGCACCAGCCGGTGTTGGGGATGAAGGCCCTCCACAGCGCGAGCGCCCGCTCCTGCAGCTCCCAGGCCTCCCGCAAACGGCCGGCGTCGGCCGCCAGGTAGCCCAGCTGCATCACGGCGGCCGCGCGGCCGGGACCATCGTCGGTTCGCTCGAACAGCGCGGAGGCTCGCAGGACGCTCGCCCACGCCCGCTCGGGCTCCGCCGCGCGCGAGGCGGCCACCCCGATCGCCAGCAGCGACAGGCCGATCGCGCGCGCGTCGTTCGCCGCCTCGCGGACGGCCAAACTCTCCTCGTGCAGCTCCCGCGCCAGGTCGTGCTCTGCCTCGCCGGAGAGCAGGTTTCCGAGTTGGGCGAGCGCCTGCGCGGCGCCCAGCTCGTCGCCGAGCTGCCGAAACCGCGACAGGCTCCGCTCCAGAAGTCCACGCGAGGCAGGGATGTCGTCGGCGTCCCGCGCCGCTGCGGCGAGGTCGCAGAGCGCGTACGCGACGGCGCCCGCCGGCCTCACACGGCGCGCGGTCACGAACGTCTGCTCGAAGAAGAGCCGTGGCAGAGCGCCTTCGGCTCTCCGAATCCGTCCGTACCCGAGCGCCACGGGTAGCAGGAGCGGCTCGTCTCGCTCAGGCAGGGCGCCTAGGAGCTCGATACTGCGCGCCATCAGGCTGCGGCCCGTTGCGGTGGCGTTGCGGGACGCGGCAATGACGCCCAGTGTGTGAACGACCGAGGCGACGATCGCCGGCTCAGCCGCCTGCTCGGCGATCATCCTGCTCTCCTCGCAGTGGCGCTCGGCTCCGGAGTAGTCGGAGAAGACCCACGCGATCGTGCCCAGGTGGTGCAACTCCTCGCCCAGCGCCCGCCGGTCACCCGACCCTTGGAAGAACGCGACCGCTTCCTCGGCGGTGGCGAGCGCCCGGCGGTGATCGCTGGTGCGCAGGGCCAATACCGAAAGCCCGTGCAGCGCCCGGGCGCGCAGCGGCGATGGCTCGGGTGCCGCGCTGAGTGTGGCCTCGAGCCAGCGCGCGCCCTCGGTGCGGTCCCCGCGGTCGTGCCAGAATCGCCACAGCGCACCGGCGAGCCGGAGCCCTATATCGGGCTCCGTGCGCAGCGCGGTGCGCAGCGCCCAGCGCAGCTCGTCGGTTACGAGCGCGAGCCGGCGGCGTGCGTCGGCCACGTCCACGGCCGGCTCGAGCTCCTCGGCCAACCGCGCGTAGTGCGCGCGATGCCGCGCCTCCAGCTGCTGCTGCTCGCCGGCTCGCGTCAGGCGCTCGCGCGCGTAATGGCGGACGGTGTCCAGGAGCCGGTAGCGGGCGGCGCCCTCCTGCTCCTCGACCACTATCAGCGACTTGTCGACCAGCCGACCGAGGACGTCCAGATCGCCGTCACACACGGCCTCCACCGCGTCGAGGTCGCAGCTCCCCGCGAACACGCCGACGCGGCGAAAGAGAGTGCGCTCATCGTCATCGAGCAGCTCGTGGCTCCAGTCGAGCGTGGCGATCAGCGTCTGCTGGCGCGTGAGCGCGGTGCGTCGACCCGCGGCAAGTACGGTCAGCGAATCGCGCAGACGCTCGGCGATCTGCGCGGGCGCCAGTACCCCGACGCGGGCGGCGGCGAGCTCGATCGCCAGCGGAATACCGTCCACCCGCCGGCAGACCTCACCCACTGCGGCTGCGCTTTCGTCCGATAGCGCGAAGCGCGAGGAGACGCCGGCGGCCCTCTCGGCGAACAGCCGCTCCGCCTCGCGTGGCGAGAGCGAGGGCACGCGCCAGTCGACCTCACCCGCGACATGTAGCGGCTCGCGGCTCGTAGCGAGCAGCCGGAGATTGGCGCACGCAGCGAGGAGAGCCTCCGCGAGCCGGGCGCAGGCGCCGATCAAGTGCTCGCAGTTGTCGAGCACCATGAGCATCTGCCGCTCGCCCACGTGAGCGACAACCGCTTCTTCCGAGCGGCGCGCCGAGCGGCTCTCGACGCCCAACACGGCCCCCACCGCGTGCGGCACCAGGGCTCCGTCGGAGAGCCCCGCCAGATCCACGAACCACACGCCGTCCGCCGTTTCCCGCCGAAGCGCGGCCGCGGCCTCAAGCGCGAGACGGGTCTTGCCACAGCCCCCAGGCCCGGTAAGCGTCAGCAGGCGATGTCGGCGGGCGAGCCCGACGACCTCTCGGAGCTCACGCTCGCGCCCCACGAAGCTCGTCAACTGGATCGGGAGGTTGCCCGCCCGGCGCTGCCGGGGGTCGGCACGGTGGGCCGCGGGCGTCGCCTCGGGCCCGTCATCCGCGCTCAGGCTCCGGGTGAGGATGTCCTGGTAGAGGCGGCGGGTCTCATCATCGGGCTCATCCTCGAACTCGCGCCGCAGCGACCCGCGGAGCAGCTGGAACTGCGCCAGCGCACGCTGCCGGCGCCCGGTGAGGGCGTAGATGCGCATCAGCTCGCGGTGCGCCCGCTCGTGAAGAGGCTCATCGAGTAATGCCCGTTGGAGCTCCGTGACCGCCGCCGCCCAGTCGTCGGCCTCCTCGTGCAAGCGGGCAAGGTCTACGAGCAGAGCCAGGTGTCGCTCCCGAAGCGCCTCCCGCCGCGAGGTCGCCCACTCGTCGAAGCGATCCTCGGGTAGAAGCTCGCCACCATAGATTTCGATCGCCGCCCGATGGCGAGCGACGCTCGGGGCGCGCTCGGCCTCCGCTGCGGCCGCCTCGAACGCCTCGACATCCACCCAGAGCCGATCGGAGACCAGGGTGACGAGATCGTGGGCGAGCAGAATCCGCGCTGCCCCGTTCTCCCCACAGGAGTCGAGCGCGCGGCGAGCGACGAACAGCGCCTGCCGCAGGTAGTTGGAGGCCGCGGCCGGGTCGCTGTCGGGCCACAACGCCTCGATTGCCTGCTCACGGTGCAAGCTGTGCCCAGGATGGAGGGCAAGGAGCTTGACCAGCCCCCGCGCCTTGCGCAGCCGCCAGGCCGCCTCATTAACGGTCGTCTCGCCGGCCGCGACCCGGAAGCGGCCGAGGAGATCGATGCGCAGCTCCGATCGCGTGGGTCCCAACATACGCCGTGCAGCTGCCACGATACGGGGCGGCCATCACCCGGGCAAAGTCCGCAGGGCGAGCCGCCACGCCATTTCGAACAGGCCGATGCGTGGCCCAAACCGGCGGACAGAAGTAGACCCGCCGCCTCCTGCGAGAAAGCTCTTGGCCTGTTGGGTGCGACAGCCCAACGAAATAGGCGGTCTGTCGAGACCCGCGTCGATCGGCTCGGTTCTTCTCCTTCCGGCGGATTGCGGCCATAGGGTTGAACAGGGACGCGGACGGAGACGTGCATTCGTCTCGCCGCGCAACTCCGCCGCAGCCCCGCGAGACACCCGGTTCGCGCGGAACCCGAGCACTCGTCGGTACGCGTGCTAGCAGCTTTGCAGCTAATGACCGGATCGAAGCGGAAGTCCGCAGCGCTAGGCGGTGGCTGCTCCTTCGTCGCCAACGGGGCTACGAAGACGCCGCTCCTGCTCTCTCAACGTCTGGGAGCGAGTGGAAGTCTTGGGTTGGGCACGGCTGGTCGCCGTGGTGCCTCGAGCTTCGTGAAACTAGTCATGGCCGGTTGGCCACCCCGCGGGGAGGTGGAACACCGCGATGCATCGGAAGGCAGGGCGTGTGCTGGGACGGGTATTTCGCTACAGCTGTACTGAGGATCGGAGTCGACGCGACGCTGGTGATCCCCAACGACGCCGCCGGGCCTCGACCCGTTTGCTTTCGGGAAGATCTCTGAGGGGGCGCCCTAGCGCCGGCATGCCGCTCCGGTCACGTTTTTGTCGACGAACGTGACCGTATGTGCCGAGTCACTGTTTTTAGTCATTTTGATGACCGATATGGCCGGCGGACGAGGCGTGACCGGCCACGGCCGGTGATGCTCGCGTTCTCCGCAGTCGATTCGGAGTCCCTCGCGGTGAGGCTCGTTTCACTA
>JALYZY010000201.1 GCA_030948665.1 Actinomycetota bacterium | reverse complement strand
TCCGGAAGTTGCGCGACGTCGACATCGGGTGAGCCAAGCAATATCGACCAACCAGATGGTGGCGCGTAGCCAGCGAGTGGCTGCCGAGCGAGGGACGAAGGCGGCCTTTCGCCGCCGCGCTCTCCGCGGAGGCTGTCCCTCAAAGGTTTCGATGTCGGCGTCAGCGCGGGCCCGCTGGGCGTGGCGCTAATGGCGGGCACGGCCTGACCGGTGGTCGCCGCCGGAGGGCCTGTTTCAGGTGAGCCGGACCTCGCTCAGTGCTCGCTCTCCGCTAACTGAGGCCCCGACGTGGCGCGCTCGAGGCGACCCGGGGACTCGACCTGCGCCGCGACCCACGGATTCTGAGCGCGATCTCGCAGTCTCCAAGGTGGCGCCACGGTCAGAGCGTCAACGCCCGAACAAACAGCGCCACGTTCGTGATCGAGCACCCGCCGGATGTCGGCGGGGTAATTCGCAGACCTGCGGTCCCCGCCACAGGACGGTCGCCAGGCGAGGTCGAGATGCTCGCTCTGCCGCAGGGCGGTAGCCCGGGAGCCAGACGAAGAGAATGCTCCCGGCGCTCACGCGCAGCGTGGTGTCGACGGTCCGACGCAGGGCTGCGTTGTCGCATTGGCGATCCGCAGGTGGCAAACGTGAGCACTCAGGCTCAGGGGAGGCTACACCGGCACCGAGATACTCGACGATCCCAAGGCGTACGGGAGCTGTTTCCGCGGACGCGACTCTAGCCAACCAGTCGATTGGTTGGTAAAGTTTCGGATGACGACGTGTCGGACGTCGTCTTTGTCCGTTGCGGCAGCGTCGACCGGTCTGACGGGCATCCTCCTCACCGTCAGATCGGCTCCCCGCGGCCGCTCAGGGGTGATGACGGACGAGGTCCGGGCAACCACCGCGGGACGCTCCTTGCCTTCGATCTCCACCCTCATGTCAAGCGCAACTGCGTCGCTCCTCGGATTGCGAGTACATTGCCGAGAGGCTGTCGGAATATCGGGGTTGTCCGGCAGGTTTAAGACACTTCTGTCATGGCTTGAGAATTCGTTGGGGTTGACCGCGGTCAGTTGTTGTTGATGCCGCCGTCGTTGACGGAGTGGCTGCCGGAGGAACACCTGGTGTGGACGGTGCTGGGCGCCGTTGATCAGATGGACCTGGACCGCTTCCGAGCGGCATATCGGCTGGGTGCTGCGGGTCGGGCGCCGTTCGATCCGGCGATGATGGCCTGAGCTCAACCGGTCGTCGCAACACGGTTGGCCTGTGACTCTAAGGGCAGGGAGTGACGACCGGGTTCGCCTTGGGGGATGCGGCTGTCGTTGTGGAGGCGCGCCCGGAGGGCGGGCCGGAACGGCGATAGCCGCGCGCGTCCATCCGGGCACCCCCCTGGGAACCAGGGATCCCACGGTCCGGCAGGTCACACGCGTTGGATGCTGCAGGCGGTCAGGCCGCAGCGCTGAGGTACTCGGTGAGCACCTCGGCGGGTGTCCTCCACGCGAGTGTCTTGCGCGGGCGCCCGTTCAACGCCGTCGCGACGGCCGCGAGCTCTTCGGCGCTGTGGCGGGCGAGGTCGGTTCCTCTGGGGAAGTATTGGCGCAGCAGCCCGTTGGTGTTCTCGTTCGTGCCTCGTTGCCACGGGCTGCGTGGATCACAGAAGTAGATCTGCAGACCGCTGTCGATCCGCAGTTGAACGTGCTGGGCCATCTCGATGCCTTGGTCCCAGGTCAAGGACCGCCGCAGCTGCTCGGGAAGCGTTCCGATCGTTTCAGCGATCGCGTGACGAACGGCGCCGGCCCCGGCACCTGTGATCGCCGGGCCGGTCTTCCTTCTGGGGCTGTTATGACCCTCGATCGGTGGGAGATGCAACAACATCGTGAACCGGCTTGAGCGCTCGACGAGAGTGCCGATCGCAGACCGGTCGACACCCAGGATCAGGTCGCCTTCCCAGTGCCCCGGCACCGCCCGGTCATCAACCTCAGCCGGCCGCTCGCTGATCAACAACTCGTCGGTCACGAAGCTGCGGTTCCCCTGCGATGTCCTGTGCCTGGGGGCCCGCAGCGCCCGACCTGTTCGCAGGCAAGCGCTCAGTTCACGGCGCAGCGCTCCGCGGCCCTGGATATAGAGCGATTGATAGATCGCTTCATGGGACACGCGCATCGAGTCATCATCGGGGAAGTCCAGGCGGAGGCGCCCGGAGATCTGCTCTGGGCTCCAGCATTGTCCCCAGCGACGGTCCTTCCGCGGGCCCTGACGCCGCCCACGCCACGCGATATCTGGACCCGCCGCACTCCCGTCCGGCCGCTGCACCGTCCCGGAAAGCCGATCCTGCACATAGGTCCGCAACCGCGGATTGACCGCGAGCTTCGCCGACTTGGGTCGTTGAGCTCGACGCTCTGCATGCCTCTGAGCGGTCGAAGCTCGATATTCGACTCGCCCACGTCCGATCGCGGCATTGCGCTGCAACTCTCGCGAGACCGTCGACGGCGCACGACCGAGCTGACGCGCGATCTCGCGAATCCCAGAACCGCCGGCGCGGAGGACCGCGATCTCCTCTCGCTCGTCAAAGGACAGATAACGCCCGGACGCCGGCGCGAAGCTGAGAGGCGACATGCCGCCACCCTTGCGGAACCACCGGACACCAATGCTCGGCAACACCCCCGCCTCGACCGCAGCCTTCTCACTCGAGGCGCCTCGAGCGATCGCCTGCCAGAACCGGACGCGGACCTCCCGTCGGCCCGCAGGCGGACGTCCGCCCCAACGCGTTCCCGCTGCAGCAGCACGATTCCATGCTCGGTTATTCCTCGCCATGACAACTCCTCAACGTCAGGCGTTGCGACGACCACTTGAATCCACCTGGTGGCGTTGTTGCTCTACGCGTATGCGCGCGGGAACAGGTCCTCGCGCGGGATCGAGCGGGCGTGTTGGGAGGACGTGGCGTTCAAGGTGATCACGGGCATGCGCACGCCGGATCATTCGACGATCGCGGAGTTCCGCCGCCGGCACGAGGCCGAGATCGCCGAGCTGTTTGATGACGTCCTCGGTCTCTGTCGCGAGGGGTTGGTGTCGGTTGGGGTGATCACGATCGACGGGACGAAGATCAAGGCGAACGCGTCGATGGATCAGAACCGGTCCTACAGCGGTTTGGTCAAAGACATCCTGCGTGAAGCCGAAGAGGCTGACCAGCGCGAGGACGAGCTCTACGGAGATCGGCGTGGTGATGAGCTGCCCGAACCGCTGCGGACACCCGAGACCCGCCGCCAGGCGCTGGCGGATGCGAAGCGTCGTCTTGCTGAGCGCAAAGGCCGCCGGGCAGATGACGAGACCAAGCCCGAACTCGACAAGCTGGAGATCGACCTGGAGGCCGCGGTGCTGAGCCGCCCGGTTCTGCGGCGCGGCGGACGGATCGAGTGGTTGCGCGTCGCGCGCCAGGAGCTGGAAGCTCACCGCATGCGCCAGGGCGCGCCGGTTCCGCGCGATCGCGATGATCGGATGCTCGGCGCGCTCGATCGGCTGCAGGAGAACCATCAGGTCGATCTTGCTGCGGTGAAGACCTATGAACGCTGGCGAGCGACGGCGCGTGACACCAGAGGTCGGGTGCTGAAGGGCAACAGCAAACCGTTCGTCGCGCCGGAGCTGCCGGAGGGCAAAATCAACCTGTCGGACCCCGACTCCAGGGTGATGCGCACCC
>JALYZY010000156.1 GCA_030948665.1 Actinomycetota bacterium | reverse complement strand
AGCGTGACGCGCGTCACGCCGTCGATCACCCGCAGGCGCGAGATGAGCCGGGCCACGTCGACCTGGCTCGCGGTGCATCCGGTCAGCTCGAGCGCGGGACTCGCAACGGCGGCTCGCAGACCGCCTGAAGATCCAGCAGCGCCGCCGCCCGTCCCCCCGGCGCTGGCGCCGGGTGCAACCGTGCCCTGCAGCGATAGGAGCGACGTATTGCGCGGCACGACCTGCGCGAGTTGGGACAGGGTCGCGTGCCAGTGAAAGCGCGTCGCCGCGATCGCCGTGACTGTCTGGACACGGCTCTGGGCGACCGAGGCGAACTGGGCATAGTTGGCCAGTTGCGAGACGACCGCTTGCTGGGAGCTCACTTGAGCCTGGAGCGTGGCGAGCTGCGCTTTGCGATCCGTGATCGTGTTGTCGGTGAGGACCGTGATCGTGACGAGCCCAAGCGCTCCGGCAAGGACTCCCAAAAATAGGTACACGGGCAGGCTCGGTCCGCGGGATCTGACCCCCGTTCGGCGCGAGTCTGCCGGAATCAGGTTGACAGCCTTCATGCGGCCACCTCGGCGACAGTCAGACCAGCCGCGACCGCCAGGTGTCCGGCGCCGGCTTCGTCAGCCGCGCCCGGGCGCGCCTCCCGCAGCTCCGCGAGCTCGAGGGGGAGACTCGCGAGCGATGCGAGGCGCTCGCAGAAGCCGGAAATCTCAATCGCGGGACCTGTGAGGACCGCTCGCTCGAGCTCTGAGGCCGGAGCCTGCATCGCATAGAAGTCAAGGGAGCTGCGCAGATCGTCGGCGATCTTCAGCGTCCCGTCTTCCAGCACATCGCGGGCCGCCGCGACGATCTCCGGGTCGCCCTCGATCTCGTCCACAGCGGCGGTCAGCCCCACGTGCTTGACCCAGGCGTGTGCGTGATCGAGCGTCAGCCCTCGACGCTCCGCGAGCTCGCCCGCCATCGCCTCGGTGCCGTGTGCCGCCACTCGCGTGAACACGCAGGTTCGCCCGACTGCGACGGCCACGTTGGTGACGCCTCCAACGCTGATATATGCCGTCGCTTCGGTGCTCCCGGGACGGTGCAGCGCCCGGATCATTGCGAACGCCGAGAGGTCGATTCCCGCCGGACGCAGCCCCGCTCCGCGAACCGCGATCAGGAACCTGTCGACCATATCGCGACGCGCCGCGACGACCACGACCCGTGCGCGCTCTCCATCCGGGGTCTGAACTTTTCCGAGCGCATGATGCTCGAGCACGGCCTGGTCAAGCGGCATCGGAATGTGGTCTTGGGCCTGGAAGCGAACCGCGGAGGCGATCTCCTTGGCGCCGGAGAGCGGTGGCAGGTCCAGGGTTCGCATCACGATCTGATGGTTCGCGATCCCAAGTCGCACTCGGCGGCCGAGCTTGTGCTTGGCGAACATCTCCCGAAGGACTCTCGAGAGCGTTTCGACGTCCACCACATCGCCGTCGCGCACGACCTCGGGCCCAAGCACCGCTGTCGCGGCGCGCTGCACCGCGATTTGCCCCGACGGCGCTTCAACAGCGGCCACGTAGCCGGGTTGAATGTCGAGGCCGATCACACTTTTACCTGGACTCGATCGGATGCGCACCCTATCCGGTGGGCTCGGCCTGTCGCTGGCTGCGCTTTAGCTCCCGCGGCTCACTTGGATGAATGTTGTTGGGCCCGTGATCAGGTGTCTTGCCGCGCTGCGCATGGAGGCTCACAGCGACGATTGCAGGTACCAGTGCACGATCTCCGGACCCGCCAACACAGCGAGCGCCCCACCGAGCGCCAGGAACGGGCCGAAGGGGATCGCGGTCTTTCGCCCGCGCTGCACGCCGACGCGCGCGATCACCGCGGCGCCCGCGACGCTTCCCGCGAGCACAGCGACGAGGATCGCGACGCCGACCGACCGCCCCAGGAAGAGACCCAGCACGGCGGCCAGCTTGACGTCGCCGAGGCCCATGCCCCGCGGGTATGCGAGCACGAACACCAGCAGGAACGTGCCGGCTGCGGCGCCGGCGATGAGCTGCTCGGGTACGCCGGCCGGATCGAGCGCCAGTCCGATCGCAACCGCGGCAACTGCTGCCGGAAGCGTGATCTTGTTCGGAATGATCCGGTGGTCGAGATCGATCAGCGCGATCGGGACCAGTACTGCCACCAGCGTCAGTCCGAGCGCGAGGTTGCGGGCGGAGTGGGCTGTGAGCACGACCGCGACAGCAAGCGCAGCAGTGCCGATCTCGACGATCGGATATCGGGCCGAGATTCCGGCGCTACAGCTTCTGCAGCGCCCTCGCAGAAGAAGCCAGCCCAGCACCGGGACGTTGTCGTATCGCTTGATCGTGGTCGAGCAGTTCGGGCACCGCGACCCGGGAGTCACCAACGACTCGTGGCGCGGGAGGCGGTAGGCGACCACGTTGAAGAACGACCCCAGGGCGGCCCCGACCGTACCGGCGAACAAAGCAGCGAGGCCGAGTGGCATCTCAACCGGCTCCGACCAGGACCCGCCCTGCTTCTGCCACTTCGAGGCCCTCGCTGTGGAGCGTTGTCGGCGGGGAGGCACTCTCCGGCGTCTCGGGAGCAAGGACGGCGATCAGCACCAGCGGCATGAACCACACGATGTACAGGTAGAACCAGTGCAGGGCGGGCAGCTGCACCGCGATCGTCAGCGCCGCCGCCAGCGCACTGACCTGCGCTGTGCTGCGCGGCCCGCGCGGGCGCAGGGCTACCGCGATCGCGAGTACGACGACTCCGGCCTCGACCGCGATCTTCAGCGGCGCGAGGCCTGGGTGAAGCGCCCAGATCGAGAAGATGTCCGGGCGGCTGAGCTGAAAGCCGATCGTATGGTTGTACATCTCCTGGATCCCGCCGGGCGGCAGGAACAATGCAACTGCTCCGCCGGCGGCGATCGCGAACCCGGCCAGGGTCTTGCGAGTCACGGCGGGCTGTCCGTCGCCACGACCGATCGCCAACAGCGGCAGCAGGATCGCGGGGAAGAACTTCGCCGCAGCGGCGAGTCCGAGCACGAAGCCCCGGCGGAGCGGGCTGTTCAGCGCAACCAGCATCAGCACCAGGAGCATCGCGACGAGCCCGTCGTTGGTGCTCTTCACGAGGCCGAGCACTGTGAACGGACAGGCCGCCCACATCCAGCCCAACAGCAGCCCGAGGCGCCTGCCCTCCGGGCCGCCGCGGAGCTGCATACCGAGCCTGATCAGCCCGCCGATCGTCACCAGGTCGAAGACGATGGCTGCAGCGCGCGCTGCCGGGTCGTATGCCCAATCGGCCCCCGGCCAGATCAGCTCGAACGGGACGTAGGCCAGGTACGCGACAGGGCCGTAGGTGTCCGGGTGTCCGAGCGAGGCAAAATAGAGGCTCTGACCGTGCACGATCTTGTTCGCGCCGATCAGCGAGGCCACACCAACATCGAGGATGTGCGCGGGCATCAGCGTCACCGCTATTCGCCCGGCGACGAGTGCCAGGAAGCCGGCGATCAGCAGCCATGTGGGAAGGGCCACATGCAGCCGCCTACGTTGCCGCTTGGGCCTGAAGCCGCGGATCAGCATCCTGCCCAGCAGGTAGAGCAGCGGGGGATAGGCCAGCCACACCCCCGCCTCCAGGTGTGCGTGATCGAAGAACCCGTACGAGACGAAGAACAACAGCACCGCGGCCAGGTCGAGCAGGTCAAGCCAGGACCTCCCGCGCAGCCGGACCAGGGGCAGCAGGAACATCAGCCCGAACGGGATCAGCACCCACGGTGAGTCGAACACGTCACCGTACTTGCCGCGGGCGTAGACGCCCTGGATCAATGGACCGGTATAGACAGCTCCGAGCTGACCGTTCATGCCGACGAGGACGTCCGCGAGGAGCTTGCCGCGATAGGAGAAGAACACTTCGTAGTGGTTATGGATCCACACGAACACCTCGTACTGCAGCGGGTGATAACGGCGGTGGATCGCTTGCATCGCCGGAGAGCTCTTGGCGATCTCGAGAGCCCGGCCGGGATCGACCTGAAAGCCCGGCGGGATGGCCGCGAGGCTAGAGGCGACGAACATCGGGACCGCGACGTCCGGAGCCGGGCCAGGGCTCTGGTGCGCGAAGGCGGGCGCTGCCGGCACGAGCATCGCGCTGGCCACGAGCAGGGTGCAGAGGGCGTTTCGCCGCATGCTCGAGGTATCGGTGGCAGTAACGGGTTGCTTTACGAATAGAGCGAGGCGGCCCGGAAGCCGCCTCGCTCTGGGGGGTCACGTCGGTTGCCTTACCAGCTTCCCGTCGGACAACCGCCTGAGCCGGATGGAGAGCACGTGTGCGTGCTGCCGCCACCGGTATTCGTAATCGTGAACGTGTCGCTCGAGCCTGGCGCGACTGCTACGAGCGTGTAGCCGCTCCCGGTCGCGGTGACCGTTGACAGATAAGCGCCGTTGCCTGCCGCGATGGCGACCGACGGCTCATACGAGTTCAGCGCGCTGGCTGTTGCGCCCGAGTAAGAACCGTTGTTGTCCGTGGCGTAGGTCTCCATGGCTGTCGCAGCGGTCCGAACCATCGTCTTGGCGGCCGAAGCATCGGCCTTGGACTTCTGATTCAGGAACGCCGGGATCGCAATCGCGGCCAGGATGCCAATGATCAGGATCACGACGAGGAGCTCGATCAGGGTGAACCCCTGCTCCCCCTCCGCACGTCGTAATAGCTTCGTGAACATCTCTTCCTCCAGGTTTGTTCCAGTGATTGGTTGGGTGACACTCGCCGGTCGAGCCGTCAGGCCGTACCTACCTGGCCTGACGTCTCGAAACAGCGAGGACTCCCTACCAGCTGCCGGTCGGGCAACCGCCGGTTCCAGTCGGAGAACAGGTGTGCGTGCTACCGCTGCCGCTGTTGGTGATAGTGAACGCGTCACTCGAGCCCGGTGCGACTGCCACCAGGGTGTATGTGTTCCCGGTCGCAGTGACGGTTGAGAGATACGCCCCGTTGCCGGCGGCGGTGGCGATCGACGGCTCATACGAGTTGAGCGAGCTGACCGTCGCGCCCGAGTAGGAGCCGTTGTTGTCCGTGGCAAAGGTCTCGATCGCTGTCGCAGCGGTCCGAACCATCGTCTTGGCGGCCGAAGCGTCGGCCTTGGACTTCTGGTTCAGGAACGCGGGGATCGCAATCGCGGCCAGAATGCCGATGATCAAGATCACGACGAGAAGCTCGATCAGGGTGAACCCCTGCTCTTCCCCGACGCGTCTGCGTAACTTGGAGATCATTGATCCTCCTGGATCGGTGATTGGGTCTAGTGCGCCAGCTACCGAGGCCCCACCACCATCCCTGGCGATGCACGATTAGCCCGATGGCAACCCGGCTACCTCCTTGCGGAGGCCCGTGGCTTTGCGTCCCGCCCTCGCGAGCGGTTTGCCGTTTGGCACCTGCGTGGCTCTGGCGCCAGATGTATCGAGCAGAGGACCGGAGGCGATGACCAAGCGTGGCCGCGCTTGGACGTTTCTACTAATCGGCCGCCTTACGGCAGACGGTGCTGAGGCCTTGAGTCGGTTTCAGTGCGGGTTCGGCGGACCGGCCGCGGGCGCAGGGGCGTTCTGCGCATCATGCCCCGGCTGAAAGCGCCCCGCGCCCTCACACCACGGACAAGTGACCTCTCGCGGCTCTCCGCCTAGCGAAGAGATCAGCTTGCCGGTGCCGCGGCAGGGAGAGCAGGCGGCTCGCCCGGGATCTTGCTCTGCATCGGTCGCCACGCCAGGGACGATAGCCACCCAGCTAGTGAGCGGTTGGCACCCAGAAGCGGAGCTCACCGTCGAGCTCGCCCCACAGCTCGCCCCCAGCTGACTCGATGATCCGTCGCGAGGCGAGGTTCTCGGCGTCGCATGTCACGAGTGCAGGATCGACCCCGAGCGCCAGGGCCACGGGAAGCGCGGCGGCGAGCATCGTCGTTCCGTGTCCCCTGCGGCGTGCACTGGGACGCACCTCGTAGCCGATGTGGCCGCCGATGCGCCGGAGCTGCTCGGTAAGCGCGTGCCGGATCGACACACGGCCTAGGTAGGTGTGGCCGTCGATCCACCACAGCACGGTTTGCGCAACGCGGCCCGACCCGTCCGGAGCCATCGTGGTCCCCGCGAGCAGGCCTTCGAGGTAGAGATCGAACGTCCGCGGCTCCGCCAGCACGCGCGGATCAAGGTCTCGGTGGCTGCTCTCGGCGCGGAACTCGGCGAGGGCCTGCAGGAACGACTGGCGAACGCGCGAAGTCGGCCTGAGCAGGTCTGGCATGGCTCCCGATCGTAGTTGTGCGCAGGCCTCACCGAGAGTCCGGGGGGTCCGCCGCCAATAGCTACGAACCCCCGAAGTTGTGATCCAACCTCCTGCAGGGGCATGCAGCACGCACCGGGTCGTTGTTGGGGTGGATAGTGCGTCATTCGCCGAGGCCGCACGAGCGCTTGGCGCACCATCCTCCCGTGGCGTGGATAAGGCGGCAGCCGTGTCCTCGGCTACATCGTTTGATGCAATATCCACACTGACCGATGGCGTCGGCGCGGCGTGCGATCCGATCCTCCGCCTCTAGCGCGGTGCTTCTCACCTCCACGCAGTTGCCGGTGTTCACCGTCTTCACCTAAGAGCCGGGACTCTTCATGTTGCCGGTGTTCACCGTCGTCACCTAAGAGCTCGGACTCTTCATGCACGTCGGCTTACGCCCGCACCTGGGCGCCACCATGGCAGCGGGAGGGCACCCGCCGTGCGTGCTCCGCTCCGGAACTACTTGATCGAGTTGTAGACCGTGAACAGCGGCAGGTACATCGAGACCACGATCACGCCGACGATCGCCCCGACGACGATGATCATCACAGGCTCCATGATCGATGTGAGTGCTTTGACGGCCGCGGATACCTCGTCGTCGTAGAAGTCAGCGATCTTTGTCAGCATCGTGTCGAGCGCGCCGGTCTCCTCGCCGACGGCGACCATCTGCGAGACCATCGCCGGGAACACTCCCGCCTCGCTTAGTGGGCTCGCGAGGGTTCCACCGGCCTTCACCGAGTTGATCACGTCGCCCATCGCGCTCTCGACCACTGCGTTGCCCGCCGTCTTACCCGTGATCTCGATTGCCTGCAGGATCGGCACTCCCGCCGTGGTCAAGGACGACAGGGTTCGCGACCACCGCGCGATCGCCACTTTCTGGACGACGTCCCCGATCTTCATCGGGATCCTCAGCTTGAAGGCGTCCCAACGCGGTCTCCCCCACTCTGAGCGCTTGAGCGAGACGAATCCGAAGGCTGATATGCCGGTGATACCGAGCATCACGTACCACTGATTTGTCACCACATGCGAGAACCCGACCATGAACTGAGTTAGCGCGGGGAGCTTGCCCGGGAACTGCTTGAAGACGTTGATGAACACCGGGATCAGGAACGCCACGAGGGCGAGCAGCACGATCACCGAGAAGCTGATGACCAGCGCCGGATAGATCATCGCCGCGCGGACCTGCCGGCGCAGCGCCGCATCCTTCTCGAGCTGGTCGGCGACGCGGAGCAGGCACTCCTCGAGCACACCCCCGGTTTCTCCGGCACGGACCATCGAGACGTAGAGCGGACCGAACACCTTCTTGTGCCGGCCGAGGGCATCGGACAGCTGAAGCCCTGCCTCGACGTCTTTTCGGACCGCCTCGATCGTCTCGCGCAGCAGCTTCGATTTCACCTGCTGCTCGAGGACGTGAAGCGCCCGCAGGATCGACATGCCCGAGCTGACCATCGTGGAGAGCTGGCGTGAGGCGACAGCAAGATCCTTGGCGCTGACCCTCGACATCAGGTCGATATTCAGCTCCTTGGAGCGGTACTTGTGGGCGATGTCGACGACGACGAGCCCGCGTTCCTTCAGCTGCGCGGCGACCACCTGCTTGGAGTCGGCCTCGACCTCGCCCTTGGCCGGGATGCCGGCCAGGTCCATCGCTTTGAAAACGAACGTCGGCATGGCGTCAGGCCGCGAACGCCCGTTCAGCGGGACCCGCGCCCATCAGGCGGCGGAGCTCCTCGAGCGAGTGGGCTCTGGACTCGGCCAGCTGGCGGGTGATCTTGCCCGAGCGAACGAGCTGGGCGAGCGCCGAGTCCATCGTCTGCATGCCGTGCGCTCCGCCGGTCTGAATCACGGAGTAGATCTGGTGGCTCTTGGCCTCGCGGATCAGATTGCGCACGGCGGCCGTCGGGAGCAGGATCTCGGCCGCCGCGCAGCGACCCGCGCCGTCGGCAGTAGGCAGCAGCGTCTGGGTCATGATGCCCTGGAGGCACACCGACAGCTGCGCGCGAATCTGGCCCTGCTGACCGGGCGGGAACGCGTCGATGATCCGGTCGATCGTTTGTGGCGTGTCCTGCGTGTGGAGCGTGGCGAACACGAGATGTCCGGTCTCAGCGGCGGTTATGGCCGTCCCGATCGTCTCGAGGTCGCGCATCTCCCCGAGCAGGATCACGTCGGGGTCCTGGCGCAGCGCAGCCTTCAGTGCGGCCGAGAAGCTCGTCGCGTCGGCGCCCAGCTCGCGCTGGTTGACGATGCACTTCCGGTGGGTGTGCAGGAACTCGATCGGGTCCTCGATCGTGATGATGTGCTCTTCGCGGGTGCGATTGATCAGGTCGATCAGCGACGCGAGCGTGGTCGACTTTCCAGAGCCTGTCGGGCCAGTGACGAGCACCAGTCCACGCGGCTTGTTCGCGAAGTCCGCGACCACCGGCGGGAGGCCCAGAGTGTCGAACCGAACCACCTCGGCCGGGATCAGCCGGAAGGCGGCACTGACCGCGGAACGCTGGAAGTAGGCGTTGACGCGGAAGCGGGCGGCGCCGGGTATCTGATAGGCGAAGTCGAGCTGCCAGTCGTTCTCGAAACGCTGCCGCTGGGAGTTGGAGAGGATCGAATAGACGATCTCGCGCGTCTGGGCTGGTGTGAGGGTGGGATAGCCATCGATCGGCGTCAGCCGTCCGCGAATCCGCACCATCGGCGGTGCGCCCGCGGTGATGTGCAAATCGGAGGCTCGACGATCGATGACCTCGAGCAACACCTCCGCAAAATCGAGCTCCATCCCTGTCGCTCCTTCAGACGTCCGGGTAGCCAGTACCTATCGGCCGTTCACGAGGTTCCCGTGACTCGTGCCACCTCGGCCATGGACGTCAGTCCAGCCTTGACCTTGTCGAGACCGTCCTCGCGGAGCCTGCGCATTCCCTCCTGCACCGCCACCGCCGTCAGCTGGTCGGCGGATCCGCGGGTCAGCGTCAACGAGCGCACCTCCTCCGACATCATCATCACCTCGTAGAGACCGATCCGTCCCCGGTACCCGAACCCGCTACAGCGACCGCAGCCGACCGGCTCGTAGGCCTCGATGTCGAACTGTGCGCGGAAGCCGTGATCGCATAGCACCTGCGCCGGGATCAGCGCGCGGCGCTTACAGTGCGGGCACAGGCTCCGGACGAGCCGCTGGGCGACCACGCACTCGAGCGCGGAGGCGACAAGGAACGGCTCGATCCCCATCTCGATCAGCCGGGTCGTCGCTGACGGGGCGTCGTTGGTATGCAGCGTGGAGAGCACTGTGTGACCTGTCAGGGCGCCCTCGATCGCAATCTGAGCCGTGTCTCGGTCTCGGATCTCGCCGACCATCAGGATGTCGGGGTCGGCCCGCATCATCGAGCGCAGCCCGGTGGCGAATGTCAGACCCGCCTTCGGCGTGACCTGCACTTGGGTGACCCCGGGCATCTGATACTCGACCGGGTCCTCGATTGTGATGATGTTCTTCTCCGGCGTGTTCAGCTCGGCGAGCGCGGCATACAGCGTCGTGGACTTCCCCGATCCGGTGGGTCCGGTGACCAGCACAGCTCCGTGCGAGCGGTGCAGCGCGCGGCGGAAGCGGCCCAGCTCGTGGTCCTGCATTCCCAGCTTCTCGAGCTCGAAGCGGATCGACTGCTTGTCGAGCACGCGGAGCACCACCGACTCGCCCTGGACGCTCGGCATCGTCACCACGCGGACGTCCACCTGGCGGCCCTCGACCGTCAGGCTGACACGACCGTCCTGGGGCAGCCGATGCTCCGCGATATCGAGATCGCTCATGATCTTGATCCGCGAGACGACCCCGCCAACCATCCGCTTCGGGACGGTAGTGAGCTCGGTCAGGACCCCGTCCACGCGCATCCGGACACGCAGCTCGCGGCCGCGGCGCCCTTGATCGTCAGCCTGCGGCTCGAAGTGGATATCGGAGGCGCCGCGCTCGGCTGCCTGGGCAATGATCGAGTGAACGAGCTTGATCACCGGGGCGTCGTCTGCGGACTCGCGGAGGTCGACGACCTCGACCGACGACGATTCCTCCTCCTCGGCGACGGCTTCCTTGACCGCGTCCTCGAACCGGTTCATCCGCGCAATCAGGCCATCGATGTCCTCCGGAGAGACGACGGCAGCGCGCACGTCGAAGTGGGTGAGCATGGAGATGTCATCGATCGCGAGCACGTTCGCCGGATCTGACATCGCCAGCAGGACGGTGTGCTCGTCGATGAACGCGACGGGAACGGCGCTGTAGCGCCTTGCGGCTGCGGTGTTCAGCAGGTTCGCGGCGGCCATATCGACGTTCAGCACGCCGAGGTCGAGATGATCGAGGCCGTAGCGCTCGGCGATCGCCTGGGAGAGCTGGACGGAGCTGATCGATCCTTCCTCGAGCAGGATGCGCTCGGGTGGGACGCCCTGCGCGCGGGCTTCGTGCTCTGCCCGCTGGACCCGCTCGCGATCGGCCATGCCGAGCTCGATGATCACGTCCGTCAGGAACCGACCGAGCCCGCCGCGCCGTCGCGGCGGTGTGATCCCATTGCGATGCGATTCGCCGTCCGGGCCTTCGCCGAGCTCGTCTACAGCGCGCAGAAAACGGGTGGGGTCACTCATGTCCGCTCAGCACCAAGCGCATCGCGTCAACGGGAGCGGGATGGCCTGTGAACAGCTCGAAGCTGAGCGCGCCCTGCGCGAGCAGCAGCTCGAGCCCGTCGATAACGACCAGCTGCTGCAATCTGGCTGTCCGCGTCAGCTGGGTCGGCGGTTTGGAGTACACGAGATCAACCACGCATTCGTAGCCCGCGAGAGCATCGGCGGTGAGCGGGACCTGCTTGAAGAAGTCCTCGGAAGCGTCCAGTCCGGTGGACGTGCAGTGGACGAGCAGGTCGGCCGGGCCGGGCCGATCGACGGGCGTGCCGCCGATCTCGGCACAGAGCCTCCGCGCCCGCTCTGCCGTCCGGTTCCATACGCGGACGTCCTCGGCCCCGGCGTTGAGTAGCGCCCAGACGGCGGCGCGGGCGCTGCCGCCGGCCCCGAGAACGAGCGCGCTGCGCCCCGCCACGTTGATCGGCAGACTCTGGATCAGCGCCGGGGCATCGGTGTTCTCGGCGTAGATGGCCCCCTCCTCGGTGAAGGTCAGCGTGTTGGCTGCGCCGATCGCACTTGCGCTGGCACTGGCCTCATCGGCTAGCCGTAGGGCGGCTTCCTTGTGCGGGATCGTGACGTTCACGCCGCGAAATCCGGCTTCTGGGAGCGCCTGAAGTGTCCGTGCGAGCAGCTCGGGCGTGATCGGCAGCGCCTGGTAGCGCCAATCCGTCAAGCCCGCGGCGGCAAGCGCAGCATTCTGGATCGCCGGCGAGCGGCTGTGCGCCACCGGCCAGCCGATCACACCGAGGCGAGTCGATGCGCTCAGCAATTCGCGGGCGAGCGTCCGCCGTTTCGGGCTTGCGCTGCCTTGTACTGCGCCACGTAGTTGAGGAACTTCGTGTAGCTCCCGGTGAACACCTGCTCGCCGTGACCGCAGACTTTGACGATGAAATACAAGTAGTTCGTGTTGGCCGGATGCGCCGCCGCCTGCATCGCGGCAAGGCCAGGATTGTCGATCGGCGTGGGCGTGAGGCCCGGGTGGAGGCGAGTGTTGTACGGCGAGGGCGAGCCCAGCTCGGACTGCGTCAACGGATGGCTGTAATTGCCCGTCGCGTACCGGGTGGTGGCGTCGATCTGCAACGGCATTGCGGCCGCAAGCCGGTTATAGATGACAGACGCGACGAGCGGGTTGTCGTGCGAGGTCTGGGACTCCGCCTGGACCATCGACGCCACGATCAGGACGTCGTAGGGCGTCAGGTGCTTCGTCTGTGCGTGGTGCAGGTCCACGTGCGCGAACTGCCGGCGGAACGTTTGCAGCTGGTCTGAGACGAGCGCGGGGATGCTGATCGGCTCGCGGAGCTGATAGGTCGAGGGAAACAGGAAGCCCTCCAGCGACGGCGTCCCGGCGGGGGCTCCGTATCGCCGGGGGTCGACAAGCCGAGAGCGTCGAGTGTCGGCCAGGTAGCTCCCGGTGACACCCTGGGCGTGGAGCAGCGCGTCGATCTGCCGGCGCGTGCGCCCCTCGATCAGTGTCACGTTGGTGACCTTCGCGACGGGCGGTGGCGTAGTAAGGACCCGCAGCACGTCGCCGTAGCTCATGTCCTGCTGCAGGCGGTAGGTGCCCGACAGCAGGCTGCCGCGATCGCCGGCGAGGATCGTCCGTAGATTGAAGAAGAAGCTCGAGGAGATAACGCCGTCGCGCTCGAGCTGAGCGCCGATCTGCGAGGCGCCGGAGTGCGCCGGGATGGTCACGGTTACGGTCCCGCGGGCCTGCCCGTGGAAGGGCTGGAACAGCTCGAGCAGGAACCACAGGACCACCAGCCCAAGCGCGAGCGCGACAATCGACATCGCCCGCCCCATCCACGATCGCCGCTGAAGCGTCTGTGGGCGGTCGCGGCGGCGCGCAACTTTCGGTCGATCGCGGCGACGTGCGACCCGCGGCCGATCTCGTCGCCCCGTGGTAGGCAACCGATCGCGGCGCGTGGCACGCCGAATTCCTAGCGGAACCTCCCGCTCGCCGGTGGGCTCGTCGGCTCGCTCTTCTGACTCCGGGGCCCCGTCGGTCACCTCGTCTGATTCCGGCGCAGACGAATTCACTTGTCCCTTGCCGTCTCCATCGGCTCGCCCGGCCCCAGGGCGAGCCGTTCGCACCGCGGCGCCGTCCTGCAGCTCGGCGGCAGGGGCGCTGCCGTCACTTTCCTCCCCGGAGACAGCGAGCTGCTCGGAGGTGGTCTGTCCGAGGCGCTGCGCGCGCCGCCGCTCCCGTTCGAGCCGTGCCTCTTCCCGCTCCCTCGCGCTCCGTTCGCTCTGATCAGCCATGGGTCATCTCGGGATCCTGAACGGCAAGCCAGCTCTCGAGCAGGTGCGCCGCGGCTCGCGAATGCTCGCTGATCCGTCCCCCCGTCCGCTGAGCCAGGCGCGTTGTCAGGCGCTCGTCGTAGAGCTCAACCGGGACCGGGAGCGCCTGCGCCAGTCGTTTCGCGAAGGCCCTGGTCTCGACGGTCTGCGCCGACTCGCCGCCGTTCAGGGCGACAGGCAGACCGACCACGACGCGTCCCGCCTCGAGCTCCACCACCAGCGCCCGCAGACGCCCCAGACCCCGGCGGGACGAAGGAGTCGCGACCGGCTCAATCGGCGTTGCCAGGACGCCTGTCGGATCGCTCACCGCGCAGCCGCAGCTGGCGGCGCCGTAGTCGAGCGCGAGGACCCTCATCTCGTCATGCGCTGCCGGCGAGAGCCGTCTCGACGGCCTCGCGCGCGGCAGTGATCGCTTCGGGGAGCTTCGCGGGCTCGCGCCCTCCGGCGCGGGCTAGCGTCGGACGCCCGCCACCGCCGCCGCCGACCACCGCCGCCGCAACCTTGACGATCTCGTCTGCCCGGACCCCGCGGTCGACGAGCGATGGTGCCACGCTCGCGATCAGGTCGACGCGGTCTCCCGCCGCGGCGCCCAGAAGTATCACCGCCTCGCCGAGCCGGTTGCGCAATCGATCGGCGAGCTTGAGCAGTGCGTCGCCATCACCCACCTGCACGCGCGAAACAAGCACGCGCGCGCCGTGGCGCTCCTGCGCATCGGCAATCAGGGCCTCGACGTCCACCCCGTCATCACGGCTGCCGGCCCCCGCGGTGCGCTCGAACTCTCTGACTTGACCGCGCAGCTTCACCACCTCGTCCGGGACCCGATCGGGGGTGACCCGCAGAGCGGCAGCCGCGGCTGCCAGCAGCCGATCGTACGCTCGCGCCAGTTCAACCGCAACCGGGCCAGTGAGCGCCTCGACGCGGCGAACGTTCGCGGCGCTCGAGCTCTCTCGCTCGATCTTGAAGAGCGCGATCTCTGCCGTGTTGTGAACGTGCGTCCCACCGCAGAGCTCGCGCGAGAACGAACCGTCTCCAACCTCCACCATGCGGACGATATCCCCGTACTTCTCGCCGAACAGCGCCATCGCTCCGAGACGGCGCGCCTCCTCCAAGGTGGTCGTCAGCGCCTTCACGGGTTGGGCCGCGAGGATCCAGGCGTTCACCTGGTCCTCGACGTCAGCAAGCTCCTCCGGCGTCAGCGCGCGGCCGTGAGTGAAGTCGAAACGTAGCTTGTCGGGTCCCACGTAGGACCCCGCCTGACGGACGTGCGTGCCGAGACGCGCGCGTAACGCGGCGTGGAGCAGATGAGTGGCGGTGTGGTTGCACTCGGTGGCGTGACGCGCTGCGCGGTCGACGCGGGCACTTACGCGCTCGCCCGGCTCGATCGCGCCGCGTTCGAGCTCCACCGCCACCACCTGGTCGTCGCCGAGCCGCAGCACGTCGCGGACCCTCGCGCGACAGTCACCATCGTGGCATTCCAGGAAGCCCGAATCCGCCACCTGGCCGCCACCGGTTGGATAGAAGGGCGACTCCACCAGCTTCACAAGAACTGTGCCGTTCTCAGACGCTGTCGCGCCGACGCTGGTCTCCCGGTCTGTCGCCTCGTAGCCGACGAAGTCCGTCGTGAATCCGGCCTGCGCCGCCAGCGCCAAGGCCCGATCGCGCAGGCCCTCGCCGATGCGGGCGCGCGGGTCCGGCCGTGAACGATCGCGCTGCTCTTCCATCAGGGCCTCGAAGCCCTCCTCGTCGACGCCGAGACCCTGCTCGGCCACCAGCTCGAGGGTGAGGTCAATTGGAAACCCGAACGTGTCGTGGAGCATGAACGCGTCCTGGGCGGAGATCCCCTCCGCGCCGGCTCCGCGCGCCCTCGCCATCAGCTCCGCGAGCAGCTTGGTCCCCTGCTCGAGTGTCCGTCCGAAGCCAGCTTCTTCGGCGTCGAGCCATTTGCGCACTGCGTCTCGCTGCTCGTGCAGCTCGGGGTACGCGTCGCCCATCAGCTCCGTCACCCGGTCCGCGTAGCGCTTCAGGAATCCGGGGTCGAGCTCGAGCTTGCGACCTTGCAAGATCGCGCGGCGCATGATCCGCCGCAAGACGTAACCGCGCTCCTCGTTCGACGGAACCACCCCGTCGGCGACGAGAAAGGTCATCGAGCGACTGTGGTCGGCCAAAATCCGCAGCGCCCGATCAGTCGGAAACTCACTGCCATAGCTTCTGCCCGAGAGCTCCTCGCCAAGCGAGATCAGCGGAAACAGCTGGTCTGTCTCGAATACGGACGGCTTGTCCTGGAGCATCGCCGCGAACCGGTTGAGGCCCAGCCCCGTGTCGATGTTCCGCGCCGGTAGCGGGGTAAGACCACCGGCGTCATCCAGGTCGTACTGCATGAACACCAGGTTCCAGTACTCGAGGAACCGCTCGTTCTCCTGGCCCGGGAGGTCCTCGGGCTTGCCGCGGGCCACGCCACGGTCGAGGTAAAGCTCCGAATCCGGCCCGCACGGGCCGGTCGGTCCCATCTGCCAGAAGTTCTCCGATCGTGGGCACTCGACGATCCGCTCGCGGGGAACCCCGATCTCGAGCCAGACGTCGATCGCCTCCTCGTCCGGGCCGAGGCCGAGCGCCTCGTCGCCGGCGAACACGGTGACCCAGATGTCCTTCTCAGGAAGGCCAAACCCTTCGACGGAAAGATCCCAGGCGAAGCGCGCGGCCTCGCGCTTGAAGTAGTCGCCAAACGAGAAGTTGCCGAGCATCTCGAAGAAAGTCAGGTGCCGCGAGGTCATCCCGACCTGCTCGATGTCAGGGGTCCGGAAAGCTTTCTGGCAGGTCGCGACCTTCGGGTACGGCGGACGCTCGGCTCCAAGGAAGTACGGCTTCATCGGGATCATGCCCGCGATCGTGAACAGCACGGACGGGTCAGGGGGGATCAGCGAGGCCGACGGCAGGCGCCTATGGTCGCGTTGCTCGAAGAACTCCAGGAACGTCTGGCGGATCTCGTCCGAGGTCATTGGCAGGAGTGTATGCACGTTCGTCCACGCAAAGTGGACACTTATGAGCTGATTCTCAAGCCCCCGGCGCACCTTTCCGACTCAAGTCTGGATGGTCGTGCTACGCCGATTCACGCTGCTGGTCCTCGTGGCACTGGGATCCGGCGTAATGGCTTCAAGCGCTTCCGCCACGCAGTTCGATCCTTCCGGCTTCCGGCTCGAGTCGTCGCAGCTGAGCGTTCACGAGAACGCGGGAGTAGTTGTGATCACGGTCAGGCGCAGCGACGCCAAGGCCGACGCGCAGATCAGATACATCGCGATCGGCCCCGGACACCCGTGTGGAGACACGCAGTGCTCGGCGCTGCCGGGGATCGACTTCAAGCCCGTGATCGGGATGCTCGATTTCCCGCCAGGCGTCGACACCGAGACATTTCAGGTGCCGATCACCGACCACGGGTACAACGGGATCAACAAGACAATTCAGGTCTCGCTGTTCGGCCCCTCGCCGATCGGGATGGCGAGCCCGTCGACGGCGGTGCTCACGGTTCTGCAGGACGATCCGGTGGTCCCGCGTGATCCGGCCAACCCGCTGGACCTGGCAACAGCTCCTCCTCCCGGTAATCCGCTGACGGGCGCCAACTTCTACGTCGATCCCAATAGCGAGCCGGCCCGCTGGGTCCACCGCTACCCGGGGCTCGGAGTGATAGCCCGCCAGCCCGGCGCCACTCGGTTCGGAACCTTCAGCGGGCCCGACATCGGCCTCGCCGTCTCGGACTACCTGTCGATCGCCAATGTCCACGGACCTGGCACTGTGCCGATGATCGCCACCTACCGCATCGTCCACGGGCACTGCACGGGGCATTGGTCTGACCCGGCCGGTGACCAGCTCTCCTATCACAACTTCATCGCGCGCTTCGCTCAGGGCATCGGCAGTTACAGGGCCGTGCTGTTTCTCGAGATGGACGCGCTTATCACTGTCGGTTGCCTCAGTCGTGAGGGAGTTGCAGTGCGGATGCACGAGCTGCGCGATGCGATCGACCTCCTGACCGCGACCTGCCCGCACCTCGTGGTCTACCTCGATGCCGGCGCCGGTGATGCAGTCCCGGCCCGCAGCACCGCGCGGCGACTGGTGCGCGCCGGAGTGAAGGGGATCCAGGGCTTCTTCCTGAACGCCACGCACTTCGACTGGACCTCTAAGGAGATTCGCTACGGCGAGGAGATCTCGCGCATGACGGGCGGCATGCATTTCGTCGTCAACACCGGCGAGAACGGGCGGGGCCCGCTGGTTCCTCCTGACCCCGTGCATCAGGGCAACGAGGTGCTGTGCAATCCCCCCGGGCGTGGCCTTGGTCCGCTGCCGACGGCTACCACCGGCGTCGCGAATGTCGACGCCTTCGCCTGGACGAGCAACCCCGGAGAGTCCGGAGGCGCGTGCGTGCCTGGCGCGCCCCCCACCGGCCGCTACTGGCCTCAGTATGGGCTGATGCTGATCCACAACGCGGACTTCAACATCGACTCACACTTCCGCATCCAGGCGCACCGAGCAAGGGTCGGCCGGCGGATGGCCAGGCTGCGGCGCGGGCACCACCGGCCGGCACGACGCCATCACCGACGGGGCTAGCCCGGGGCGCTAAGCACTGCGGGCGATCGTTCCGCAGCCGATCACGAGCTCCCCATCCATCAGGCAGGCGAGCTGCCCCGGGGCGACGGCTTCCGCGGGCTCTCGAAGCATCGCCGACATCGAGGCGTGGCGACCCGCGGCAGGATCCCCGGGCAAGGATGCGCTCAGCGTCTGCGAGCGGTAGCGAAGCTTCACTCGGTCCACTCTGGTCCCAGGCCGGTGCAGCCGCACATCGCGAATCTCCACCTGCGCGCGGCGCAGCTCGCGTCGGGGACCGACTGTCACCCGGTTAGTGCTGGCGTCCTTGGCGAGCACGTACACAGGCTCGGGTCCCGCGAGGGCGATGCCGCGGCGCTGACCAACCGTGAAGCGGTGCTGGCCCTCGTGCCAGCCGAGAACGTTTCCGTCGCGGTCGACCAGCTCGCCCGATCGCGGGTCGGTCCGGCCATGCCTGGCCAGGAAGCGAGACCGGTCGGTGCCGGCCAGGAAGCACAGATCCTGCGATTCCGGCTTGCTCGCGACAGGAAGCTGTGCGGCGTGCGCGATCTCTCTAACCCGCGGCTTGGTCAGGTCACCCAGCACGAAACGCATTCGCGCCAGCGAGCTTGGCGCCAGCGCCGCAAGCATGTAACTCTGGTCCTTGGCCGGGTCGGCCGCGACTCGCAGCAGGGGACCGGCCGGATGGTCGAACTCCGCCAGCCGTGCGTAGTGGCCGGTAGCCAGGTGCTCGCATCCGAGCCTGTCGGCAAGCTCGAGCATTGCGTCGAGACGAACGTGGCCGTTACAGCGGACGCACGGGTTGGGGGTCTCCCCCGCGGCGAATCCGTCGATGAACGGGACTACCACCCCGGCGGCGAACTCTTCGCGTAGGTCCATCGTGAAATGGGCGAGGCCCATCCGCTGCGCGAGCGAGCGGGCTTGCGCGACCGCCGAAGCTGAGCAACAGCTGCGTTCGCCGTCGTTTTCGAGGTCTGACCACAGCTCGAGCGTGACCGCGATCACCTCGCCCTCCCTCTCGGCGCAGAGCAGCGCCGCCACCGCGCTGTCGACGCCGCCGCTCATCGCGACCAGGGTCCGCCCCGCCGCAGGCCGCCCGAGAGGCTTCATGCTCCGGACGGCGGCCCCGAGCGCGCGGTGAAGCGCGTCGGCTGCGACCTCAGCCGCGTGGAGCTTGCCAGGACTTAGGCCACCGAGCTCAGCGGCGAGGTCCGCCGCGCGCAGACGAGCCGCCTCGAGCACGGGCCGCCCGCGAAGCAGCGTCACCGCTGCGCTTGCTGCGGCAGCGGCGGCGCCACACCCCCGAGCCTCGAATCCCGCATCGGCGACCCGCTCGTCGTCGAGCGCGATCGACAGGCTGACCTCGTCGCAGCAGTCCGAGCCGCCCGCGGTGCGGGTAACGGCGCCGTGCGGCACCCGCCCGCGACCCTGCGGAGAGGTCAGGTGATGCTCAAAGGCAAGCGCATCCATTGCCCGCTCGAGCATAGGGCCCGGCAACGGCAGCGTTACGTCATGCCGGCAACGGTGGGATCGTGGCGCAGCCTGTGCCGCTCACTGAACCACGGCAGTTCGCGTCGCTTCGGCGAGCTCGGCGGGGGCGTGGGCGCCGGCGACCTTGGCCTGCGCCCGCGCTGCCTTCCAGTACTTGCGCATGCGGCGAGTGAACGCGTTCGGCTTCTCCGCGTACACGCGCGCCCCGAGGAACATCGCCTCCTCTTGAAGCTGTTGACGGCGGTGGTCGATCGCGACAAGCACTGCCGCGATATCGACCGGCACGTCCTTGGCCAGTGCCTGGACGCTATCCCGCAGGACAGCCAGATCATGGTCATCCCCGAGCAGGTCGGTCAGCAGATGAGCATCCTTGGCCTGGGCGTGCACCGTGTGGGGAGCGATCTCCTCGAGCAGCCGGAGGTCATACCAGAGGTCCTTGGCGCGCTTACGCCACGCGTGCAGGTTCTCGGCGGTGGGCTTCTTGCGGGCCACGGCAAACTCTTTGCCCCCGTCTCGGTAGCCACGCTCCAGCCCGGGGCCGATCGCCGTCCAACCGCCCGCCTTCAGGCGCCAGGCATCCACGCGCGCGAGCGCCGCCTTCAGGTCCTCAGCCGCCGCTTCGGGAGCGCCGGAGGCCATCAGCTCGAGCCTTGCGACTTCACGATCATGCTCGAGGCGACCACGAATCGCCTCCACCGATGAGCTCGGGAACTGCCCGACATACCGATCGGCGATTTTCTCGAGCGCTTCGATCATCACGTCGGCATCGCGCACAATGCTCAGCCGGCGTGCCGCATCGCGCAGCGCCGCATTCTCGCGCCGGCGCTGCGAGGCGGGTATCGAGCCGCGCGCCATCCGCAGCAGTGAGCGCTCTTTCTTGAGCGACTTGCGGGCGTCGTGTACGGCTTCGACCGGGTCTGCGCTCACGCGCTCGGTCAGTTGGTGAATCGCGCTCTCGAGCTGTTCACGGGCGCATCTGGGGATCTCCTCGCGCGTCGATTCAGCTCCGCCTATCCGGTAGGCCATATCGTCTCCTTTTCAACGCTGTCCATTTCACGCCTACCCCAGGCCCCCAGCGATGAACCGGGGCGACGCGAAATGGCGCTACCTGACGGCGAGCGTATCTGTGAGGCGCTGGGCGATCTCAAGGCCGTCGGAGAAGCCGGTGAGCGCGCTCGCCTGCCCGCGGCGGTCGATGAACAGGAGCGTGGGCGATTGGGAGACTGGAACCTGGTCGGTGAGCGAGGAGTAGTTCGCCAACTGGGTGATGGGAGCGGACAGCACGAGGACACCTGCGCGTGGGCGTACTGCGTCGACCTCCTGCTTGACGGCCTGATCATCGGCGCCGGATGGGTTGTAGAACAGCAGCATCACCACTTCGTGCGCGGCGAGCGCGGTCTTGAGCCGGGCGGCCCCCGGCTGGGAGGCCGCGGCAGCGGGCGACGGCTCGGTGGTCGTCGCGGCCTGCGAAGACCCCACGGCGGGAGCAGTCCCCGCGGGCGAGGGGGTAGCGCCGTGCGACTGGGCGGCCGCAGCATTGGCCGAGCTCGACCGGATGGTCCCCGCCCTCGAACCGGTGCTGGCGGCGGTGCTCGTGCGACCGGCGGCCGACCCGGAAGGGGATGGGACACCCGACTCCGCCGCGCTGGCCGCGCCGGAGGTGGCTGCGACATGGTGAGCGGCAGCTACCGCCGAGGACAATGAGTGCAGGCCCTGGGACCCGCCGCCGGAAGCGGAGCCGCCCGGCTTCAGCGCGACAGTCCAGATCGCAAAGAACGCCAACGTAGACACGAGCAGGCCAACCAGCGGTCGCGAGACATGCGCCATCTGGCACCGCTTCGGCAAGACCACCGCGAAACCTGAGGAACTCGCGCTCGAGCCAACGCAGAGATGCCATCGCCCTGAGTCCCCGCGGCCGGTTCGCATCGTCGGATCCGGACTGCGGCGGTTCAGCTACGCCAGGCGAAGTCCGAGTTCCCGCAGCTGCGCCGGGTCGACCGGGGCGGGCGCACCGGTCAGAGGATCCACGCCTGACGCCGCTTTCGGGAAGGCGATCACCTCGCGGATCGAGTCGGCTCCTGCGAGGGCCGCAACTATTCGGTCGATCCCCATCGCAATGCCGCCGTGGGGCGGCGCCCCGTAGCGCAGCGCGTCCAGCAGGAAGCCGAAGCGAGCCTGGGCTTCCTCGGGCCCGATCCCGAGCAGCTCGAACACCCGCTGCTGGACCTCGCGGCTATGGATGCGGATCGAGCCACCGCCGATCTCGGCGCCATCGAGCACGAGATCGTAGGCGCGCGATGTGAGGGTCCCGGGTTGCTCCAGATCACCGGTCGGAGCGGTGAAGGGATGGTGCGCAGCGTCCCAGCGCTGCGCCTGCGGATCCCAGAAGAACGCCGGGAACTCGACCCCCCACAGCACATCATGGCGGCCGGTGGGAATCAGCTCGAAGCGACGAGCGAGCTCGAGGCGCAGCGCGCTGAGCGCCTGGCCGGCGGTGGTGATCTCGTCGGCGACGATCAGCAGCAGATCGCCCGGGCTGGCCTCCAGACGAGCCGAGATCGCGGCGATCTCGGCAGCAGAGAGGAACTTGGCGACGGGCGAGCGCCAACCTTCTTCGGTCACGAACGCCCACACGAGGCCCTTGGCCCCGTGCTGCTTGGCCAGCTCGGTGAGCGCGTCGAGCTCGGAGCGCGCGAGCTCCCGCTGGCCGGCGTTGAGGCCCCGCGCCACCCCGCCGCTCGCGAGCGTGTCGGCGAACACCTTGAAGCCGGTGCCCGACAGCGCGTCGCCGAGGTCGCGCAGCTCGAGCCCGAAACGAGTGTCCGGACGGTCGATCCCGTATCGGGAGACCGCTTCGGCGAAGGTCATCCGGGGCCACGGCGGCAGCGGGACGCCGAAGTCCTCCCGCTCGAACACCGCGCCCATCACCGCCTCCAGGCAATCGATCACGTTGTCCTCGTCCACGAATGCCATCTCGACGTCGAGCTGCGTGAACTCCGGCTGCCGGTCGGCACGCGTGTCCTCGTCGCGGAAGCAGCGTGCGATCTGGTAGTAGCGCTCGAGCCCGCCGATCATCAGCAGCTGCTTGAACAGCTGCGGCGACTGCGGGAGCGCGTAGAACGAGCCAGGTTGGACTCGGGCTGGAACGAGGAAGTCGCGCGCGCCCTCCGGCGTAGAACGGGTGAGATACGGGGTCTCGATTTCGAGGAAGTCGCGCTCGTCGAGCACTTCGCGCATCGTCGCGACCACCCGGTGACGAAGCGCCAGGGCGTCCTGCAGCTCGGGGCGGCGAAGGTCGAGCGCGCGGTGGCGCAGGCGCAGGCTCTCGTCGACCGCAGCGCCTTCCTCGAGCGGGAATGGCGGCGTGTCCGCGTCAGCAAGGATCTCGACCTCGGCAACCTCCAGCTCTATCTCGCCGGTCCGAAGATTGGGGTTCACATTCTGTGGCTCGCGCCTGACGACGACCCCTGCCGCAGAGACAACGTCTTCGGCGCGCAATCGGTGCGCGGTCGCGTGCGCGTCGGGGGCGCTGTCGGGATGGAAGACCAGCTGCACGATCCCGGATCGGTCGCGCAGGTCGATGAAGATTAGCCCCCCGTGATCGCGCCGGCGACTGACCCACCCTGAGACCCGGGCCTGGGTGCCAGCCCGCTCGCTGGTCAGCTCACCGCACCAGGCGTCGCGAAACCCGTTTGGTCGGGGCGAATGCTTCATGAGAGTCTGCTGCCCCGCAGGATCGTCGGAATGACGTCCTGCAACGCGAGCTCCAGCTCCTCGCTCAGTGCCATGTTTCTCAGCGTCACAGACGCGTCCGGGCCAGCTCCGACGATCGCCACATACCTGGCTCCGATCCGGCCGGCGTGCCTCAGCTGGCCCTTCAGCGAACGGCCGGCGAGCTCGAGCTGCGCTTGCAGGCCCGCGCGCCGAGCCTCGCGCGCGAGCGCGAAGGCGCTCCTCGCGCCGCCGGACTCGCTGAGCGCGACGTACAGATCTGTGATCTGTGGAGCGACCGGAAGCTCGCCCGCGCTCATCAGCATCCGCTCGACCCCGGCTGCCCACCCACACCCGGGCGTCGGGGGACCGTCGAGCTGCTCGATCAGCCTGTCGTAGCGGCCGCCGCCGCCCAGCCCCGACTGAGCGCCCAGGGCGTCGCTGGAGAACTCGAATACGGTGCGGGTGTAATAGTCGAGGCCACGCACTAGCGTGGGGTCGAGCTGATAGTCGATACCTGCGTCATCGAGCAGCGCGCGCACCGCTGCGAAGTGCTCGGCATCGTCGCTTGCCAGGCGGTCCACCAGCGTCGGCGCGCCGCGCATCACCTCGCGCGTCGGCGCATCGCTCGAGTCGAACGCGCGCATCGGGTTCAAGTCGATGCGGTTTCTGACCTCCGGCGCCAGCCGCTCCTGGTGGCGGCGCAAGTACCCCGTCAGCTCCTCGCGGTACTCCGCGCGGGTCTCGGGGGTCCCGAGGCTGGAGATCAGAAGCCGAGTTCCGCGCGCGCCGAGCGCGCCAAGCAGCTCCGCAAGCAGCACGATCAGCTCAGCGTCGGTCTCCGGTCCGGCAGATCCGATGGCCTCCGCGCCGACCTGCCAGAACTGCCGGTAGCGACCGCGCTGCGGCGCCTCGGCGCGGAAGAAGCTCGAGAGGTACCACAGCTTGACCGGCTGGGGAAGCTTGTGCATCCCGTGCTCTAGGTAGGCGCGACAAACCGGCGCCGTGCCCTCGGGGCGCAACGTCATCGAGCGCCCGGCGCCATCATCGAACGAATACATCTCCTTGCGGACGATGTCCGTGGCCTCCCCGACCCCGCGCGCGAACAGCTCTGTCGCCTCGAACGTGGGGGTCTCGATTCGACGGTAGCCCGCGGCACCGAGGACCTTCCGCGCGTGAGACTCGAGCACCTCCCGCCGCGCAGCATCCTCGGGGAGCACGTCGAACATGCCCTTCGGGGCCTGGATCACGGGTTCTTAGCGAGCTCGCGCAGGAACGGATTGGTTGCGCGCTCTCGGGCCAGCGTGGTGATCCCCATGTGACCCGGATAAACGGCCGTCTCCTCTGGAAAGGCTTGGAGGAGCGAATCGATTGAGGACAGCAGCGTCGCCCAGTCGCCACCGGGAAGATCGACGCGGCCGACCGAGCCCTGGAACAGGACGTCGCCCGAGAACATCGCGCCCTCCTCGCGAAGCGCGTAGGTCACGTGACCCGGGCTGTGCCCCGGGGTGAACAGCACCTCGAACGTCAGGTCAGCCAGCTCGAGTGTCTCGCCTCCCGCGACCGTCTGATCTGCCTCGTAGCTCTCGAACGGCCCGAAGCCCGGCCACGGCACGTAATCCATGATGTTCGCGAGCACTTGGCGCTCGAGCTGTGGGCAGTAGACGACCGCGTTCGTGGCTCGTGCCAGCGGCGCGACCGCACCAATGTGGTCGAAGTGGGTGTGAGTGACGAGAATCGCCTCGACGGTCTCGATGCCGAGCCGACCAATCGCCGCCAGCAGCTTCTCCGGCTCATCGCCAGGGTCAACGACAATGGCGCTGCTCGCGTCGCGCGCGCGCACGACGAAGCAATTTTCCTGGAGCGGACCGACGGTGAACATGCGGACGTCGATCTCCGTCCGCTCCTTCGCATCGGTCACTTACCGACGCCTCGCCTGCCGGCGACCGTGCTCCGCCGCTGCCGGCGCCGATACATGATCAGCTCGAGGTAATAGCCGGCTGGGACATAGATCAGGAACGAAAGTGCCGCCAGACTGGCGGAGACACCCACGCGGTTCTTGATCTTGCTGTTCAGGAGGTACATGAACAGGAAGATGATCGCGGCGGCCATCGCGGCGCGCGTAAACGACGACTTCCAGCTCGGCGGCGTGTTCAGCCGCCGCTCGCGCGCGTCGACGCGCGCCTGCTTCTTGCGCTCCTGCGGGGTCGATGGCCGTCCGGTGCGACCCCGGGCCTCAATCGTCCCCGCGGCGGTGCCGCGATGCTTGCTCTTTCGCTTACGCCTTGTCTGCGCCATGCTCGCCAGGGAGCTTACGCGCTGGCGCAGGAGATCTGCAGAGCAGACGTCCCCTCGGGCGCAGTGGCGCCACACGCCTCGGCTCAGCGGTGGGCCAGGTCGGCCAGGCTCGTGACCTATGTCAGACGCCGCGGATCACGCACCGCCACCGGTGAGCGCGCTCAGGTTGGTGACCTGATCCGCCGGAGGCGCTGCGGGGACTGGCTGCGGGCCGTACTGCGGAATGTCAATCCGCATCGACACCCTCTCGGACTGGCCGGAGACTGACTGCGAGAACGACATCGTCATCCTGCGCACCAGGTGCTGGCCGTCGACCCAGACGTCGAACGGCAGCTGGCGCAGCGTCGTCATCCTCTCGAGCGCCTTTACGCTCTGCTGCACGGCGTGACGCGAAGCGGCGGGCAAAGCGTTGGCGATCCGGGAGAGATCGATGGTGCCGCGGTAGTGCGTGGTCTGAAGCCCGTCCACCTGCTCGGAGCCGACCTTCGTCACCTTGCCGGACGCGCGGAGGAAGTTCAGGAGCTGGCTCGGATCCGAGGTGGCCGGGTTGCTCGTCAGCGACGACAGGCCCGCGATGCCCGCGAGCTTCGCAAGGTTGACCTCGATCCATGGCTTGCCGCCGAACGTGGGCACCCTGCTTGTGATCGCGGACGGGAGCTTCATGAAGACCGTCTGACCCTTGATCAGCTCCTGGACCTGAAGCGTGCTGCTCCCAAGCGCCTGCTTGACCTGGGGGTTATTGCCCAGGTTCATGCTCAGCGTGAAGGCGCCAGCGTGAGCCCGGACGTCGAAGGCACCCTGACCGCTGCCGGTGATCGGTGACGGGAGCGCGGAGGAGCTGATGGCAAGCGTCATGTTCAGGCGATAGCCCGCGGCCTGCGTCGATGTAGTTGCCGCCTGAGCGACGGGGTCGACCACGTTGGCGACACTGCCGCCGCACCCTGCTACTGCGATCGCGCTGAGCAACGTCACCAGGGCGGCGGCACCGCCGCTTCGCGACGCGCGGGCGCGGAGAAGATGCTTGATGTTCATGGCTTACGTACCTTTCCGCTCTCGGTGGGAAGCTTGGGATGCCCGGGAGCCGGACCCCTCAAGACGTCTGATCGACATACGCGCGCGGAACTTGAGCGTCACACACCGCTCACTAAATCTTCGATCAACCGCTTGCCGCTGACGGGCACCTCGGCGGGAAAACCTGCGAACGCCGCTCGTGGGGCGAGCCCCACGAGCTCTGCCCGCGCTGGCCTGGCGTGCCTTGCGATCGCGTGAACGAGCGCCGCAAGTGGAGTCGCGCGATGATCCTCGACATTCGTTGAGACCTGGGCGACGCCGCGATGCTCGAGCCACAGCCCGATCGCGCGCACGCCGGGCAGTCCCTCGGCTCCGTCCTCTCGAATCAGGGCGGCAATCGCCCTGGCGTCCTCGAGCGAGGCGGGTGCGGCGAGCTCGATGTTGAACGCGACCAGCGGCGGCCTGGCCGCTACAAGCACGGCACCCGCCGTCGGATGCAGCGCCCGCGGCCCGAAATCCGGACGCAGCTCTCCCGACGCGATTCGCTGCGCGAGCCGCTCGGGTCCCCCGCGGCGCAGCTCCGCCCGCGTCCTGCCGGCGGCGAGGTCTCCGTACAGGAACACGGGCAGCCCCAGCTCTTGGCCGAGGAGATCGCCGAGAACCAGGGCTTCCGCGCAGGCCGCGCCCTGGTCTGCCCGCGCCAGGTAAACGATCGGCGCTACATCGATCGCCCCGACCCGGGGATGAATACCTTCGTGGCGCGCGATATCGACTCGACGGATTGTCTCGCGCGCGCCGCTGAGGACGCCGGAGGCGAGCTGCCCCGGGGCGCCGGCAAGGGTAAAAACGCTGCGGTGGTGGTCGGGATCGGTGTGGACGTCGAGCAGTCGCGCTGCGAATGCGGCCCCGATCGCCTCGACCGCGCGCCGGTCGCGGCCTTCGGACACGTTCGGGACCGCCAGCAGCGTCGCGCTGCTCACCTCCCGCCGTGATCGAGCCGGTACCGGCCCTCTTCGAGAATCGGCTGTCCGTCGACCACCAGTGTCGCGTCGAGGACGACCACGTCCAGGTGGATTGGGACCGAGACGGTCCCGCCGATTCCAGCGCTGGCCCCGAAGGCAATGTGGACGGTCCCGAGAATCTTCTCGTCCTCGAGAACCTCCCCGGTCAGGCGAGCTTGGTCATTGGTGCCGACGCCGAGCTCTGCCAGGTTCGTGCCCAGCTCACCGTGAGTTTGTAGCCGGCGCAAGAACTCCGGTCCGACCCCTGCCTCGGCCCCCACGATTCGGCCGTCTCGGACGTTTAGGACTGCCGGTTCTTCGCTCAGCCCGAGCGGCGCGAGGCTCGACGCGACGATCGTCCCGTCCCCCCCACCCGGCGCGATGAATCCCTCGCCGCACGGCAGATTGCCGAACGCTCCGCGCGAGGTGAGGTCGCCGTCGTCTGCGATCCCGTGGCGTCCGGCGAGATCGAGGGTCAGGTCAGTCCCGCGGGGACACGTCACCTGGGCGCGTGACCCGTTCTCGAGGACGGCCACTACCTCACGCGACCTGGCCGCCATCGCAGGAAAATCGACCGCCATCACCCGGGCGAGCATGTCCTCACTCACGCCAGGCATCGTCGCCCCTCGCGCTCCCGCGTCGGTGGCCCGCTTACGGGCCGCAGTGTGACTCAGCGACCGGGTGGTCGGCGCGATGAAGACGTCGCAGGCTTGCAATGCGCCGGCAGCCGGGCGTGGTGGCTCTGTTCCGTCGTTCTCGCGCTCATCCATCACCGCGAGGACGCTTTCGGCGCCCGCCCTGGCCGCCGCCTCCCGCAGAGCCTCGCCGATCGATCGAGTACCAGGGTCCACGATCACGAGGACGTCCTCCCCAGGCTGGACTCCGAGGCAGCGAACGATGACGGTATCTATAGCGTGGCCAAGGTCTGGCATTGGGGCGAGATCATATGTCGGGCGGAGCGCGCGCGGCCATGTGGTCCGCGGCGGCGCTTGCGGCACCCCGTGCCAACTGTCACAATCTGACCCGTGTCAAATTCGGACGATCAGCAACCGCCCGAGCGCCAAGGCCGCCGGTCAACGACAGCCGACACAGCCGCGGCTCGCTGGGGACTAAAGCATCCCGAGAACGATCCTGAGCATCCGGCTCCCTCCCATGTTCCGGAGGACGAGGACGTCGTGCCGAACCGGCACTCCGCGAGCGCGGAAGCGGCGGCTCTGCGCTGGCGCGAGGAGCACGACGAGGAAGAGAGCTAGCTCCGCGGGACGGTCGGCCCGAGGGCTGCGCGCAGGGCGAGCACACGGTCGACTGACGCCATGAATGTGGCGTTCCCGAGCGTGCCGCCCTGTAGTGCGTTCGCGAGCCCGGTTACCGCGCTTGTGCCCTGACTTACGCTCTGGCTCGCGCACAGCAGGAGATCCATCCCGGCGCCCGCCGCGAGGACCGCCCGCGAAGACGTGGCACCGAACCGACCCAGGGCTCCAGCTTCGAGCGCGTCAGTGATCGTGACGCCGCCGAACTTGAGCCTCCCCCGTAGCTCTCGCTGGACCACGATCGCAGACAAGCCCGCGGGGCGGCGTGGATCCAGTGCGGGATAGGTCGCCCAAGAAACCATCACCAGACGCACCCCGGCGGCGATCGCGGCGATGTAAGGCAGCTCGTCGACAGACCTGATGGACCTAAGCGAGATGTGAAGCGTCGCCGCGCGCGAGTCGGTGTCCTGCGAAGCAGTCGCGGCGCCGAGGCCAGGAAAGTGCTTGGCCGTGGCGGCGACGCCGCCCCGCTGCTCCGCCGCGATGAAACCTGCGCCCAGTCGCGCGACTGCCGGGGACCTCATGGCATAGGAGCGGCCGTACTGGTCGATGAGGTTGCCCGTGGCGCGATACACGTCGAGCACGGGCGCGAGGTTCACGTTGATGGCGGCTCCTCGGAGATTGATCGCTGCCGCGCGACCCGCGCGCCGAGCGGCGGCCAGAGGCCTTGCGCCCGCGCCGATCTGTTTCTCAGACAGCACGGGTGCGCCAGGGAGGCGGCGCACGAGACCACCTTCCTGGTCGGTCATCATCAGCAGCGGGGTCTTCACGGGACTCTGCGCGGCGGCGGCCTGAAGTGCGCCGATGACGCTTTTGATCTGACCGGCGCTCGAGATGTTGTCACTGAAGAAGATCACCCCGGCAGCCTCCCCCGCCCTGATCCTGGCCAGCAGCGAGCCCGGTGGGGTAAGGCCGCTGTAGCTGTAGATCACTCGCTGACCCGCAAGCTGCTGCGGCGAGAGCACCGGGAGCTGCGAAGCGCTCGCGGTGCGGGTCACGCGGTCGAAGATCCGGGAATTCGGCGCAGCTCCGACGTGCGCGAGCAGCGCGAGCGCCGCGAACAGCCCGCTCCAGTGCATCAGCCACGAACACGCGCGGCAATCGATCATCTAGAGGACACCTCGACTACTCGATTGTGACTGGTGCCGCGGGCGTGACCGGACGGCCGGACCGGCGGCCAGTGTCAGGAGTATTCGGCCCCGGCGCAAGCCTCGCATGATCTCCACCCGTTGCTAGGCTCACGCCTCTGCTGGGAGGCTTCGATTTGACCGCCTCGCCAGTCCCCGCCGGAGTAGCTCAGTCGGTTAGAGCAGCGGAATCATAATCAGCGTGTCGGGGGTTCGAGTCCCTCCTCCGGCATCCTTGATTTCACGCAAGTCGCCAGTGTTTACGGGCGATTTAGAGGTTTGCGATCCGCGTGTCGCCGACCGCAACGAGGGGCTACGAACCGCCTCGAGGCGTGCAAATGTTGGCAACGTGTTGGCAACGGCGGCGGTCATGGCTGCCTCGCGATCCCAGCTAGGTAGGCGTTGAGCCGATCGGCGGCGCCCTCCACGCCGGCGGGTTGCGGCAGGAGCTTCACGTAGCGCTCGGTCGCCTGGAGCGAACTGTGGCCCATGTACTCCATCAGCTCGCGCAGCGTGTAGCCGGCGGCCATCAGGAAGCTCGCGTAGGTGTGGCGGCATTCGTGCAGGCCAATCGATTCGAGCGTCAGCTCGACCCCGCGCTCCTTGGCGTCGTCGACGGCCTTCGTCCAGGCCTTGCTCGCGCGACGGGCGAGGCGGCCTGAGGTGACCGACACGCCGCCGAGCACTCGGCCGGTGTCTGGGCGACGCTGGAGCATGAACGCGCGCAGGAGGATCGGCTTCAGGGGCGCCGCGATCGGTAGTCGTCGGCCGGTCCCGGCATCGCTCTTCGACTTGCGGACGACGAGCCACAGCCGCTCGAGGTCAACGTCCGGCCACTCGAGCCGGTCCATCTCGCTTCGACGCAGGCCGGCGTAGAACGCCAGCGCGTACGGCACGCGATCTTGGGGCGACAGCGGCTCGAGCAGCGCCTCGGCCTCCTCCGCGGTCGCTGCACGGTCGCGCTCGATCTCGTCAACCGGAGGGAGCTCGACGCCGATCGTCGGATTGGCGGGCACCAGCCGGCGCGTCGGCCGGCATGCCCAGGCGTAGATCGCGCGGACGACCGCAAGGTGGTTCGAGATCCGCGAGCGCGACAGCCCGCCGCGGGCGAGCGTGTCAACGAACAGCTGCCATTCGCGCGCGCCGATCTCGGCTGCGGGGCGCGGACCGAATTCGGGCATCAGAACGTGTCGCAGCGAGCGGTCGTAACCCTGGAGCGTCATCGTCGAGTAGCCGCGCTTGCCACGCCGCTTCCCGATCCGTCCTTGCTCGACGCCGTCCCACCACTCGTCGGCAAGCTCCCTGAACGTTTGCCCCGCGTCGGCGCGCTCGCGCAGCACCGGCTTGGCCTTCTTGCCGGCGCCGGCGTACCACGAGAACGCCTCATTGATGTCCCGGTAGCTCGGTCCGTCGACGACTTTGCCCGTGACTGGGTGGCGCCGGCGGGCGCGGTAGGCGGGCTGGCACTTGCATCGCGCGCGCGGGGTCTGGGAGGCGGGGCACGCGTTCGCGTGGCGGACGTACACGCCAGGATGCTTCGTTCGCTGCCACGCCATGGCTCGTGTAGTAGCACGCGGCTCCGACGTCGGCAACAACTCGGCCACTACGTCGCGCCTGCCAGGTAGTGCGCGTGTTCGTCGCACCACCTCTCCAGCTCCTTTACCGGGACCAGCAGGAGTTGCCCGCAGGGCACGAGCTTGATCACGGGCTGGACGCGTCGCTCGAACGTGTCGACGCTGACGCCGAGCGCTGCGGCCGCCTCCTTGCGAGACAGCAACAGGCGCGGCACCGGCTGGAGCGGACGACGCGTCCGATAGTCCGACACTGACACGGTCACAGCCTCGGCGTCATGCCACCGCGCTCCAGCTGTTCGCGCTGCTGCCTGAGAGCCTGCCAGTTGGGCTCGGCGGGCGCCTGTGAGTACCGTCGCTGGAGCCACTCGGCGAACAAGGGATCGGTGAGCGTTGTTCGCTCGTCTCTTACCTGGGCAACACCGGAAGCCTTGATGCCTTGCAGGGCCCGCTGGGCGGCGCCGAAGCTTGCGAGGCCGGTGGCGCGTTGCGCGCGGGTGCCCTGTGGTGCGATGTCGTTGGCGATTGCTACGGCCACGCGGCGCTCGTTGCCGTGCAACGCGTTCCAGCGTACGTCGAATTCGGGGGCGCACCGAGCGAGCGCCTGCTCGATCGCAGCGCGGGCCGTTGCGACGGTCGCGGTCTGTCCCTCTGGCGTCAGCGTCCAGAGCTGTGCGGCGAGCAAGCTTGTCCGTTGCGGATGACCGGCGCCGACGGTGGCGATGACCTTCGCGGCCTCGCCGGCTTCGCGGCCCGTGTCCGCGAACCGTCGCGTGATCTCGCCGGCAAACAGAACCGGATCGATCGGGCCGACGGTGACGCTTGCCGCGTGCTCGCTCCACAAGCCGGGCTCTGTAAACGACAGGTGCGGACCGGCGAACGCATAGGTGACACGGTCGCTGCTGCGCTCGCGGACGCGCGTGAGCACGTCAACGATCGCCGGGATGTCGAGCGCGTCTTGAACCTCATCGAACGAGAGCGCCGCGCGGCTACCGCAGGGCTCGGCGGCTTCCGCGGCGACGAGGAGCAGTGCCTCGGCCCGCGTGGCGGGGTCGTTGGCTTCGGCGCCAGCAAGCCGAAGTGGCAGGCTCTCGAGCCGGGTGACAAGCGCGTCCTCGACGGCGCCTCGTGCCCACGCGCGCGCGTAGGCGTCTTCGACCCGGCGAATGAAATCAGAGGACGTCAGGACCCCGCCGCAGTCGATTCGTACCGATAGGCCCAGCTCACCATCTGCGAAGGCGGCAAGCGCAGCGTTTAGAAGGCTCGTTTTTCCGTGGCGGTGCGGCCCTTCGACCAGCACGTCGGCCTCGGTCTTGAGCGCTCGCGCGAGCTCGCTCAGCTCCAGCTCCCGTCCAACCAGCGCTGACGCATCCTCGAGCGGCCGATCGAACGCGAACGGATTCTGAGATCTGTCGTGACTTCCCTCCACCGTCATCGGAAGAAGTATACACCGCTGATAGCGTAGGGGCTTCACGCTCGATAGCGGTGGTTTCAACATCAGATATGATGTGCATCATGGATACTGGAGTCTGGGTCCGAGATCTTCGGATTCGTCATCGGCTGAGCCAGGCGGCGCTCGCAGCTCGCGCTGGGACGAGCCAGCAGGCGCTGAGCAAGATCGAGAACCGATCCGTATCGCCTTCGGTGGAGACCCTGTCGAAGCTCGCGGCTGCCGTCGGGGAAGAACTCGTGCTGGTGTCGAGGCCACGAGAGGTTCCGTTCGACTCCGACCAACTCGCTGCCGCGAGCGCTTCTCCGATGCCTGAGCGCCTGGAACGCGCGCTGAGCTGGAACCGCTTCGCGGGCGAGATCGCAGTCGCGGGAGCGCGAGCCCGTGAGCGGTCATAGCGCGCCTCTCGACGCCGGCGAGCTGGCTGCGACCCTCAACCGTCACGCGGTCGACTACGTCGTGATCGGCGGGGTCGCGTTGCAGGCGCACGGGCACGTGCGTACGACTCAGGATCTCGACATCGTCGCTGCCTGGACTCCCGAGAACGTGCAGCGGCTGGCCGGCGTACTCCGCGAGCTCGGCGCTGAACTCCGCGGCGTCGATGCCGACCTGCTCGGCATCGACCTCGGCTCGCCCGAGGATCTGTACCAGGGCGGCAACTTCCTGATGCACACCCGCCACGGAGACCTGGACGTGTTCGCCGTCGACCAAACACAAGGCGCACCTCAGAGCTACGAAGACCTCCGGGCCCGCGCCATCCCAGTCGAGGTACGTGGAATCACGCTCCTGATCGCCCATCCCGAACATCTCATCCGGATGAAGACCGCCGCCTCCGCATTCCGGGACCGGCCCGAGGCCAAACGCCGGCAGGACCTCGACGACATCGCCGTGCTCAACCGCGTGCTCGAACGCGATCCAGGGCAAAGCCGACGCGGGAGCGGACCGGCCGCGCGGCTCGACCAGTCTCCGACGACGCGACGCGCAACCTCGCGCTACCCGGGGCGAGAAGGTCCCACGCTCGGGCGATAGACCCCCAAGCCCTGAGTTCCGCGGTGGCTGTCGCTCAAAGCCTCTGCCGAGTCGGCCTCGGATCGGCTGCGAATAGCCGGGGCGGGCCGTCGGTGTCTTGGTGGGCCGGATGACCGGCGTGAGGGCCGGTTCAGGCCCTCACGG
>JALYZY010000052.1 GCA_030948665.1 Actinomycetota bacterium | reverse complement strand
CTCCTCGATCTGCTCACGCCAGGAGCGGTCCTCCTTGCGCTCGAGGTGCGGCATCAGCGCGCGCAGCGTCTCGGCGCTGTCGCCAACCAGGCTGACCTCCATCGGGTAGCGCATCGAGAGCATCCGCCCGTCGATGTCGATCTGAACGGCGCGGGCGTTGCCCTCCTCGGGCAGGAACTCCGAGTACGGGAAGCTCGAGCCAACCATCAGGAGCGTGTCGCACTCCTGCATCAGCGTCCAGCTCGGCTCCGTGCCGAGCAGCCCGATCGAGCCGGTGACGTACGGCAGGTCGTCGGGGAGCACCGCCTTACCTAGCAGCGCCTTGGCGACGCCGGCGCCGAGAGTCTCGGCGACCTGCGCGACCTCCTCACTGGCGTGAAGTGCGCCCTGCCCGACCAGCATCGCCACCTTCTGGCCGGCGTTCAGCACCTCGGCGCCACGAGCCAGGTCCTCCTCGGTGGGAAGCACCCGCGGTGCGCGGTACCCCGGGCCGGAGTGGATGGTGCCGTGCTTGCGGGGAGGCTGCGGGACCGCCGGCGAGTCCTGCACGTCGTTGGGGATGATGATCGCGGTGGGCGAGCGCTCGGCCAGCGCGATCCGGCAGGCACGGTCCACGAGGTGACGGACCTGTGTCGGGACCATCGCGATCTGAACATATTCGTGGGCGACGTCTTTGAACAGCGAGACCAGGTCGATCTCCTGCTGGTAGTGGCCGCCGATTCCGGCGCGGGCCTGCTGGCCGACGATCGCCAGCACCGGCTGATGGTCGAGCTTGGCGTCGTACAGGCCGTTGAGCAGGTGGACGGCGCCGGGACCCGAGGTCGCCAAGCACACTCCGAGCTCACCGGTGAACTTGGCGTGAGCGCAGGCCATGAACGCCGCCATCTCCTCGTGGCGCACCTGAATGAACTGCGGGGAGCCGGATGACTCGGACGCCTCGCTAGCGCGGCCGAAAGCGCCCAGGATCCCGTTGATCCCGTCGCCGGGATAGCCGTAGATGCGACGTACGCCCCACGTCGCAAGGCGCTCCAAGAGGTAGTCGCCGACCGTCTCACTCATGCGGTTCCAAGTCCTTTCGTCGTCAGCGCAAGCTCTGATGAGCTACCCCGCGGCCTGGCGCGGCTAACTTGGCCGCTACTTAGCCGGTGCCGCTTCCGCGAGCGCCACCGCGGCGTTGATGTGCGACAGGTGCGTCAAGCCCTGCGGGAAGTTGCCCAATAGTTCGCGGCTCTCTGGGTCGATCTCCTCCGAGAACAGTCCGAGGTCGTTTGCGGTGGCGAGTGCGAGATCGAACACCCTGCGCGCCTCGGGAAGATCGCCGGCGCGGGCTAGGCATTCGGCGAGCCAGAATGAGCAGCACAGAAAAGCCCCCTCGCGGCCGTCCAGCCCATCCGCCCGCGTGTAGCGGTAGAGCAGGCCATCGCCGGCGCTCAGCTCCTCACGTACGGCAGCGATGGTGCGGAGCATTCGTTCGTCGTCCCAGGCGATGAACTCAACGGTCGGAAGCAGAAGCAGGGCGGAGTCGAGCTCGGGGCGGTCGAACGCCTGGACGAATATGCCGCGCTTGCGATCGTAGCCGCGGTGCTCGATTGCCTCCCGGATGTCGTCCCGAGCCTGCTTCCATCGGCGAGTTGGGGCTCGGCGCATGCACTCGTCGGCGAGGCGGATCCCCCGGTCGAGCGCCGACCAGCAGAGAACTTTCGAGTGCACGAAGTGGTCGGGCTCGCCGGGCCACTCCCAGATGCCGCAGTCAGGCTGCGACCACTGCTCCGCGGCATGGTCGATCAGCGAGACGAGAAAGCGCCAGTGATCGTCACTGGGAGAGTGGCCCCGGCGGTGCCAACGCCAAGTGAGGTTGACCAGCTCGCCGTAGGCATCCAGCTGGAGCTGGCTGGTTGCGTCGTTTCCTACGTGAACCGGCGCAGAGCGGCGGTAGCCCTCCAGATCGCAGAGCACCTGACCGCTGATGCGGCGCTCGCCGCCGACGCCGTAGAGAATCTGCAGGTCGCCCGCGTGGCCCGCGGCGGAGCGCATGATGAAAGCCCGGAACGCGTCCGCCTCATCGACGCAACCCACCGCCGCGAACGCCCGGGAGCTAAAGCTCGAGTCGCGCACCCAGGCGTAGCGGTAGTCCCAGTTGCGGGGCCCGCCGACCACCTCCGGCAACGACGTGGTGGGAGCAGCGATGATCGCTCCCGTCGGCGCATGCGTGAGCGCCTTGAGCGCGATCGCCGATCGCCGCGCGCCCGACTCGTCAGGGCCGTCCAGCTCGATCAGCTTGGCGAATCGCCGCCACCAGCGCAGTGTGTGGTCGAGCTGATCGTCGATCATCTGGGCGCTTCGTTCCTCGAACTCGCCCGCGTCGATCAGCTCCGGCGGGTGGTAGCCGAGCGACAGGCGGACCCGCTCGCCCGTGCTGACCGACACGGTGCACGCCAGCTCGTGGTCGGGGCTTTCATGCATCTCCTCCTCACACCAGATCAGCAAGCCGTCGTTTCCGCCGATCGCCGAGTGCAGGCGATGCCCGTGTCGCCGGAGCCAAGGCCTCACTTCGCCGTAGTCAAAGCGTGGGGCGACACGGATCTCGAGCTCGACCGATCCACTGATGCCCTCGATGATCCTGAGGATGTGCCGGCGCGGCGTGCTGCGCGCAGTCTCCCGGACCGCGAAGCAGTCGATCAGCTTCAGCTCCCCGGAAGGCCCGTTGATTCGCGTCTCGAGGACGAGTGTGTCGTCGGCGTACGCACGGGCGTATTCCCACGATCCCTCCTCCGTCGGCGTGATCGAGCAGATGCCACCGCGCTCGCGGTCGAGCATCGCGCCGAAGGCGCTGCCGGAGTCGAACCGGGGAAGGCAGCACCACTCGATCGAGCCCTGGCGGGAGACCAGAGCGGCGCTGTGGCAATCGCCGATCACGGCGTAGTCGCCGATCGGCGGGTAGTCGCTGGGGCCGGTCACCGTCCGGGGCTACCCGCAACGCTTACCCGGCTCTCGCGAGGGGTAGACGGGACCTGTCATGTGGCTCTACTTGGTTGCGTTGGTACTGGTGATCTTCGGCGTCGTAGGTGGCGTTGCGTCCGGCGGGATCTTCACGATCATCCTGGTGCCCCTGGGCCTGATGATGGCGGGATCCGCGTTCCTGTATGCCACGTGGGGCCGCTCGGCCCAGGGCAGCCGGGGCGGCGATACCGAAGCCGCTCCGAGCACGAACCGTCCCCTCCCCCATTCCCCGCAGCGCGACAGCGGCCATGTCCCGACATCGCCGGAGCGGCTCGCCGGCGCGCGCCGCACCGAGCAGTGATCGGGCGCTGTCACACAATCGGTCCGGGGTAGCTCCGGGGTCATGGCGAAGCGGCCAGAAGTCGTTGTCGTGACGGGCGCCTCCGGAGGCGTCGGCCGTGCCGTGGCACGGCGCTTCGGACGCGACGGGGCCCACG
>JALYZY010000049.1 GCA_030948665.1 Actinomycetota bacterium | reverse complement strand
CCGCAGCACATCGTCACGAGCCCGAGCTCCTTGTCGGAGCGCTCGAGCTCGTGCAGGAGCGTGGTGATCAGGCGCGCGCCGGTGCTGCCGAGCGGGTGGCCAAGCGCCATCGCCCCGCCGTTGACGTTCACCCGATCCATATCGGGCTCGAGCTCTCGGCGCCAGGCAGCGACCACTGGAGCGAACGCTTCATTGATCTCCACCAGGTCGATGTCACCGATGGTCATGCCGTTGCGGTCCAGCAGCTTGCGCGTCGCGGGGATCGGACCGGTCAGCATGATCACCGGGTCGACGCCGACTGTCGTCTGGTCGATGATCCGTGCACGCGGCCGCAGGCCCAGAGCATCGGCCTTCTCGCGAGCCATCACCAGCACGGCCGCAGCGCCGTCGGAGATCTGGGAGCTGTTGCCTGCCGTCACCTTGCCGTCGGGCTTGAACGCAGGCTTCAGCTGGGCGAGCGCTTCAAGCGACGTGTCGGGCCGGATCCCCTGGTCGGTCGCATAGGTGGACCCATTGACCTTCATCGGGATGATCTCGCGGTCGAAGCGGCCCTCTTCGGTCGCGCGGTGCGCGAGCCGGTGGGAGCGCAGCGCCAGCTCGTCCATCTCCGAGCGCGGGATCTCCCATTTTTCGGCGATCATCTCGGCCGAGATCCCCTGAGGCACGAGGCTGTAGCGCTCGAGTAGCGCCGGCGGGAACGGGTTGCCAACGTCGTCGATCCACTTGAAGCCGACCCCCATCGGGATGTGGCCCATGTGCTCGACTCCTGACCCGATCACCACGTCGTGGACACCGGCGGCGACCAACGCCGCCGCAAAGCCGACGGCTTGCTGGCCTGATCCGCACTGCCGGTCGACGGTGGTGGCCGGCGTCTCGGCCGGAAGACCAGCCTGTAGCCACGCGTTTCGGGCGACGTTGAACATCTGCTCGCCGTATTGCTGCACGCATCCAGCGACGACATCCTCAACCTCGGCGGCGTCGATGCCGGAGCGCTCGATCAGCTCGAGGTAGCAGCGACCGAGGAGCTCATTGGGGTGGATGTCCTTGTAATAGCCCTTCTCGCGATGCCCACGCCCGATCGGGGTGCGGACCGCCTCGACTATTACTACCTCGCGACCGCGATCTGCCGGCATTTCGGTTGCTCCTTCCAGCGACTGGGCTTGCTAATCGCACTGGGGCGGCGTCAGCAGGCACCTCTATTGAACGGTTCCGTACTGTACAGAGCCGGCCGACCCCGGCGCCTGACTGTGGGAGCCTTCCGGCGGCCCGCACGGCAAACTACGAGAACGACTGGCCCCCTCACGATAGGACGGAGACCTTGCAAGAGCGATTAGGGATCGCCGGCGCCGGCGTGGTGGCCTGCGGGCTGGCGGCGACCGCTGCCGCGCACGACGGTGATGTGCTGTTGTGGGCCCGCTCGGAGCGCTCGGCCGAGCGTGCGCGAGCAAGCGTCGCCCGCGTCTGCGCGAAGGCGAACCCCGGATCGGCCGACGCCGAACGCATCCGCGTCGTTACCGACTTCTCCTCGCTGGCGGAGGCCACCTTCCTGGTCGAGGCGGTCGTGGAGCATCACGGCAGCAAGGCCGCGCTGCTCACGGACCTCGCCGAGATGACCGCTCTCGCCGGGGGCGAGGGCGTACTGGCGACGACCACGTCGTCACTGTCGATTGCCGCTCTGGCGGACGCGTCTGGGCGTCCCGAGCGATTCCTCGGACTCCATGTCTTTAACCCGGTGCCACGGATGCCGCTGGTCGAGCTGGTGTTTCCGGACGCGGCCACCGAGCCGACCCGGCAGCGAGCACGACGACTGTGCGAGGACCTCGGGAAGGTCGCCGTGGAGGTCCCGGACATCCCCGGCTTTGTCGTCAACCGCCTGCTGTTCCCGTACCTATTCGGCGCGGTCGAGCTGCAAGCGCAGACAGGCATGGAGGCAGCCGATATCGACCGCTGCATGACCCTCGGGGCCGGCCTACCGATGGGCCCGCTGGCGCTGCTCGACCTGGTGGGACTCGACGTCTCGGCGTCGATCGGCGACGCGATCGGCGTCGCGGTGCCTGCGACGGTCAGAAGGCTGGTCGCGGAAGGCGCGCTGGGTCGGAAGGCCGGTCGCGGTTTCTACAGCTACGACTGAACAGATTTGAACAAATTCTTTAGGCCGCGTTCAGGTCCCGGTCGCAGACTTCCGCTTGCGACGTACCTCATAGCAGCACCTCCTCCCCAGAAGCACGAAGCCCGGCCCGTCCCCAGCGGGCCGGCTTCTTTTTGTGGGCACATGGCCCGCCGAAGGCGAAGCCGGCCCGTGGGCCGGCTTCGTTCCCTCTCCTAAACCGCCGAAAGCTTCGCTGGCTCGGCACCGTCGAGGATGGATAATGTAACAAATGTCGCGAGGTCAGGCGGCAGGCCGGTCCATCCCCGACGCCTTCACGGGATCCCGCCGCTCCCTTATGCGCACCGCCTCGATCCGGTTCTGGCGAACCGACTCGACGCGAATCGAGTAGCCGTTGGCGGCGATCGTGTCCCCCCGCTTCGGCAGTCGCCCGAGCTCCGCGAACACGAACCCTCCGACCGAGTTATAGGCGTCGGTGTCGACCGGAAGCTCGAGCCCGTAGTCCTCGAGGTCGCTCACCGCGACGTGTCCCCTCACGAACCAGTCGCCGTTAGCGAGCCGGCGGACGGCGCCGCCCGCGGGATCGGTCTCGTCGGCAATCTCCCCCACGACCTCCTCGATGATGTCCTCGATCGTGACGATCCCGGCAGTGCGCCCATACTCGTCGATGACGATCGCGAGCTCCGTGCGCTCGCGCTGAAGATCGGCGAGCAGGTCGTCCAGCGGCTTGGTCTCCGGGACGAGTGGGGCTTGGCGGACGACGCCGGCGAACTTCGCCTGCAGTCCTTGGGACATCATCAGCTTGACCAGCTGGTTGACGTGCACGATCCCTTTGACGCGATCCTGGTTGTCGTCCTCGGTGACCACCAGCCGTGAGTGCCCGGTGGAGACGCATCTGCGTAGGGCGGCCTCAACTGTCTCAGCCACGTCGACCGTGACCACGGCCGGAATCGGGGTCATCACCTGGCGGGCCTCCTGCTCGTGCAGGTGAAAGACGCCCGTCAGCATGTTCGCCTCGCCGATATCGAGCTGACCGCCGGTCTGCGACTCGGCGATTATCCGCTTGAGCTCGTCGGGTGTCCCCCCCTCGGGCTCGGCATCGGGATCGGTCCCGAGCATCCGCAGGATCGAGGCCGAGGAAGCGTTCAACACGACGATGAACGGGTGAAATGCCCTGCGGAAGAAGAGCAGAGGACGCGCGACGCGGCGCGCCAGCCCCTCTGCGTGCTGGATCGTGTAGAGCTTGGGGACGATCTCGCCGACCACGCTCTGGGTCACCGTGATCAGCAGGTAGGCGATGATCACCGCGATCGCGACAGCGGCGGTGTGGCCAAGAGCGCCACCAAGGAGCGGCTCGAGCAGATGGGCGATCGCCGGCTCGCCGAGGGCGCCGATGCCGATCGAGGCCATAGTGATGCCCACCTGGCAGGCCGCGATATAGTCGCCGATCTCGTCCAGCTGCGCGAGTGCGAGGCGGGCGCCGCGGGCGCCGCTGTCGGCGAGTGCCTCGAGCCGAGTCCTGCGAGAGCGCACCAGCGCGTACTCAGCAATTACGAAGAACGCGTTGACCAGCACGAGCAACGCCGTCAGGATGATGAACAGCGCCTTCACGAGGGCAAACGCGCCGGGGCGTTCCTCGCGCCGGGTCCCCTGGATCGGCTCTCCGCGGTTCGTCCGGAACGCTCGGCCCGGACGCTGCTACTTCGAGATGGGTCGTCGTCGTTCATGCAGCGAAGGGGCGAAACGGTAGCAGCCCCACGAGCGCCGGCCGAAGGGGCCTCTACGTCAGCTCCTCGAGCCTGTGCGCAAGCTTGAAGTCGGCTTCTGTGAGTCCGCCCGCGGAATGATTGGTCAGCGCCAGCCGGACCTTGTTCCAGCCGTGAACGAGGATGTCGGGGTGATGGTTCGCCCCCTCGGCGACATCCGCGACCCGGTTCACGAAGGCGATCGCCTCCTTGAAGTCGGCGAACTGCAGATCGCGGACTATCTGCTCGCCTTCGCGCGTCCATCTAAGGCCCTCCAGCCGCGAGCTGATTTCATCGTCTCTGAGCAGCTCAGTCACGTCATCCCTCCTGTTCCGTGAATCTCCCCCTCGCAAACATGTCATGAGAATCGTAAGCCTGGTCCCGTCGTCGACCGAGATGCTGTTCGCCCTGGGACTGGGGGCGGACGTGGTAGCGGCGACTCACGAGTGCGACTACCCCGCCGCCGCGCTGCAGCTCCCCAAGATCACGCGGGATGTCCTCCCCGCCGGCCTCAGCTCCGCCCAGATCGACGCGGCGGTGCGCGAGCGGACGCTCGCCGGTCAGTCGATCTATGAGCTCGACGAGGAGATGCTGCACGACCTGCGCCCCGACCTAATCGTCACTCAGGCGCTCTGCTCGGTGTGCGCGGTCTCCTACGACGACGTTCGGGCAGTCGCGGAGGACATCGACAGCCAACCGCAGGTGATAGCTCTGGACCCCCACACCGTCGGCGAGGTGCTGGGGGACGCCCGAACGCTGGCGCAGGCCACCGACCGCAAGGACGCGGCTGTCGAGCTCATTCGCGACAGCGCGGCGCGAATCGAACGCATCCGGCTGGCGGTCCGGGGTGCTCGTCGAATCAAAGTGGCCGCGCTGGAGTGGCTCGACCCGCCGTTCATCGCCGGACACTGGGTGCCTCAGCTGATCGACTATGCCGGTGGCGAGGACGTGCTCGGGTTCGCCGGCGAGCGCTCCGAGGAGCGCGGGTGGGAGGAGATCCAAGCCTCAAAGCCCGACATCGTGGTGGTCATGCCGTGCGGCTTTGACGCGCCGACCGCCTACCGGGAGGCGGAGATGCATCGCGATCAGCTCGTCTCGCTCGGCGCTGGCGTAGTAGTCGCAGTCGACGCCGCCTCGTACTTCTCGCGCCCAGGGCCGCGGGTCATCGACGGCCTCGAGCTGCTCGCGCACGTGCTCCACCCAGAGCTGGTGCCCGGGTCTCCCGCACAGGCGCTTACGGTCGAGCTGTGATGCGCCTATAAGCCAACGCCGTTGGGCGCCAGGCCATGACCGCCGGCCACAGCGATCGCGGCGACGACGCTCACCAGTGCGATCAAGACGCACGCCGCGACCCCCGCGCCGCGGATCCGCCGGCGCTCCTCGAGCTCGGTGATCGCGACGCCCGCCAGGAACCCTCCGGCCAGTCCGCCGAGGTGCGCGCCGATCGAGATGTTCGAGATGCCCAGCGAGAACACGACGTTGATCAGCAGCGTCGGCCCCAGTCCGGTTCGCCAGATCGAGATCCGCCGCGCTCGCGCCACAGCGATCAGCGCGCCTAGAACGCCGAAAGCGGCACCGGAGGCCCCAAGGCTGGGAATGTTCGGTTGGAACAGCAGCGCGCCGAAGGACCCGGCCAACAGCGAGGCGAAGTAGACCGCTGCGAAGTTGAGCCTCCCGATCGCAGGCTCCAGCATCGGCCCCATGATGTAGAGGAAGAACATGTTGAAAGCGATGTGCAACAGGCCATCGTGGAGAAACCCGGCGCTGAGCAGACGCCAGTACTCGTGGTCGATCGTGATCGACGGCCCGTAAAGGACCCCGTGCTGCATCACCGTTCCCGCCAAGCCGCCCCCCAGCGGCGCGCCCGTTGCGGTCTCGGCGACGAACGCGGCGACGTTGAGCCCGATCAGCGTCCGGGTCACCACCGGCGTCGAGGGGAGCGAGCGGATCGTCTTGACCTTGGTCTTCTCGCGCGAGCACTCCGGGCAGCGCATCCCAACCGATGTCGGAGTCATGCAGTCGGGGCAGATCGGCCGCCCGCACGACGAGCACGAAACCCCGGTCTCGCGCGATGAATGTCGGTAGCAAACGGCCATGCAAATGACGCTAGCAGTGGCCGGCGCGGGCTTCGCGCCGCACCCGGTGGCCTAGTGTCGCTTGGGAAGGATGCGCCGAGCCTCGGTGGCGAAGTCGTGCATCGTTCGCTGCGCGAGCTCGAATACGTTGGCCGACTGTTGCTTGCGGGCGCGATGGTGTTTGCGCACTCTGAGCGTCACCAGCGCCGTCCCGGCCGTCAGCCCGACCACGGCAGCCGCTGCCGGACGGACCCAATTGCGCGGGTCGCGCATCGCTGAAAGCTCCCAGGCCTCGAGCTCGTCCTGGGCAAGCTCGGTCAGGTTCACGAGCCTCAGCTCCATTCGCGCGGCGAGGGCCGCCGGGGGGTCGACCGGCGAGAGCGCCTCGCGCAGAAGAGCTTCGAAATCCGCCGCGCCGCTGCTCATGACTTGCTCACCGCCTCCTCAGGCGAGGTCTCCGACACGATCCCTTCGAGCTGACGCACCGCCCGGTGCAGCAACACCTTCGTGGCGCCGTCCGAGCGCCCGAGCGCCCGAGCGATCTCGCGGTTGTCCATGCCCAGCGCGAAGCGCATGATCAGCGCCTCACGGCGATCATCCGGCAGCCTCTGGACGCCTTCGAGGATCGACTTCAGCTCCTCCCTGCCTTCGACCAGAGACTCCGTGGTGTGTGGCGCCGAGATCATCCCTGCGTCCTCGATCGCGGCCTCGGGCTTGCGGGAGCGATCGCGATAGAAGTTCGCCGCAAGGTTGTGCGCGATGCGAATGAGCCACGGCCGTAGCGGGCGGCCGTTGGACTCACGCATGGCTCGCTCAAAGTGCCTGTAGGCCTGAAGGAACGTCTGCTCGGTGAGGTCCTCCGCGTCATGGTGGTTGCCGACGCGGTAATAGCTGTAAGAGTAGACGTCGCGCAGATGGGCGCGGTACAGGTCCGAGAAGCTGGCGTCGAGCTCGGCCTTGCTCTTGGGTGGTTCGTCCGGCACGGCATGCGCAGGGTATCCATGCTCACGCCGCGCGGATAGGCCGGGATCGCTCCGCCCGCGGCGGCCGGGTGACGGTCGCCGTCCAGCTTTCCGGCTCGATCCTCCCTTCGACGAGCGCAGCAAGGCTCTCGAGCGCGGGCGCAGACAGGCGGGCGTTCCGGGCGGCGGTCGCGAGCAGCGGGACCGAGTCGACAGCTTCGGCGGCCTGCCCGATCGCAGCACCGATCTCGGAGGCGGGCATGCCCTGCGCCAGCAGCTCCCCTGCGCGATGGGCTCGAGACCCCGGCGAGACGACCGTCGCAACGAGGTCACCCGCGCCGGCCAGTCCAGCGAACGTCTCTGGCCGGCCGCCGTGAAGCCGGGCGAGCGCGTCCACCTCGGCGAACACCTTGCCGGCCGCTGCGCCGGCGACGTTTGGGCCCGCAAACGAAGCCGCGGCGGCAGCCAGAGCCGCCGCGTTCTTCGCGCAGCCCGCGAGCTCGACGCCCGTTACGTCGTTGGTCGTCGCCGCGTCGAGGCCGGCGGACTGGAGAGCGTCGCGAAGCTGACGCGCGAATCCGCCGTCGAGCGAGGCAAGGACCACGGAGGCTCCGTGCTCTAGCACCTCAGCCGCGTGGGCTGGGCCGCCGAGCACGGCGATCGCGCGCGCCCCGCAGCGCTCTGAGACGAAAGCCGAGGGCAGCGTCCCGAGCGGCGGAACGAGCCCCTTGGAGAGGACCAGCACACCGGCGCGCCGCGGGATCCGCTCGCCGTGCGCCGCGAGGACGGCGGGCAGGCCGCGAGCCGGCACAGCCAGGCACACGAGATCGTGACCGCCGAGCTCAAGCTCCGAGGCTCGCGTCACGTGAACTGCATCAGGAAGCTCGACGCCAGGGAGATAGACGTCGTTACGGCGCTCGCGCGAGAGGAGCGCGGCTTGCTCGGCGGTGCGACATCCGAGATCGACCTCAAACCCCGCCTGCGCGAGACAGATTGCGAGGCTCGTTCCCCAGTTCCCTGCGCCGACGATTGCGGCACGGCGGATCGGCGCCATTCCCCCGAGCCACTCCCACTGGAGCATCACACAGGGCCAGATCCGCTCAGTGACGGCGCCGGCGAGCGCCGGCGAGGCGCCTTCCACTCTCGGGAAGCGAAGCGGGCGGCCGGCGCGGATCCGGACCTTCCGCGGGCGAATTCGCCACCCGCGGCGAACATCTTCGGTGCCGATCATCGCGACTGGTACGACCGGCGCTCCGGTCTCGAGCGCCAGGCGGCCCACGCCGCGCTTGGGCTTGCCGAGCGAGCCGGGGCGAGTGCGCGTCCCTTCGGGGAAGATCAGGACGATGTCACCACGCGCAAGGATCTGCTTTGCCGTCTCGATGCTCTGCTCGTCGCCGGCCCCCCGGTCAACCGGAAAGGCGCCAAGCGCGTTCAGGATCCAGGCCAGCCAGCGGTGCTTGAAGAGCTCCTTCTTGGTGACGTAGTACATCGGGCGGCGGGCCATCGTCGCGATCACGAACGGATCGAGGAAGCTTCGGTGGTTGGCTGCGATGATCACCGGTCCCTTTGCCGGGATGTGCTCGCGACCTATCCGCGACATCCCGAAGTACACGTGGAAGAACGGCTGGAGGATCCCGCGGACGATCCCGAGGACCAGGAGATTGACCCCGTGCTCTCGCGCGCGTATATGTAACGCTTCGGTGTCCATCGCTCATTGCCGTACCCGCTCCCGTCCCGCCCGTTACAGTTCCTCGCTGGTTGAGCCTCGGTATCGATCGCACCCGTACCCTCAGAGGAGCCGCATGCGGCGCCATGGCGGCAGCGGTTTGGGCGCTCGAGCAGCCGCTGGACAAGCTGCTTCTCTCGAGCCGCTACGACGATGTGGAACTGCTCGGCCGGGCTGTCAGCCCTCGTGGCGGCTGGTATCCCGCGGGGCTGGCGATGCACGTCTCGAATGGAGCTGTGTTCGGCGCGCTCTACAGCAACGTCGCCCCGTCGGTTCCCCTGGCTCCACCGTGCCGCGGACCGGCGCTCGCGCTCGCCGAGCATCTGCTCCTGTGGCCGCTTGTGTCGCTTACCGACCGGCTGCACCCGGCTCGCGATCAGCTGCCCGTGCTCACTGGGAATCGTCGCGCGTTCGCTCAGGCAGCTTTGCGCCACTTGCTGTTCGGTCTGGTGCTCGGCGAGCTCGAGCGCCGCGTAAACGCCGAGCCCGAACCACGTCCGAGCGAGCCCGAGGCTGAGTACTCGAGCAATGGCCACGGCTCGCTCGAGCACGCCCTCTCGCTCGGCACCTAGGTCCCCCGGTCATCCGGCAGCGTGCGAAACTGAGAAGCGCGCCCGGCTAGCTCAACTGGTAGAGCACTTCACTTGTAATGAAGGGGTTGGGGGTTCGAGTCCCCCGTCGGGCTCCTCGTATTTCCAGGGATTTTGTGTCTGATGGTTCGGCGCGTGGGGGTGGCGCGGACACAAAACGGACTTCTGGGGACATGAAGTGGTTGCGCGCCTCGCGGATCAGATCCTCGGCGGAGCGTCGCTCTGCGCCATCGAACTCGTCGAACAGGTGGGCGTAGGTGCCGAGCGTCATCGTCGGCGCGTGACCCGCTTGGCGCGCGACCTCGACGACCGTGGCTCCCTGCGCGATCAGCAGGCTAACGAAGCCGTGGCGCAGGTCGTAAGGCCGTGTGTCCTGGACACCGGCGGCGGTCGCCGCTTCTCGGAACCTATGTTTGCGCCAGTTCCGGGCGCGGTCGGCGTTCCAGGGAGAACCGTCCGGCGAGGGGAAGACGAGATCCGTTGGTGCGTTACACGCCGTAGCGTTCCGCCACGCAGC
>JALYZY010000010.1 GCA_030948665.1 Actinomycetota bacterium | reverse complement strand
GCTCCCCCGCGGCCCACAAGGATCCGTCGGCTGGCGGCGCGCGCTGGGCGGAGCGCCCCAGCTTGGCCAGCCGCCGAGCATGATGAGCGCTCGTCAAACGCTCGATCGCGGTCCCCGCCACCCGGTCGGCGACTCCGAGGACATTCACTGTCATCGCGCTACGATACGACGCCCAGGCGGAGCACGACAGGACGAGGCGGGAGCTCTCGCCGTATGAGTGTCCGCTCGTGCGTCCCGCGAGCAGGACTTAGAGGCTGTCAGAGCGACGTGCTCGCAGCGCGAGCCAGCAATGCCAGAGCAGCACCTCAAGCAGCTAGCGCAGAACGCCCCAGAGATCAAGCTGGTCTCGCGGCTCATCACCGGGCTGCGTTCCGACTGTCTAGGTCAACCGGAACCCGACGCCCCGCATTGAGTAGGTTTCGCGGCAGCTGTCGGGTGCCGCGGCGTCTGTTAGGCAATCCAGCAGGGAGACCGAGGATGACCGCCTTGATCCTTCCCATGGCATCACGCACGGCCGCCAATCCCTGAAAACGAGCTGCGGCGGACTCGCCGTCAGCGAAGGCCAGAAACCGCGGCCGTCTGCACTCCCACTCGGTCCGGCGCTCCCTCGCCACCTCGTCGGCCATCGCCACGATCATCATCGGGTGCATCGAGACGTCCTCAGGTCTGGAAATTGACTCAACACCCTCGACGAACGAACAAAGCGAAATGGACACCTGCTAGGGGGCGCCCGAAGCAGGGCTCGTCAACGCTGGCCCAGAAACGAAAGCAGGAACACAGCGACAGCCCGCCACCGATAGCGCGTCGACGCGGCAGTAACCGCGTCTCACCATGCTCAGCCTCCGGTTCGGATGGGGTCGAGTCGAAGTGCGTTGAGGACTTGCAGCCTCTGAGCGAGGTCACGTCCGCCCTGGACAACGAACCATGCGTTCCCGTCCCGGCGGGCGGTGATCGCCCCGAAGGCGCTCGTGTGCGCACTGGTAACTAAGCCGGGATGGCTCGTGACCTGCTCTGTTCCGGGAATGGGGCCGACTGGCTGACGAGGATCGCGTGCGTTGAGAAGGACAGCGGCCACGAGACCCCAGCGGTTTAGGTAGTAGCGCTGGCCGCCCCTCTAACCCGCCGCAGCCGGGCTACAGAACCGGCGCTCGCTGCCGACTATCCGCCTTGAGACACAACGCTGTGCGCGCGCACCGGCCCACACGCGGGCCATGCGAGTCCACAATCAAGGAGGCGTGAATGAGACGACTACTCACCGGCCGCATTGGGGCGGCCCTAGGAGGCGCCCTGACGGCGCTCCTGCTCGCAGGCGGCGGCTACGCAATCGCCAGCGGGGCCACGGGCACGATCAACGCGTGCGTCCACAAGCACGGCGGCGGCCTGTACGTCGGGCACTGCGCCCGCCACGACCGCAAGCTGCGGTGGAACACCGTCGGACCCCACGGTCCGCCAGGTTCGCCGGGCCAGGCGGGTCAGCCGGGTCAGCCAGGCCCCGCCGGCAGCGCCCTCGCTTACGCTCACGTGCTTTGGGACGGGACCACGGCATCGTTCGACCCGACACAGACGGCGGGAATGGGCTCCGCGACGATCACCAAGCGTGGGACTGCGGCGTTCTGCTTCGGCAACCTGCCCTTCACTCCCCACAACGCCACCGCCAATTCAGATTTCAAGGCGTCGTCGTCCGGAAGCCACGCAATCGCCCAGGTGGAGATCGATCCTCCAGGGACCGCAGCGACGACCTGCAATGCGGGTGAAAACGTCCAAGTCGAGACCGTGAGCACGAGCACCGGCACGCAAACACCCGTGAGCTTCTACATAACGTTCAACTAGGCGCAAGGGCGGGCGGCGTGTTCGCGCCGTCCGCCCTACCCGGACCGTGCGTTAGCAGCCGGGCTACAGAACCGGCGATCGCTGCCGAATATCCGCCTCGAGACACAACGCCAGACGGCTCTGGCTAACTAGGGCCTAGGGCCGCCCCAATGCGGCCGGTGAGTAGTCGTCTCATTCACGCCTCCTTGATTGTGGACTGGAGATCGTGGCCGCACATCCAGCCGACGTCAGCGGCCCGTGGAAGCCGTCCGAGGCGCCCCATACGGTCACGTTTGTGGACAAAAACGTGATCGGAGCGGCGCAGGCAGCGTCAGACGGAGCCAAGAAGACGCATCACCGAGGGGAGGTAGGAGCGGGCCCGGCCTGCCCCACGTAGGATAGCGTGAGAGTTGCGTGGAAGTCCGACACGAATGCTGCCACGAACCACCACGCACGACGGAGCCGGCTCCAGCCGGAGCCGACACTTCTGCCTCGGCTCCATCGTGGGTCACCGGCGATCTGTCGGAGCGCGGCCAGCTTCTCAAGGCGATCGGTGACCTGCAGCCGCTCGCCCGCTCTTCTACCGTGGCTCCCGCCGATCGGGCGCTGATCGCGGCCGCCGCCTCTCACTTCGAGGGGTGCGGCCAACGCGCTGCCCTCCAGGCCGACCGGCCCGCCGCGCTGGCAACTGCTCCGGCCTCGACGCCCCAGCGAGGCGCGCGACGCTACTAGGGCGTCCTGAAGGGGTTGGTGGCGCAGCGCAGGAAGTACGGCAGGTGCCCGAGTGGCGCGGCGATGGTTGCGTAGCGGCCGCCGCGGAAGGCGCTCCGCGCTCCGGGTTCACGCCAGCAGCCGTTGGGGAAGTAGACAACGCGCGAGTTCGCGCCCCGTACGACGACGGGGGCGACGAGTATGTCGGGCCCGAGCTGGAACTCCTGATCCTGGGCGGCGGCGCGGTGGTCGTGGGGGTAGGCGAGCCACAGCGGTCGGTCGGGTGGGATGCCGCTTCGTACGGCCCGTTTCCAGAGCTTCAGGATGACTGGAGTGGCACGCTCGTGTAGGAGCGAGAGCGCGTTGTAGAGCCGCACGGTTTGGGTGTCGTAGCGCCACGGAGTATGCATGCCGTTGATCAGGGATCCGTGGAGGCGAAAGAATGGGGTGAAGACCGCAAGCTCCGCCCAGCGCAGCAATAGCTCCTTGGTCGTCGCCGGCGTTTGAAGGTCGAGTTCGCCGCCAATGTCGGTCGTGTAGCCGAACGCGCCGCCGATCGCACGGTTGAGCATGTCGGGGATCAGCGAAGCGATGCCGCTCGATCGCGTCCAGTCGGTCGTCTCGTCGCCCGGGAAGTTCCCGTTCTCGTACGCCGCTGACCCGGGCCGCCCGCTGTATCCAGCGCGAGTGAAAAAGAAGAACGTTCGTCCCCGGTGACTGTGCTGGTAGGCATCTAGCACCTGACGTGTCACCCGGTGGAAGTAGACCGGATAGGCGTTGTGCATTTGCAGGCCGTCTTGACCGTTGCGGAAATGCATTCCGGGCAGGACTTCCTCGCCGAAGTCCTGCATGAAGCCGTCGGCCCCGAGATCGAGCGCGGCGCGAACGCGCCTCGACCACCAGGCCACGGCGGCCGGATTGGTGAAGTCGATCATCGCGGCCTTCGCACCGAACCCGTCACCGAAGATGTACGGAGCCCCGGTCGCGGTCTTCGCGACAAGCCCGTGCACTATCGCAAAGCCGAAGAGCGCCGGGCTCTCCGTTCCCGCGGCGTCAGCGCTGACGAAGGCGCGGAAGTACACCAGTGCCCTTACCCCGCGGGCGTGGAACTCGCCGATCAGCTCCCGCACCGTCGCCGGCGGCAAGATCCCCCATCCCTCGATTCGGTAATAGCTCAGTGGCAAGTGGTAGGTCGCGATGTCCCGAAGGTCCTGTCGCACCTTGGCCTCGTACTTGGCGGGCGTCTCGCCGAGCGCCGTCTCGCGATCGAGCGACGGTCCCAGCGCCCACGCCGGAGGCACCCGCTGCCGGCCGGTGATCGCCGTCAAAGCGCCGATCGCACGAGCAGCCGATCCCGGTGCGATCACATAGCGCAAGGCAGCGCCGCTGACATCGGCCTGCCACGCATCTCGTCGGTCGGAGTCGAGCCGGAAGCGCGCCAGCTCCGGGCGGTCGAGCAGGAACCCGTACGACCGCGAGGAGATGAATGACGGCTGCTCGTAATAGGCAGCCTGCGGACCGTTTGGATAGAGGATCGTCCCGCTAGCGGCCCCCGGCACCTTGTACGGCCGCGCGTCCTGGTTCTCCTCGTCGATCCAGCCATAGAACGACGCCCCCCGCTGATCAACGCCGAGGTGACGGCCGCCGAAACCATGAAACGCCTCGCCGGCACCGGACGCGAAGCTGTCAGACATCCCGACCACACCGGTAGCCGGCGATGGGCGCACCCCAACATCGATCGCGCCCGCCGTGTCGCGCGTGAGGCTCACGATCAACACGCGCCCCGACGGGTCGCTCGTTTACACCACAAGCCGCAGACCGCGAGCCGAGCGCGACACGGCCACAACCCTCCGCGCTGCATAGACAGTCCCCGTGCGCGCCACGCTCAACAGGTTCCCCGCGAACAGCCCCGACGCTTGCGCCGCAACGCTCTCCGTGCCGATCGTGAAGGCCAACGGCGAATACAGCGTTCCCTGAAGCGGCGGGCCGAACGTAGGCACGAGCGGCCGGGGCGGCGGCGAGAGGGCCAACTGGCGGGCGCCTGCCGCCACCTCGCTGAGAACCCGCCCACCTGCACGATCGAAGAACAACAAACGAAACGGCGAACGCGACACCACCACGCTGCCGGCAGAACTCGCGAACCTCAGCTCACCCGCAGCTGCCGCCGAGGCAGCACACGGCAGGATCAGAATGCAAACAACCGCCGCGAGTGACCAGACACGCAGGCGAGCACTACGCAGCGTCCGCGTCGAGAGTCGCGTCCGCTCGCGCTCGCGGGTCACCTCCGTGATCGTAGTCCAAAGCCTCTCACGAACCCACCAGCCACGTCGGCTGGGCTGAAGCCGGAGCCGTTGCTTCTGGTTTGGTTCGTGCCGCCTGTGAACCAGAAGCGTTGGCTGCGTGGTTGGATTGGCTGGGACAGCGGTCGTCTCAGGCGGCGCGAGGTCGTCGCTGGGCGGCACGGATTTTCCTGCTGCGACTATCGGAGGCGCCCCGCTGCGATGTGCGGGAGTCGTAGACTCGGCCGGTGTCTGAGGGGCCCGAGGTCGTCGAGCACTACGGCGCTCATTACCGCGACTTCGCCGCTGAGGTGTACGGGGAGGTCCGTCGCGAAGCGTTCGGCGAGGACATCGGCCAGAACAGCTGGTTGACGATCGAGGAGCTCGAGCGTTTTTGTTCCTGGCTCGAGCTGGGACCGTCGGCTCGCCTTCTGGACGTTGCCTGCGGCTCGGGTGGTCCGGCCCTACACCTCGCGCGACTGACGGAGTGCAAGGTCGTCGGGGTTGAGCTCTACGGCGAGGCTGTGATGAGCGGACACGAGAGGGCGCGCGAGGCAGGCCTCGAGA
>JALYZY010000184.1 GCA_030948665.1 Actinomycetota bacterium | reverse complement strand
GGGCCAGGTGCTCACCGTGCCACAAGCACGGCGGTGCTCCAGGCGATCGATCCGAGTCAGTCCAATCCGATCCCGCCCTACAGCCCGAGCGCGCAGTTCTACGTGCTCAGGGACAACGTCGCGCTGTTCGGCAAGGACATCACGAACCCGCAGCAGAGCACCTTCACCGACGGCAGTCCCGACGTCACGTTCGGCTTTACGTCGACGGGCAAAAAGGAATTCCAGGCCGTCACCGCGGCGATCGCCGATCGCGGCAAGAACGTCAGCGGCCTAGGCAGCCCACTCAATCAGCACTTCGCCGTGGCTCTCGACAACAAGCTGATCACGGTCCCTCAGATCGACTACCGTCAATACCCCTCTGGCATCCCCGGGGACACCGGCGCCGACATCACCGGAAGCTTCACGCCCCAGGCGGCGCAGGACCTGGCGACGCAGCTGCGGCTCGGGGCCCTTCCGATCAACCTCAAGCGGATATCGGAGTCGCAGGTGTCGGCGACGCTTGGCAATCAGGCGCTTCATCAGGGTCTGATCGCGGGCCTCGCGGGCCTGATGATCGTGGTGATCTTCCTGATCGCCTATTACCGCGTGCTGGGCCTGATCGCCACCGCGGGGTTGATTGTCTACGGGGTCTACTTCTACGCGCTGATCAAGCTGATCCCGATTACGCTCACGCTGCCCGGGATCGCGGGTCTGATCCTGACGATTGGCGTCGCCGCCGACGCGAACATCGTGATCTTCGAGCGTGTCAAGGAGGAGATCCGGGGCGGTCGCTCAATCCGTCAGGGAATCATCACCGGCTACCGGAAGGGCTTGACGGCGATCATCGACGCGAACGTGGTGACGATCATCACCGCGTTCATTCTGTTCGTGCTGGCCACGGCCGATGTCAAGGGGTTCGCCTTCGCCCTCGGCATCGGCACTTTCGTGTCGCTGTTCACCGCCGTCATGGCGACGCAGGCGATCCTGATGACGATGGGCAACTCGCGGGTGATCTCGCGACCTTCCGCGCTAGGGGCAGGCGGCAAGAAGCGCGTCTGGCGCTTCGACTTCATGGGCGCGTCGCGCTACTTCTTCTCGATGTCAGGGCTGATCCTGTTGATCGGGGCGCTTGCGATCGGGGGCCGCGGGCTGAATCTGGGGATCGACTTCACGTCCGGGACGCGCATCGCGGTGGGGCTCCAGCGGCCTGCCACGGTCCAGCAGATTCACTCGGTGATGAGCTCGGTTGGCGAAGGCAATGCGACCGTGCAAGCGGTCAAGGGCGACAAGACTCTCGGTCCGAATGGCTTTCAGATCTCCTCGAAGTTCCTGCAGGGATCGAGGTACCAACAAGTGCGAAGCGACCTCCAGAGCCGCTTTGGTATCGCGAACAACGGAAACAACATCAACAGCACCTCGGTGGGCCCCACGTTCGGGCGCACAATCGCCAACGCCGCGGTGATCGCGATCATCGCCTCGCTGCTGGTGATCACCGCGTACGTCGCGCTGCGGTTCGACTGGAAGTTCGCCATCCCCGTTCTGATCGCCCTGATGCACGACGTGCTGATCACCAGCGGCGTCTACTCGCTTACAGGCCGGGAGGTGACGACGGCGACCGTGGCCGCGCTGCTGACGATCTTGGGCTACTCGCTCTACGACACGATCATCGTGTTCGACCGTGTTCGCGAGAACGTGCCGAGGATGCCGCGCGCGGCGTTCTCACAGATCGTGAACCGCTCGATGTCCGAGGTGCTGACCCGGTCCATCGCAACCACGTCGTGCACGCTGATGCCGATCATCGCGTTGCTGCTGTTCGGCGGCTCCACCCTGAAGGACTTCGCATTCGCGCTGCTGATCGGCGTCGCATCGGGCGCGTACTCGTCGATCTTCATTGCGTCGCCGGTGCTTACCCACTGGAAGGAGCGGGAGGCCGGCTACCGGGCGCGCCGCCGCAGGATCGAGGCCGACTACGGCCATGTCCCCGCCTACGCCGCGGCTTCAGCCGACGTCGAGCCCAAGCGCGGGCGCCTCCGCCGGCCGGGGCGGGTGACGACCCCCGAGCCTGAAGCTGTGTCGGCGGCCGAGTTCGAGCAGATGAAGCGCGACCTCGACATCGAGCGCCAGCCGCCTGGCGCTCGCCAGACGCACACTCGCTCGATCAGCAAGCGGATGGCGCATACCACCGAGTCAGATCTGGCCGTCCCTTCGCCGCCGAAGCCCCCGGTCCGGACCAACGGAGACGACGGCGCGCCCTCGGCTGACGGCGGCGATGAGACCTTCGCGCCGGCTCCCGATGTTCCCGAGAACGAGGGGATCGCGCCCGTGTCAAAGCCCAAGCGGCCGGCTAAGGCGCGAAACCGCCGCCACGGGAGACGCCGCTGATGGCCATGCTCGCCTGGGTCGTCATGGGACTCGCCCTGTGGCACTTCACGATCTGGCTTCCGGACCGCTACTGGGGCGGGATCGTTGGCGCCTTCATCGGCGCCCTCGTCGGAGCAGCGGCGTTCGGTTTCATCATCAACGGCTTTCACATCCCCGGACGCCATGCGACCCATCTCGTCACCGCGCTCGAAGCGATCCCGGGAGCTCTGATCGGGATGGCGCTCGTGTACATGGAAGGCATCCGGCGCGAGCGTGCCGGTCAGGCCAGCTTGCCCGAGCCGGTCAGGCCGGCTTGACCGAGCCGCTCTGAGCACCTGATCGCGGGGGCCCATCGGGCCCTGATCCCCGCCGCCCGCGGGATCCGTCGGGGGCGCCTCATACGCTGCCGACACGATGACGCAGGCAGCGCTCGCCACCAGCCTCGTGCCCGCCGGGTACGAGCCCAGCCCGCCCCTTCACCCGGTCCCGGCCCCGCCGCCAGCGACCGGGCGGGCACCCACACCCCGCCTGGAGATCCCCGCCTACGATCTCCCGGGGGCGCTGACCCTCGAGCGGGAGCTCGGCGTCAGCCATCCACTCGCCCAGATCCTGGTCCGACGCGGCCTCAGCGACGTTCAAGCGGCGCGTGACTTCCTGCATCCCACCGAGGCACACGAGCCGTCCGCATTCCAGGGGATCGAGCGGGCTGTGGAGGTGATCGACCGCCACGTTCGTAGCGCCACCAGGATCACTGTCCATGGCGACTACGACGTCGATGGCGTGTGCGCGACCGCGATCCTGGTCCGCGCTCTGCGCTCCCTCGGGGCGAATGCCGGCTGGTTCCTGCCGGCGAGAATCGACGACGGTTACGGGCTCTCGATCGAGACGGTGGAGCGGCTCGCCTCACGGGGCACCGAGCTGCTGATCACAGTCGACTGTGCGATCACCGCGGTCGCCGAGGTCGCCGCCGCAGGGTCGGCCGGAATCGAGGTTGTGGTCACCGACCATCACGCTCCCCGCGCCGACGGGTCGCTCCCGGACTGTCCAATCGTCCATCCCGCTGTCTGTGGCTATCCGTGCCCCGAGCTGTGCGGAACCGCCGTGGCCTACAAGCTTGCCCTGGCCCTAGGCGCCCCCACGGCCTCCGAGGACCTTGATCTCGTTGCGCTCGCGACCGTCGCCGACCTGGTTCCGCTCCGCGGCGAGAACCGGCGACTGGTGCGCGAGGGGCTCCGTGCCCTGGCGAGCACCGCGAAGCCCGGTCTACGGGCGCTGATGAGCGTCTCCCGCGTGGACCCGAGCGGACTCGACACGCACGCGGTCGGCTTCCGGTTGGCACCACGGATAAACGCAGCGGGCAGGATGCGCCGCGCCGACGCAGGGCTCGAGCTGATCCTGACCGAAGATCCCGAGCGGGCGGCACAGATTGCCGCCGAGCTCGATGCGGTCAATGTCGAGCGGCGAGCGGTCGAGCAGCGAACCGTGTGGGAGGCTGAGGAACAGGTTGCCGCGCTCGGCCTGCGCAGCGCATTGGTGCTCGCCGCGGAGGGGTGGCACCCAGGGGTGATCGGGATCGTCGCCTCGCGGATCGTCGAGCGCCACCACCGGCCCACGATCCTGGTGGCTCTGGACGGCGAGCTCGGCACCGGCTCGGCGCGGAGCATCCCGGGCTTCGACCTGCTCGGTGCGCTACATGCAGCGGCGCCGCACCTCGAGCGCTACGGCGGGCATCGCGCGGCGGCCGGCATGACGGTGAGGCGAGAGCGTCTCGGGGATCTCCGCGAGGCGCTCGAGCGTCACGCGGACATGGTTCTAACGCCGGAGCTGCTCGAGCCGGTCGAGCGGATCGACGCGATCGTCTCGGGCCCAGATCTGGGCCTGGGGCTCGCCGAAGAGCTGATCTCGATCGAGCCGTGCGGCATCGGCAACCCGCGTAGCAGGCTGCTTGTGCCAGGGGCGCGACTACACGACGTCCGGCCGATGGGGGAGGGCAGGCACGCTCGTTTCTCGGTGAGCTCCGGAGGGACGCGGGCCAGCGGCGTGGCGTTCGGATGCGACGGCTCCGTGGGCGTCGGGCCCGACGAGCCCGTTGATGCGACGTTCACGCTCGAGCGCAATGTGTGGAATGGGGCCGTCGAGCCCCGACTGGTGCTCCGCCACGCCCGGTGCTATCCGCCGGAGCCGATCGAGGTCCTCGGGGAGCCGCACGATTTCTTCCAGGCTGTGCTCGCGGAGATCGACCTGGTACTCGAAGAGAGTCCAGATGCCGCCTCTGAATCACGGACGGTGATCGAGCGCCGAAATGAGAGCCCGCTGGCGGTGCTCGCCGACGCCCGGGCAGCGGGAGGCGAAGTGCTCGCCGTATGCGCAGATGTTCCAAGGCGCCTGGCCGGGCTTAGCGAGCGAGCCGGCGGCTTCGCATTGATCTCCTACCACACGCTTCACCGCGAGGCCGCCATCGCGTCGCCGTTTGCCCACATCGTCGCGCTCGACCCTCCGGTCGGGGCCCATGCGGCGATGGCGCTCGAGCGCGGTTCCGGCTTCACCCATCGGGCATGGGGCGAAGCTGAGCTACGCTTTACTCAGCAGATGCACGAGCTGGAGTACGGTCTACGTGCTTCGCTCGTGGCCCTCTACCGGGCCCTCAGGGCCCGGTTCCGGGTCTCCGGCGAGGAGCTCGAGCGCCTGCTCCGTGGCGACGGTGAGCATGGCCGCCCGGCACGCCTGGCGGGCCGGCTGATCAGGGTCCTCGCGGAGCTGGAGCTGGTCAGCCTCGACC
>JALYZY010000167.1 GCA_030948665.1 Actinomycetota bacterium | reverse complement strand
GATCGATCTGTCCCAATAGTGGGAACGGATCGATCACACGACGCCGCAATCGCTGCGGTGGCTCGACGGCCACCGGTGGGAGACGAGCGGTGGTCGCACGCGTCGACATGCCCGTCGTGCTGACGATCCGACACGACCGAGCGCGTCGCGGGCTCCGGCCACCGCCCCGATCTCCAATGTGCAGCAGCCGCCCAGCAGCAGCGGCCGCTGGCCCGCGACGATCGTCTCGCGCACGGCCCGGCGGAGCGTCGTGGTCACTTCGCCGACGCTCGCCAGCCGATGATCCCGCTCACCGGATCGCGCTCGGAACCGATGATCCGCACATCCAGATCGCCACCATCGCGGGCATCCAGTGCGGCCGCCATGCCGAGGCTTCGGAGCGCGCCAGGCGCGAGCTCAGTGCCGATAGGCGCACCGCCTCGGGGCGCCGCGATGCTGTCGATCGGCACGCCCAGGACGGTCCATCTCGGTTGAGGCCACTGCGCGGGACCCGCCGCTAACGGGGCGGCATTCGCAGCGCGCCGTCCAGGCGGATCACTTCGCCGTTGAGCATCTCGTTCTCGACGATGTGCCCCGCGAGCGCAGCAAACTCCGGCGGCCGTCCGAGACGCGAGGGAAATGGGATCGCTTTCGCCAGGGCTTCACGCGCAGCTTCCGGCAGCCCGCTGAGCAGGGGCGTGTCGAACGTTCCCGGGGCGATCGTGCAGACCCGGATCCCCATGCTCGCAAGGTCGCGGGCAGCCGGGAGGGTCATCCCGACGATCCCGCCCTTCGAAGCTGAATAGGCGATCTGCCCGATCTGGCCGTCATAGGCCGCGATCGACGCGGTGTTGACGCACACCCCGCGGTGGCCCGACTCAGCGGGCTCGTTAGCCAGCATCGCGGCCGCCGCGAGACGCAGGACATTGAAGGTGCCGATCAGGTTGACGCGGATCACATGCTCGAACGGCTCAAACGCATGTGCGCCCGGTCGGCCCGCCACGCGCTCGGCCCATCCGATGCCGGCGCAGCAGACCGAGATCCGCAGGCCGCCCTGCTCCGACGCGGCTGCTGCGACAGCCCGCTGAAGCGAGTCAGCATCGGTCACGTCCGCAGCCACGAACTGGACCAGATCGCCGAGCTCGCCGGCCAGCGCCTGCCCATGTTCCTCGCTGAGGTCCGCAATCACCACACGGGCGCCGCGCTCGTGCAGGAGCCGCACGGTCGCCGCTCCGAGTCCGGAGGCCCCGCCCGCGACCAGGGCACTGCTTCCCTCGATCCTCATTCGAGGGCGTACCGCAGGAATAGGAAGCCTTCTCGCTCGAGCGCCCAGCGCAGCTCAAGAGGGGCGAGCTCGTCGAGCACCGGCCCGCTGGTTGTCGTCGGATCCATCCCGCCCCCCGCGAGCTTCGGGGATATCGTCAGGAACAGCTCGTCGACCAGCCGCTCGTGAAGCAGGGCTCCGAATACGGTTGGTCCCCCTTCACACAGCAACGCGCGGACGTCGAAGTCCGCACGCAGCCGCCGGAGCATCGTCGTCAGCGTCACCTCGCCTGGGTCGAGCCGCACGACGCTCACGTCAGCCGCGGCGCCGGAAAGGTCCGGCTCGGTGGCCGTGAAGATCACGATCCGCGATTCCGGCTCGGCGAACATCGGGACCTCAGTCGGAATATCGCCGGTGCGGGAGATGATGCAGGCAAGCGGCTCGGGGCTGAGGCCGATTGCCGCGCGGCGCTTACGACGCTCGGGGTCGTTCACCAGCCGCCCATAGCGCTCGGTTCGGATCGTCCCGGTTCCGGCGAACACGGCGTCGGCGTGCTCTCTTAGGCCGTGGAACATCGCTCTGTCGCCGAGCTCACCCAGCTGTCCCGAGCGGCCCTTGAATGCCGCGCGGCCGTCGACGCTGGCGATGAAGTTGACGGCAGTGTGGGGGCGGTCCGGGGGGCTTTCGCGTCCCATGTTGAGCGACGCGAGCAGCTCTCCCACGCCGACCTTCCGGTGCTTCGGGAAGAGCTCAGAGAACTCGAGCTCGGGGCCGGGGGCTGGAGGCTTGGGCACGCCCCGAACCTACCATCCGAGCGGTGCGGTGCGGTGTCCGGCTCGGCGCCAAACCGGATACGCTGCCCCCCGATGGCCGTGGCAGGTGCCGAACAGAGCTCCCACCGACCCGATAGGAACCTGGCCCTCGAGCTGGTTCGGGTGACCGAGGCCGCGGCGCTCGCGGCGGCTCGAATGGTCGGCCGGGGCGACAAGGAGGGAGCCGATCAAGCGGCGGTTGACGCGATGCGCAACGTGCTCGATTCTGTCTCGATGGACGGCATTGTCGTGATCGGTGAGGGCGAGAAGGACCGCGCGCCGATGCTCTACAACGGGGAGCGCATCGGCGACGGCAGTCCGCCGCAGGTTGACGTCGCGGTCGACCCGCTCGAGGGGACCCGGCTGACCGCACTGGGGATGCCGAGCGCGCTCGCCGTGATCGCGTTGTCCGAGCGGGGAACGATGTTCGACCCGGGTCCGTGCGTGTACATGGAGAAGATCGCCGGCGGCCCCGAGGTCGCCGACCTGCTCGATCTCGACCGACCGCTGCCGGAGACGCTGGCCCTCGTGGCCGAGCGCAAGAAGATCGACATCCGCGACGTCGTGGTGGTGATGCTCGATCGAGAGCGTCACAACGATGCGATGCGCGAGGTGCGCGACGCTGGGGCGCGGGTAAGGCTGATCCTGGACGGCGACGTCTCCGCAGCGATGCTCGCCGTCAGCGATAACTCCCCCGTGGATCTGCTGTGGGGGATAGGGGGAACGCCCGAGGGCGTCATCTCCGCCGCCGCGATCAAATGCATCGGGGGGCAGCTACTGGGACGCTTGTGGCCGCGCAACGAGGAAGAGCGCGCCGAGGCGGTGCAGGCCGGCTACGAGCTCTCGAAGATTCTGACGTGCGACGACCTGGTCAAAGGGCAGGACGTGTTCTTCTCGGCGACCGGGGTGACCGATGGCGACGTGCTTCAAGGGGTCCGCTATCAAGGTGATCGGGGCGCGACCACCGAGTCGCTCGTGATGCGCTCGCGCTCTGGAACCGTTCGGCGTGTCTCGGCCCGACACGACCGCAGCAAGCTGCGGGCGCTAACGGGTGTCCGTTACGGCTGAGGTCGCCCGCTTAGCTGACGTCTTCCGCCCGGCTCACGTCCCCCCGCCTAGCTGACGTCTTCCGCCCGGCTGGGGTCCCCCGCCTGGCTCACGCCGGCCGCCCGTGGCGGAGGGCCCGCGAAACGCCCCACCTTTGACTTAGCGATATCGAGCCTTGCCAGCGAGCGCAGGAACGCGTGGGTCACGAGGACGTGGATTGAGGACTGCGTGGCCTCGTACACGGGCATGCTGAATCCCGCGGCGATCGCCGGGTAGAAGTTCGCGACCTCCACCTCGATCCGCAGAGTGACCCGCTCGCCGTCGTCCGTAAGGCGCCTCACGTCAAGGGCCAGGAAGCCGCAGCCCCTTCCCGCTCGTGCCACAAGCAAGCCGTCGCGGATCCGCCAGCGGACGTTGCCATGATCGCTCTCAAGGACATACTCGGGCGCTTCGAAGCGCAGCAGCGTGAGCGGCCGGGCGATCAAAGTGACTCGTCGCTCGTTCTCTCCATAGACGACGCGGATCAGGCCGCAGGTGACCCGGCTCAGAAACCGCCAGTACGTACGCGCCAGATTCTCGAGGCTGGTCGGCGTCCACAGCGGCACGAGCTCCCGGCGGGCGATTGTGAGCTCCGCTGTCTGGACGGAGCGAATGGCTCCGTCGCGGGCGATCACGGTCGACTCCCGGGGGGAGATGATCACCGCGCGGGCCGGGAGCCTCCTGCGGCGAGTCCGCCGCGCAGCAACCAGCCCAGCGAGTGCCGCTAGCGCGAGGGCAAGAGGGGCCATTAGTTTGATTCTCCCCGGTCGCTCAGCGCGGTAACGCGGCCAGCGCAACAACCGAGCCTGCTGCCAGTGGTTCTTCTCCCCGGGGGATCAGCGCGAGCGCGTCGGCGCCGAGCAGCGAGCTGATGATGTGCGAGCCCTGCGGTCCATTGGGCACCGCGACGAGCGTGCCATTGCTGCGCTCGAGCCTCACCCGCAGAGCCTGCTCGCGCTCAGGGCTCCGGCGCACTGCGACGCCCAGTGACGCGTGCTCGACATTCTGGCGCTCGCCTGTCGCGCCCTGGAGCGCAGCCAGCGCAGGGCGGGCGAACAGCGAGAACGTCACGTATGCCGATACCGGGTTCCCGGGAAGCCCGAACACCAGCTTCCCGTCCTTGGCGCCAAACCAGGTCGGCTTGCCGGGCTGCAGCGCGACTCTCCAGAAGCGCTCCTGCACCCCAAGCGCAGCGAGCGCCGGCTTCACGTGGTCGTGCGGGCCGACCGACACTCCGCCGGAGACGATCACGACGTCGGCGCCCTCGATCGCCTGCTCGAGCGCCGCCTCGGTGGCGGGGCGCTCGTCGGGCAGCCGTCGCGCCGGCGAAGTGAGCGCCCCGCATCGCTGCGCCAGAGCGACCAGCATCGGAGCGTTTGAGTTGTGGATCTCGCCCGGGCCGAGCGGCTCGCCCGGCTCTCGCAGCTCATCGCCGGTGCACAGCACGTGGACCCGCGGACGCTTCGCGACAGTCACAGTTCCCGCGCCCGCGGCGACAGCCGCGCCCAGCGCAGCCGGATCCAGCGTCGCGCCGGCTTGGAGCACGACCGTCCCAGCCTGCATGTCCTCGCCCGCTTCGCGGATGTTCTCGCCAGCCGGTGTCGCTGAGAGGGTTCTGATGCCTGAATCCAGGAGCTCAACGTCTTCCTGGCGGATCACCGCGCTCGCGCCGGGCGGAACGGCTGCGCCGGTCGAGATGCGGATGGCCTCCCCGTCAACGACGGGCGTGCCCGATGGCGTGCCAGCGCGCGATTCGCCGACCACCCGGAGGACTCGATTCGCCGGGCCATCCGCCAGCGCATAGCCGTCCATCGCCGAGCACGGAAACGGCGGCACGTTTGACGCCGCGCTGACGTCGCTCGCGAGGACGCGATCGAGCGCATCGGTGACGGCGAGAAGTTCGGAGGGGAGGCGCCCCGTGGAGGTTAGGACCAGCTCGAGTGCCTTCGCGATCGTGACGAGGGGGCGGGCCATCGCCATATTGTGGCCTGGGCTGGCGGGCGGGAGCGCGGGGGCTACGGTTTGCGGGGCAGGGAGAGCGCGCCGACCCAGTGGGCGCCAACGTTAAGGAACCCGAGCGCACGAGCAGTCCCCTCCGTGAGATCCCAGTCCGCGCCATTGGCGTACGGGCCGCGGTCGATCACCGGCACCACGACCGTGTGCCCGTTGTAGTAGATGGCCACGCGCGTGCCACATGGCAAGGTGCGGTGTGCGACACCCAGCGTCTTATGTGTCAGCAGCTCGCCACAGGCCGTGTGGTTGGCCCCCGGCATTGGGCCAAACCAGGTCGCGAACGAGTAGCGGAAGACCGTCACCATCACGACCGGTCCCGCATTTGCTCCGCCGACGGCAAGCCCGATCTCGAAGCGCCCGATGTGGTTCGTAGTCCAGCTCGCGGAGAACGAGCCGTTCGCCCGCACTTTCGCCTGCGCCGTCGCGCTCCAGGTCCATTGGGTCTCATGCCCGAGACGCTCGATCTCGATCGTATGCCCGGCATCGGCGGTCGGTACCTGGCCGGTGATCCGCAGCTCGTTGCCGAACATGCCCGATGCGGGCGCGTGGAGCGTGATCCCGCCGGCGGTGGCACTGACCGTGACGTTGCCCGGAGAGACAACACCGATCTTCCCTCCGATGAACCGCGCGCTCGACGCAAGTCCCAAGGCGGTCTGATTCGACGTTCGCGGTGACCCCGCACCGGCACCGCCCGAGTCCACACCGGTGCCGCCGGAGCCTCCTCCGCCGCCGCCATCGGCAGACGCATATGGTGCCGCCGCCAGCGAAAGAGTCAGTGCGCCGACGAGTGCGAGATAGACGTTGACGCGGCGGCTCACGGCTCCCGGATGCTCCCTTCAGGTATGCGGTTTGCCTACGGGGTGAGCTGACGGGCTCGCGCCTGAAAAGCGCTACGGTCCTTAGCGGGACCGATTCGCCCCTGCGGACCAGCGGTCCGCAAGTGGTTCCCCCGCCGACCGTCCGCGGACGGACGATCGCTCGGCGTGGACGGCGAGGGAGTATACGAAACACCGCACACGTTCGGGAGATGGAACCACCGCAGCGGTTGTCCGTATAGAAGAAGAAGGCTTTCGATCCGGGCGTCACCGACGGCTCTCGCGGTTCCTTGGCCTTCAAAAAATAAAGTGACTATGCTAGGCAACATGCTTGAATAGCTGGCGTGCGCCCTCGGTCAGAGCGCGGGCCAGCATCCACCTCTAGCGCAGCCGGAATCCAGGTCGGCGCACGACTGAAAACAGGATGAGATGTCAGTAGCAGAACTGCAAGAGCTCGAGGAAATCAAGGGTCTGGTCACGCGCGGGCAGCAGCTCGGCGTTCTCACATATGCGGAGATCGCCACGGCCGTGGGAGAGCTAGATCTAGACGAGGCCGATGTCGAGGAGCTCCACGGGTTCCTCGAGCGCGCGGAGATTGAGCTTGTCGAGGAGCTCGACCCCGCGCTGGCCGCAGCAGACGTGGAGCGCGCGCCGGATAAGCGCGGCCGGCGCAAGCCGAAGACTGCCCTCGACCTGAAGCCGGACATGACGACCGATTCCCTTCAGCTGTTCCTGAAGGACATCGGCAAGGTGCGGCTGCTGACCGCCCAGGAGGAAGTCGACCTCGCCAAGCGCATCGAGCGCGGCGACCTCGACGCTAAGCAGAAGATGGTCGAGTCCAACCTGCGCCTGGTCGTCTCGATCGCAAAGAACTACCGCAACCAGGGCCTTCCATTCCTCGACCTGATCCAGGAGGGCACGTTGGGGCTCGTGCGAGCCGCCGAGAAGTTCGACTACCGGAAGGGCTTCAAGTTCTCCACCTACGCGACGTGGTGGATTCGCCAGGCGATCGCCCGTGCACTCGCCGACAAGGCGCGCACGATCCGCATCCCCGTGCACGTCGTCGAGAAGCTCAACAAGATCGGCCGGGCCGAGCGCAAGCTCGTCACCGAGCTCGGTCGCGAGCCGACGGCCGAGGAGATCGCCGAGGTCACCGGGATCGAGCCCGAGGAGGTCGAGTCGATCAAGCGCTCCGCCCAGGCGCCGGTGTCACTCGAGAAGCCGGTGGGAGACGAGGAGGAGTCCGAATTCGGCCAGTTCATCGCCGACGAGCGGGCCGAATCGCCGTACGAACGAGCGGCCGAGATCCTGACCAAGGAGGCCCTCCGCGAGGCACTCGAGAACCTGAGCTACCGCGAGCGACGAGTGCTCGAGCTGCGCTACGGCCTCGGCGGCGAGCACCCACGCACGCTCGACGAGGTCGGCCGGACGTTCAACGTGACGCGCGAGCGGATTCGACAGATCGAAAACCAGTCGCTCAAGAAGCTCCAGTCGCTCGCTGAGGCACAAAAGCTTCGCGACGTCGCGTAGAGGGCCGTGCCGCCGGCCCCGCGCGTCCGGCGGCCTACCGCCGGGCGGCTGGGCGTGCTCTGGCCGGCCGCTCGTAAACGTCGAACCGCCACCGGATGCTCATGCCCGCGCGCTCGTAGATACTGAGCGCCCGGGGGTTGTCTGAGGCTACCTGGAGGTGGGCTTCGCGAAGCCCTGCCGCGGCGAATCGGGCGAATGCCATTCTCAGGATCGCGCTTCCGAGCCCTCGCCGCTGGTGGTCTGGATGGACGGCGAGGAGGTCCACGAAGTACATGCCCTCATCCCGCCCGCGGCGCGCCAGCAGGAAACCGGCGATGTGCTCGCCCCGGTGCGCGACGAGGCTCAGCTCGGGATCGACGCTCTCGCCGTGAAGGTGCTCCTCGGTGAAAGCGGTCAACGACTCCTCTCGGTAGTCGGGGGCGGAGGCGAATGCCGCCGCATCGAGCGCGTGCAGCGCGACGGCGTCTCGATCGACGTCGAGGGCCCTCAGATCGAAGCCGCCCGCCGGGGTCTCGGCAGGTTCGGTTCCGTCGAGCTCGCGGACCATTCGCGAATAGCTCCGTACCGGCAGATAGCCGGCGGCGCGGAGCAGCTCCTGGCCTCTCGTGTTGCTTGCTGCCACCCACTGCCGGTGGTCGCGGCCGATCGCACGCTCCCGGCTCTCCACCCACTCGAGCATGCGCGCACCGATCCCCTGGCCCTCATCTTCCGGGGGGACGATCGCGATCGATCCGTGCGAATGGACACTCGCATACGCGACGATCCGGCCACCGTCGGCCTCGACAACCAGGGCATTCGATCCGAGGTCGAACTCGGAGGCCTGCCACTCCTCCAGTAAGTCCTCGAGGGTTGAGTCCACCACGCCCAGGTCGGCGCGGTCGCGTGCGTCGAGCACGGCCAGCACCGCCGGAGCGTCCTCTTGCGCGGGGGCTCGAAACCGCATCGCGCCTTGTCTATCACCTCTCCCACAGGACGCGTCCACGTGCGCCGCTCGAGGCTCAAGGCCATCGACTGGAAAGTCGATGGGTGGGTTGGATGTTCGACCTTGGAGGGGCGCTTCGGTATGTCGTGAGCGAGGAGGGCTCAGACCTCCATCTGAAGGTGCCCTCGCCGCCTCTCGCACGCATTCACGGTCATCTCGGGCCGATCGAGCCCTACGAGCCGCTGAAGCCGGCTGACACCGAGGAAGCGCTGCAGGAGATGCTCGCCGGGCTTCCCGAAAAGATCGCGGAGTTCGAAAGCGAGAACGAGATCGACTTCGCCTACACGATCGAGGACGTGGCCCGGTTCCGGGTCAACGCGTTCAGGCAGCGCGGCTGGATCTCGATCGTCGCGCGCGTCATCCCTTGCGCGGTTCGAACCGTGGACGAGCTGGAGCTTCCGGCGGTGATCAAGGAGATCGCCGACGAGGAGCGGGGGCTGATCCTGCTCACCGGCACTACGGGGTCGGGAAAGTCCACGACGCTCGCAGCGATGATCGACCAGATCAACACCAGCAAGTCGCGGCACATCGTCACGATCGAGGACCCCATCGAGTATCTGCACACAGACCGGCAATCGGTGATCAACCAGCGCGAAGTCGGCATGGATACGGGTTCCTTCTCGCGGGCGATGCGCAGGGTGCTCCGCCAGGATCCCGACGTGATCCTGATCGGCGAGATGCGCGATCCGGAGA
>JALYZY010000091.1 GCA_030948665.1 Actinomycetota bacterium | reverse complement strand
GCTCGAGCGGCTCCTCGCCGACATCGAGCGGCGACACGTCAACCGCAAGCTGCTCATCCGTCATATCCGAACGACTCTGCAGCTAGGAGACGACCCCATGTTCTCAATCGCCACCCGTCACGTCCCGTCCCGTCGCGTCATGTCCATTCAACGCCGGCTCCACCAGCCGGAAATCGACGGCTTCGTCTATGAGGCAAAGGCAGCCTTCGCCGAGCACTTGGACGGAGCCGATGCGACCGGTCCGTTCACCCTCATCTTCCACGGCGTCGTCGACGCAGACGGCGACGGACCACTCGAGGCTTCACTCGGCTGCTCCGCCGACGTCCAGCCCTCCCACCTCATAGGAATCCGCACCGAACCAGCTCATGACGAGGCCTGCACGACCATCACCAAGGCGCAGTGGGCCTACCCCGCCATCCTCGCGGCCTACGACGCCGTTGGCTGCTCTCCCGAAGTGGCCAGTCGCCCGGGCAGCCGCCTGTCCTGCCGAGAGGTCTACCTCGCAGAACCGGACGCAATCGACGAGAACCAGATTATCTGCGACGTAGCGTTCCCCCTAGGGCAACCCTAGGCAAGGGTCATTACCCCCGCCCACGGACTTGATCAGATGAGCTGACGATTTTCCCGGCGGCTCGCAGAGGCTTGGTCACTCTCCGCCAGGCTGAACGGCGGAGCTTCTCGTTCTCAGCCCGCAGCAGCGACGTCTCACGTCGCAACTGCTGTGTTTGGTGGGCGAGCGCCTTGATCTCGCGTTCTTCTCCGGGCTCGAGTCGCTCGAGGTCTTCGACTGACAGCTGGGCAGCCTTTCGCCGCAGAAGGATAAGACCGTGGCCCTCGGGGACTTCGTTGCCGGTATGCGGCAAAATGCGAACGACCTCGAAGGCGCGTCCCCAATGTGCTCGCAGCCACCACGGGGAATGAAAAGTGATGGGTCCACCGGCGTCCCAGGGCTTCCCCGCCCACAGCGAGTTCATACCGATCCGATCCTCGTCCCACTCCTCGCCGATCAGCGGTCGGGTCATTCCTTCACCGAGGAAGCTGACGAGCAGCAACCCGTCCTCGGCCAGTACGCGATGGTGTTCCAGAAGCCACTCGGCCCAGCGATCCGTCAAGTGGGTGTACACGCTGATCGCGTAGATCAGATCGAAGTAGCCGTCGAGCTGCGGCAGCGAGGGCTCCTCAGAGCATCGGAACGCGTGGAACGGAGGGCACAGATGGCGCTGGACCCAATCGACGCTCGGAGCGTGGATATCGCATCCGGTGAATTCGGCGATCGCTGCCTCTGAGCTGAAATGGCGTAACACCTTGCCAACTCCGCAGCCGAAGTCGAGCACGCGTTTGCCGGCCCAGCTCCAGTCCGCCGGAAGCATCGTGTGGATCAGTTCGCGGCCCCCGGCGCCTATCTCGTCATACGAGCTCTCACTGGCGCCTGGGCCCAGAAACCCCGTTCGCTGAAGCAGTTGCAACGGCGGAGTCGGGAGCGGCGTTGTGCTCATCGGGCGAATTGTCGAGATTAGCCCCAACGCGTGGCTGCCGCCTTGCCGTCCGATCAGAACGACGGTAGTCGTTCATATCCGAAGTCGAGCACGATGGTTGGCTGGGTCTCGCTCGCGCCGCCGCGATGAGCGCGGCGGCCTCGAGCGGGGGATGTAGCAACGTCCGAGTTGAGCGTGCCAGGCAATTTTCTTGACGCGCCGCTTGCGGACGCCGGGGATTCTCAGCAGCCGGCGGGCTCTGGTTGGTTGATCTTCCGCGTGGCATCTTTCGGGAGGAACTGCACGGCGATCGTCTCCGCTGGGACGGTGCCGTTGTTCCTGAGCGTGTGCACATCCTGGCCACCCGCGTCGACAAACCCAGCTCCTGCGGTGTATGTGTGGGGGGCGCATCGAGGTTCGCTGCTGTCGTAGTTCGTGACCGCGCCGGTGAGGACCAGGATCAGGCTTGGACCCGGATGCGAGTGCCAGCCAGTGGTACCACCCGGCGCGAGCTTGTTGTCGACGACGTAGACATCGCTCACGCCGTGCGTCCTCATCCGGGCTTCCCACGTGCCGGGCGGGACCGACTGGCCGTTCAGGTTGAACTGGCCGAAGACGGACTTCGCGAGGACCGTGCTCGTCAAGCCCGAGCTCGATGTCGCCAGCACATCACCGGCGTACACCGCGCTACCAAGCACACCGACGACAACTGCCAGGACCCATTTCGATTTCATGATTTCTCCTTTGCTGTGGTGGACAATTTCAGCTCAATCGCGAGGATCGAATCGAAGGCCGGTCCTCGACTGAGAATCACCGGCGGGTGGTTGAACGGCTGTCAACGCCGCATCCAGTTGCTTGCTTGACGCGTGCTCGGCGTTGGGTGTCGGCGATGGCGAGCGCTCCCCCGACGGCAAGCATCGATATTCCAAAACCGCCGGCAGCGCCGATGCCGGCGTCGGCCCAGTCGAAGCCACGGGGAGCAGAGACGCGGATCACCTCAACCGTCTGCCTAGACGCGGGCGCCGGCGCGGGCCTCCCGTGCACCTCTGAGGGCACAATGGCGCCGAGCGCCAACGCCAGCGTCAGCGTCGTATTGATTGGGGGTCGCTTGGGACCAATGCGAGAACCTCCTCGGTTGGCGATCACTCGCTGTGACCGATCGGCGAACCCTTCTCCGAGGCGGTGGCCGAACGGTTGAAGGCGGTTGAAACTTGGTGGAAGGGAGGTTTGGCCGCCGGTCCGCGCGGTAGTAAGGTTGCCCGCGGGTGCTTGAATTCCGCATGCTTGGACCGTTTGAAGTGGTCCAGCAGCAGAGGCCAGTGGGACTGGGAGGTCCGCGGCAGCGGGCGTTACTAGCGGTCCTGGTATTGCACCGCGGGGAGGTGGTCTCGAGCGAGCGTTTGATCGATCAGCTTTGGGGCGAGCGGCCGCCCGCCACGGCGGCTAAAACGCTCCAGGGGTACGTATCGCATCTGCGCAAGGCGCTCGGAAACGGGGTTCTGGTAACGCACCGTGGCGGCTATCTGCTGGCCACGGCGCCGGGGCAGGTCGACGTTGAGCGCTTCGACGGGATGGTCGGGGACGCACGCCACGCGCTTGCCGTTGGTGACGCCGCCGGTGCCCGCCGGCTATTGGGCTCTGCGTTTGCGCTGTTGCGCGGCGAGCCGCTGGCCGACCTGGCGTACGAGCCGTTCGCTCAGGCCGAGATCGCGCGCCTGGAGGAGGCGTGCCTGGGCGCGCTTGAGGACCGCATCGAGTGCGATCTCATGCTCGGTCATCACCGCGCATTGGTCGGCGAGCTCGAGTCACTCGTCAACCGGCACCCTCACCGAGAACGGCTCCTCGGACAGCTGATGCTCACCCTCTACAGAAGCGGGCGCCATGCCGACGCGCTCGAGGCTTATCACCGCAGTCGCCAGGCGCTGAACAATGAGCTCGGGCTGCGGCCCGGGCCCGAGCTGCGAGCGCTCGAGCAGCGCATCCTCACGCAGGACCCGGCGCTCGATCCGGCTACCGTCGCGGGCCCGCCGTCAAGGCTCTCCGATCGCTCACGCTCTGCGCGTGGACGGACACTGATCGCCGCCGGTGGCGCGCTTCTGCTCGCGGCGGGGATCGCGGCGGTCATAGTCGAGCTGACGCGTCGAGGCGGGGTTGAGCTGCGGGCAGCGCCCAACTCAGTGGCGGCGATCGACTCGCGCACGAACCGTGTCATGGCTCAGGTCGCGGTCGGAACACGCCCGGGCGCAATCGCGTTCGGCGCCGGGTCGCTGTGGGTCGCGAACCGCGATGATCAGACAATCTCGCGGGTGGACGCGACGACACTTCAGACGCTGCGGAACATTCCGGTGGGCGATCCTCCGACCGGGATCGCGGCCGCCCGCGGGGCGGTGTGGGTCGTTGGCTCCAGCTCGACTGAGAGCTTTGTCTCGGTCAGCCGCATCGATCCGCAGTTCGACGTGATCGACCACACCGTCCGGCTCGGCAACGTCGTTCCCGGCACTCCGGGGGCGGTCGTGGCGAGAGGTGCCACGGTCTGGGTGGCGCCGTCCTCGGGCGAGCTGACCCGTCTGGACGCGCAGACTGGAGGGGTCGTCCAGCGCCTCGATCCGAACGCTGCCCCGACGGGGATCGATCTCGGCGCGAATGCTCCGTGGGTGACCGACAACGAAGCAAACAACGTAACTAGGATCGACCCCACCGGCGTCGTGACCTCCACGGCTGTGGGCCATGGCCCGAGCGGCATCGCGGTCGGCGACGGCGGCGTGTGGGTGGCGGATACGGGCGATGACTCGGTCGTGCGGATCGATCCCAGCACGAGAGCGGTCACCGCGACGATTCCAGTCGGTAGTTCCCCGGCCGGTGTTGCCGTCGGTGCCGGTTCGGTGTGGGTTGCCAACAGCGGCGACGGAACCGTTACCCGGATCGATCCGCAGACCGCGAAAGCGGTCGCGACGATCGCCGTGGGTGGCAGCCCCCAGGCGATCACCGTCGTCGGCGACCGCGCGTGGGTAACGGTCGACGCGCTGACGATCCCGGCCGCGAAGCTGGCAGCAGGCGGGGGCACGGCACGGCTCGACGCGCCTTACGACACCAGTTCCCTGGATCCGGCTCAGGCCAACGATCCGCTGGCAGCGCAGCTGCTATACGCGACCTGCGCGAAGCTTCTCAACTACCCGGACACCGCAGGTCCGGGAGGGTCCCAGCTCGTACCCGAGGTCGCGCAGTCTCTGCCGAGACGCTCAGCCGACGGCAAGAGCTACACCTTCACGATCCGCAAAGGCTTCCGCTTCTCGCCCCCCTCGACCGAGCCGGTGACAGCCCAGACGTTCAAATACTCGATCGAGCGGAGCCTGAATCCGAGAATGAAAAGCCCGGTCGCCAACGACTTCCGTGACATCACCGGTGCCCAGGCCTACATGGCCGGCAAGGCCACTCACTTAGGGGGCGTCATCGCGCGGGGAAATACGCTAACGATCCGCCTGACCGCGCCGTCCGACGACCTCCCGGCGCGGACCACCGAGCCCGCCTTCTGCGCGGTGCCCACCGACACCCCGACCGACCCTAACAGGGTAAGAGTGATCCCCTCCGCGGGCCCGTACCGAGTCGCGGCCTACACGCCCGGGCAAGGTGTTGTGCTCACGCGCAACCCCAACTATCACGGAGACCGCCCGCACCGGTTGGCGCGGATCGAGCTTTCAGTCGGAATTCCCGCCCGGCGCGCCATCGCCGAGGTCCAGGCCGGCAGGGCCGACTACGCCATCAACAGCGTGTTCGAGCGGTCGGCAGCCACAGCGCTCGTCGCCCGCTACGGCCCCGGAAACCGAGCCGCCAAGCGGGGGCGTCAGCAGTTCTTCATCAACCCGGGACCCCAGCTGGACTTCCTCGCTCTGAACACCCACCGTCCACTGTTCGCCGACGTGCGGCTCAGACAGGCCGTCAGCTATGCCATCGACCGCGCCGCGCTGGCCCGCCTCGGCGACTACTTCCAGCCACTTCCCGAACACGCCACCGACCACTACCTGCCGCCCGGCATCCCCGGGCATACTGACCTGCACGTCTACCCGGTCACGCCGAACGTGGTGACGGCACGGCAGCTGGCCAGACGGCATGCGGGCGCGACCGCGATTCTCTACACGTGCAATGTCTCGCCGTGCCCAGAACAGGCACAGATCATCAAGACGAATCTGGCGGCCATCGGCCTCCGAGTTGAGGTCAAGACCTTCCCGTCAGGGAAGCTGTTCACGAAGCTGGGTACACCCGGTGAGCCGTTCGACATGGGGTGGGATGGGTGGATCCCGCCCTACCGTGACCCGCAGGCCATGCTCAATCCATTGCTCGGGGAGGGCACGGTCGTCCCAACGTTCGAGGACCCGGCCTGGCGCGCGCGACTGGCCGCTGCGGCACAGCTGACCGGCGCCGAGCGCTACCTCACATACGCCCGTCTAGATGCAACGCTGGCGCGCGACGCCGCCCCCCTCGTTGCGTTCGGCAACCTATCAAGCTACGACTTCTTCTCTGCCCGCATGGGCTGCCAGGCGTTCGGCTTCTACGGCATGGACCTTGCCGCGCTCTGCGTCAAGAAGAAACCGAGCTAGACCAAAGCTCGCATTGCGGGACTGCTGTTTACCGACATATCGTCTCCGCGGAAACGTCGCGAGTTGGATGAGGTCATCATGCGGACGGCGGATAGGGTTGATTGGGTGCGCTCCTTTGCCGACCTCCTAGAAAGTCGCGACGTGCTGCTAGCGGACGGCGCCACTGGGACGAACTATCAGGACATGGGCATCGAGCCCGGTGTAGCCCCTGAGGAGTGGGTGTTCGACGAGCCAGAGCGAGTCGGAAACCTTCATTGTCGCTTCGTCCAAGCGGGCTGCGACTTGGTGCTGACTTGCTCCTTTGGTGGATCATCGCTGCGACTCGAGGACGGTCCGCTCGCGGGCCAGGCGCGCGAGCTGAACACGCGGGCGGCCGAAATTGCGCGCGAGGCCGTCGGCGAGGAGGCGCTCGTAGCAGGGTCAATGGGTCCGACCGGACAGCTCGTCGAGCCATTCGGGCCGCTGACGCGGGATGCATGCGTGGGTGCGTTTAGCGAGCAGGCGCGTGCACTTGTAGAAGGTGGTGTGGACCTGTTGGTGTTGGAGACCTTCTTCGCGTTGGACGAGGCGCTGTGGGCGGCGGAGGCGATCCGCGCCGCAACAGACCTACCGCTGGTGATTGTCGTTCAGCTTTGATCAGGGAACGAAGACGATGATGGGTCTCAGCCCAGCTGATGTGACGACGGCGGTCGCGCCGTTGGGCGTCGCTGCTCTTGGCGCGAACTGCGGGCGCTCGCTTGCTGACACGGCACAGCTCGTCTCGGAGTTCCTCGACGCAGGCCTGTCCAGTCCGCTGTGGGTTAAGCCGAACGCCGGAGTACCACAAGTGGTCGCCGGCAGCGTGGTGTATCCCGAGGATCCCGACTCATTTGCGGAGCAAGTTGGAAAGCTCGCCGCACGCGGAGCGAGGATCGTCGGAGGATGTTGTGGGTCCACGCCAGAACACCTGGCTGCGATGGCGCGCGCCCTCGGGCGGTAGCCCACCCATCCCGCCTGGGCGTGCCGCTCGCATTCAAGACCCGCCCAGAAAAAGACCTTGGTGACACCTCGCACCGCGGGACGCTCAGACCCTCACGGCCCTGCTCGAAGAAGTGCTCAAAGGCCAACCACGTAGAGCTGCGACCATCCCCTCGGATGTGCCCTTCGGGTAGCGGCCATGTATCAGCAGTCGATCGCCGGGCTGTGGCGCGGTCGAGGATTAGGAGCGGCTGGCTGCCGTGCGCGTGAAGGCGTGCCTGAATGGCGGGCGCACGCGAGCCGAGCACCCAGCGGTGCCACTGACCCCGGCTGAGCTCGCGGCTGACGCTACCGCGGTGCGGCGCGCCGGAGCATTCGCGGTACATGTGCATCCTCGCGACGCTCGTGGTGTCCAGACCCTCGACGCGGCCGCATGTGACGCCTGCGTCGCGGCCATCCGCGCCGCTGCCCCTGGTCTGCCGATCGGCCTCTCGACGGCTGAGACGATCGATCGTGACCCGTTCGCGCGCGCGGCCGCGATCAAGCGATGGCGCACTCCCCCCGACTTCGTGTCGGTGAACCTCTCAGAGCTCGGGTGGGCGGGGATCATCCGCGCCGCCTTGCAGGCTGGCATTGGCGTCGAGGCCGGTCTCGATTCTCCTCGCGACGCGGTCGAGCTCGCGCACAGCCCGTTTGCGCACCGCCTCGTGCGGGCGCTGGTGGAGGTCGACGGCGGCGTGGAGGAGGCGCGGGCGATCGCCGAGCTCGTCCCGGAAGGAGTTCCGCAGCTATGGCATGGCTACGGCATGCCGACCTGGAGCGTCGTGGCCGCCGGTGCGGCTGCGGGACATGATGTGCGCGTCGGCCTTGAGGATTCGCTTTTCCTGCCAGACGGACGAATCGCACAAGACAACGTGGAGCTCGTCACGACCGCCATAGGACTGATCAGCGACGCGGCATAGTCGCTAGGAATGATCGAGACACGCCGAACGACCCCTTTCGTTCTCCGCAACTCTCGAGTCTCTTCTCGAGGAAGCCGTTGACCCGGGCGCGGTTATCTCGTCAGCGCTCGACACGGCTTTGGGCGAAGCTGACTACCTTGGGCTCGATGCCTCGTGCGAGGCAAGCGCGGCCGCAGAGATATCCGCTTCCTGTGCGGGTTGCGCACCCGATGGTTTGCCGGACCGCGTGCGCGACTGGGTGCAGACACACCCCCATCAGCCTCACGACTGAGAGATAGACCAAGCGGTGCAAGCTCTCCAGCGCATCCGCGCGGAGAGCGAACTGCGCGACGCTTGGGACGAGACGGCCGAGGGCGGGAAAACAGCTGGCTCCGCGAGGTCGATGATCTGATCGAGCGCTTGAGGCGTTCAGGCGCGGGGGACCCAGCAACGCTCCGGCCGTGAGGTACCGGCGGCGCGAAAGGGACGAGTAAAGTAGGGATGTAGGTTCCACCGCCTGAGTGCCCACGCTCTTGCATTCTTCCTGTGGTCCAGCCTTCCCAGCGGAGCGACGAGGAGTGCAGCACATGCCGAAGCAGAAAGCAGAATCAGGGTCGAGATCTCAAGAACCAGGCCCAGGACGATCGACGTCAGAGGCGGCCTTCAACGATCTCCGAAAGGAAATCGCGCAAAGCAACGAGCGGACCCACCAACAAGCTCGCAAGGTTCGAGCCGCGCGTGAGCGCGAGCAAGTTCTAAGGCGTCGCGAACTGGACAACGAGCTCTAGAGAGCCTTCCGTCGGTGGCAGGCCGGCGGGCCGGTGGTTAGGGACTTCACCAACAGCTTGGAACCTCGCGGGCAAGGCGTAGATCAGAGACCGTCAACTCGTGCCTCGCGGCGACGGTCGTCTGGACCTCCCGTACGCGGGCGTCGATCGTCGTGTCGCCGTGGGCGCGCGCCACCGAGACGCGATGATGGCCGTCCGTGACGAAGTGCAGATCGCCGACGCGATAGACGTCGATCGGGGGCATCGTCTCTCCGCGCCGTCGGGCTACGGATATCTTCTGCCACCTGGTTTGCAGCCGGCTGGAAGTGGGACGAAACTGACGGTCGAATTCGCCGCTGCGACGGTCGACGGTACCTACGATCGACTCGAGGGGGATTGGCTGCAGGCCGACATCGTGTTCTGCCGCTCGGCCGAGCGCCGCCACGACGTTGTCCAAGCGTGGCATGAGCAATGTATCCCGAGGCTTCATCGTCAGGCGGGAGGCGATCTTCGCCAGCCACTGGCGCCGACGCTCCCGGGCGAAGGCCGCGAGCGCGTCCGATTCGGGAAATCCTGTGTTCACTGAGACGGTCCTGGGGGTGAGCAGCGCGGACGGGCATTGCGCTGGAGATGAACGATCGAGAGCATCACTGCCATCAGTTTGAATGCAGCCCCTCATAATTACAAATAATCGTTTTCGTAGTCGTATAGTTTGGTGCTATGGATCCTCGGCGTGTCCTCACCTTTCGCGCGGTGGCGCACCAGCGCTCCTTCTCCCGAGCCGCTCGCGACCTCGCGCTCTCCCAACCCTCGGTCTCAAACCAAGTCGCGCAGCTTGAACGCGAGATCGGTTGCCGGTTGCTCGAGCGCGGGCCGGGCGGAGTACGGCTGACCGGTGAGGGCGAGATCCTGCTTGAACACGCCGATGCGATCGCCGAGCGCTTCCGGCTCGCCGAGTCGCAACTCGCCTCAGCCGCGGAGGGCATCCGCACGCGGCTGCGCATCGGAGCTTTGCCCACCGCGCTCGCTGGTTTCGTGCCCGCTGCGATCGCGCGCCTACGCCTCCAGCACCCCGATACCCGCGTCACATTCGACGAGGGAACATCCGAGGAGCTCTCGCTACGAGTGGCTTCAGGTGAGCTGGACCTGGCGGTCGGCTACGAGGACACGGGCGCCACTCGACACGACCCGCTCGGGACTAAGCGCCACCAGTTGCTTCACGAACAGTTCATGGTCGCGCTGGCCCCCAACCACCCGTTGGCCCGGGAGCCCCTAGTACGGCTCGCGGACCTCAGCCACGAAGACTGGACCGCGGCGCTGACCGACGGATTGATCGTCCGCGCCTGCCGGAGTGCCGGATTTGAGCCAAACCTCGTATCGATCACCCGGGACCAGCTGGCGATCCGAGCCCTGATCATGAGAGGTCTCGCGGTCACCCTCGTCCCAGAGCTCCTCGCCGACCCATTCACAGGCCTCGCACTCCGGCCGATCGCCGACGTGAGGATCGAACGCGACGTCTACGCCCTGCTGCCACCCGGCGGTCGGCATCCCCTCCTCGCGCCTACCCTGGATGCGCTCGATGCCGTCGCCGCCGAGCTGCAGGCCCGCCGCCATCGTTCTCCGCGCTTAGAAGCTTGAGTCGAACGGGACGAACGTGCTCGCGTAGACGATCTCTGTCGAGTCGTTCGCTTGACTGGGGATGAAGCTGTTCGTCGGGTGGCCAGTGACCTCGTGGTCCTCGACGCGCCCGCGGACGCGGAGAAGGTGTCGAGCCGCGTCGTAGTGCACGAAGCCGACGCGAATCTCCCAGCTTCCGCCCGCGCTCCGTAGACGGGCATGGAGCTGGTAGCGACCGCTCTTCCAGCGCTGCTCGAAGCCAGCGAGATCTACTCGGCACGAACCGTGCCCTGCGATAGCGAGACGCAGGGCAGATCGACTGACGTGAAGCAACACGAGCTCCACACGATGGGCGGCGCGCCTGTGAACGAGGCTTCCGCCGCCCGTCGCGCGAACTACATGAGCACGATCCACGCGCCGCTGGCACATGCCCTTCTGGGCTGAGCTGGCGCTGGTGGCTGCCCCGAGTAGGGCGAGGCCTCCCAAAATGCAGATCAGCCAGGCACGCATCGCAACGATCCTAGCCGTCCGACCCGACGCCACCCCGCAGCGTTGCGGCCGAAAGCGCGATCGCCGGTAGCCGGAATCGGTTGCCGTGCTGTCGTTTGCCCTCTACACCCGACAAGGCTACGAGCAAGCAGTCCGCGCAGACGTGGAGCCATACCAAGTCCTATGACCTTGCCGACAACCGCATGACCTGTAGAGCAAGCCGCCCGCGCTGGCGCCCTCACCCGCTGAGGAATGCCATGGCCACATGAGGAGGCGACACGTAGTGGAAGCCATCGCGGATACTCCGAAGATAATGACCGACGAGAACTGGCGTCTCGGCGTGTTCAGTGCGATCGCCGACGCCCGCTCGCCTCAGGGCGAGCTCGCCGCCGCATTCGCTGCCGTGCGGGCGCGGCTGGGTCTCGTCGTGCTGCTGCTCGCGTTGGCCGCTCTGGCGTGGTGGTCAACAGCGGACCGCATGGCGGGGATGGATGCCGGGCCAGGCACCGATCTCGGCGCACTCGGGTGGTTCTGCGGTGTCTGGGTCGTGATGATGGCGGCGATGATGTTCCCGTCGCTCGCGCCGACGGTTGCGCTCTACGCGAGAATGACCCGCCAGCGCGAGCCTGACCGCGCCCTCCTGTTTACGAGTGGCTATCTGCTCGTGTGGGGCGCGGCAGGCCTGGGCTCGTACGCCCTGTTTGAGCTCGGCAGCATCCTCTTCGGCGGCGACCTGGCCTGGCGCGGCGGCGGGCGTTGGTTCGCCGCAGGCGTGCTGGCTGCCGCCGCGCTCTACGAGCTAACGCCGCTCAAGGACGTTTGTCTGTCGAAGTGCCGAAGCCCTGTGGGATTCCTGCTGGGGACTTGGCACCACGGGCGGTTGGGCGCCCTGGAGATGGGTTCACGACATGCTGGCTGGTGCATGGGCTGCTGTTGGACGCTGATGGCCGCACTGTTCGCGCTCGGGGTGATGAGTCTCACATGGATGGCGTTCGTTGCGGCACTGATCGCACTCGAGAAAACGCTTCCGTGGCGCCGTGTCGCGACTTGGGGCACAGCGGCGCTTCTGCTCGCGCTCGCGATCGGGGTCCTCGTCGCACCCGATGCCGTTCCCGGCCTCGTCGTCCCCAGCGGCTCCCACAGCGCCATGCACGCAATGAACGGGATGCGGTAGCACCCCATCTGGCCACGAGCTGCGCCGGAATTGACGCGAGCGCCGCGGCCGCTTGACGGGCCGCCGGCTTGCCCGGAGAATCAGGCGATGAACACGGTTGCCTGGCAAATTTCTGGTAGCTACCTGGAGGCCTGTAACTGTGAGGCGATCTGTCCATGTCGGCGGATCGCGGGGAGATCCGGCGGCCGGTCAACCTACGGGGAGTGCCTCGGCGCGCTCTCGTGGATCATCACGGAGGGGCGCGCGGGCGACACGGAGCTGGCCGATATGAAAGTGGTGATGGCTACTCGCTACCACGACGACGAGCCCGGTTCGCCCTGGACCTTCGCTTTGTTTGTGGACTTGCGCGGTGACGAGCCGCAGCGCCAGGCGATTGCCGACATCTTCACCGGCCGCCTTGGCGGGACCCCGTGCAAGCAATTCCCGTGGGTCTTCAAAGATGCGAACCTGCTGCGCGTTGAGGCGCTCGAGATCGAGATCGACCACACCCCTGGACGAGGCTGGTTCAGAGCGGGCGGGAAGGTGGAGGTCCGTGTGCGCCAGCCCGTGCCCGACCAGGAGACGGTGACCTGCGTGATTCCAGGTCACCATCGCCACGGGCGCGAGCTCTTCAGCGACTCAATCGATGTCGACGCCAGTCCGTTGGTGTTCTCGGTCCAGGGACGCTGCGCCTACGAGACGACATTCGAGTATTCATCCGACGATCGATAACGCGAACTGACACGCGTCTCAAGCGCCGGCAAGCGACGCTCCAGGACAACCTCCTGAAGCCCTCCTCGCGCCCGGCGGGGGGCCGCCGCCCTCCCGTAAGATCAAACGCCGATCAAGCGAAGGAGAGGCGAATGAGTGAGACGGTGAAGTTCATGCTCGGCGAGCAGGACATCCCGACCCACTGGGTCAACCTGATGGCGGATCTCCCTGGCGACGCGCCGCCGCCACTTCACCCGGGCACGAAGGAGCCGGCCGGACCCGACGACCTCGCGCCGCTGTTCCCTATGAGCCTGATCTTGCAGGAGGTCTCGGCCGAGCCCGAGATCGAGATCCCCGAACCGGTTCGTGACGCATACAAGCTCTGGCGTCCAACGCCCCTTTATCGTGCGCGGCGACTCGAGCGTGAGCTCGACACCCCTGCGCACATCTACTACAAGTACGAGGGCGTCTCCCCCGCCGGCTCGCACAAGCCAAACACCGCAGTAGCACAGGCATACGAGAACGCCGCTGCCGGCATCAGAAAGCTCACGACCGAGACCGGCGCCGGCCAGTGGGGGTCGGCGCTGTCCTTCGCGTGTCGGCTCTTCGGGCTTGAGTGCGAGGTATGGATGGTCGGGTCAAGCTACGACCAGAAGCCGTACCGGCGCTCGATGATGGAGGTGTGGGGGGCGACAGTCCATCGCTCGCCTTCGGAGCTCACAGAGAGCGGTCGTTCGCAGCGGGAGCATCCGACCGGCTCCCTCGGCATCGCTATCTCCGAGGCGGTCGAGGTGGCGGCCCAGAGTCCCGATACGAACTACTCCCTCGGATCGGTCCTCAACCACGTGTTGCTACATCAAACCGTCATTGGGCAGGAAGCGATGGCGCAGATGGAGATGGCCGGCGAGGAACCCGACATTGTCGTGGGGTGCGTCGGCGGCGGCTCGAACTTCGGCGGCCTGACGATCCCGTTCCTGCGGCGCGTGATGCGGGACGGTGCCAAGACCCACTTTATCGCCGCCGAGCCGGCGGCCTGTCCGACGCTGACCCGTGGCGTCTACGCGTACGACTTCGGCGATACGGTCGGGCTGACGCCACTGATGCCGATGTACACGCTGGGGCACGACTTCGTCCCGCCTCCAGTGCACGCCGGGGGCCTGCGATACCACGGTGACTCACCGCTCGTCTGCGGCCTGGTCAGGGCCGGGCTGGTCGAGCCGCGTGCGTATCTGCAGAACGACACATTCGAGGCGGCGGTGCGTTTCGCGCGCTCGGAAGGGATCATCCCCGCGCCCGAGCCCGCACACGCAATTCGGGCGGTCATCGACGAGGCGGAGTATGCGCGAGACGCCGGCGAGGCTCGCGTCATCCTCTTCGGTCTTTGCGGCCACGGTCATTTCGACCTCAGCGCATACGACGCATACCTGGGCGGCAAGCTCCAAGACCCCGAGTTCTCTGAGAGCGACTTGCAGTCGGCTCTGGCAAGCCTGCCGGAGGCGCCGGCGCTGACCTAGGCGCCCCAACCTAGGCTGGGCCGACGTCGCGCCACCCCAAGTCGACCGGATCGGCGAGGAGCCGCTCGGACGGCAATCGAGGTCAAGCACGCGCATCCCGGGCTCGAGCGCGAGCACCTCGGTCAGCGACTCGACGAACTGCAACACGTTCTCCCCACGGGAGTTCGCCTCCACCCACGCGCGGTCGTACTGGCTCGCTCGCGGAAAGAACAGGTCGCGTTGCTCGGGCGTGGCACTCACTTCCTGGCTAGCCCGAATGGCGACGGGCGATCGGACCGGCGACCAGTCGGCCGGGTCCGCTGCGTAGAAGCAGGAGCATCACCACCAACTCCGCCGGGGCGAGTGTCAGGCTGATGATCTCTCCTTTCGCAATGCCCGACACAAGGATCGCGACGATCATGTCGCCGGCGAGCACGAGGGCCGCAGGCTTGACGTACTCGCCGGCGATCAGCAGAGCGCCGCCGACGATCTCGATCACCCCGACCACCACGACCGCGGCCGCGGGCGCAGGAAGACCGTACGTCTTGAACGAGGCCAGCTCCGAGGCGTGATTGACGAACTTGCCCAAGCCGAAGATGACGAACACTCCGCCTGAGAACAGGCGCAGGAGGAGCAGGGTCAGATCCCGCTTCACCGCCCCTCCGTGTTGGCTGTCAAGGAATGCCTCCGGTCCTCGTTCGCTTCAGATCGGCACCCGTTAGTCGTGAGATGCGCTGATGGCCGCCAGCTCGGTCTCGCGACTCTCCAGCAGCGAGAGCCAGATCTCGCTACGGGTCGGAAACGCGGGGATCGCGTCGGCGAGCAGAGCGACGGGAACTCGGCCGGCGATCGCGACCGTAGCCGCGTGCAGCCACTCGGCCACATCGGAGCCGGTGAACGTTGCCCCCACGAGCAAGCCTTGCTGCTCGTCCACGACGATCCGCGAGGTTCCGGGCGTACCCCGCCCGTAGAAGCTGGCGCCCGCCGTGCCGGCGCTGGGGGCGTCGTACGCGTGCGCGTCGATGCCCCGGTCGATCGCCTGCTGCAACGTGAGGCCAACGGCGGCGACCTGCGGCTCGGTGAAGATCACCCGCGGGGGCCCGCCGTTGTCCGCCATCCCTTGGCCGCGACTCCCGTCCAACAGGTCGGATAGGAAGCGCGCCTGGTACTTCGCGACGTGGGTCAGCAGGGATCGGCCGTTGGCGTCGCCGATCGCGTACAGCCACGGCTCCCCGGGGACCTGCAAGTGTTCGTCAACCTCGATGAACTGGCCCGGTTTCAGGCCGACGGTCTCGACACCAAGGTCCTCCGTCCGGGGGCGACGGCCGGTGGCCACGAGAATCTTGTCGCCCTCGACGGCCGAGCCGTCCGCGAGCTCGACGCGGACCTGTCCGTCAGCTTCGCGCGTGACTCGTCGGGCCGATATCCCCACGCGCACGTCGACTCCCCGTTCGCTCAGTCCGTTGTGGATCAGCTCAGAGGCAAACGGCTCCTCGCGGGCAATCAGGCGTTCTCCGGCCTCGATCACGACGACCTTCGAGCCGAGCGTCATGAACGCGTCGGCCATCTCGACACCGACGACACCACCACCGAGAATCACCAGCCGAGCTGGGACCTCCTCGGTCGTCGTGATCTCGCGGTTGGTCCACGGACTGACATCCGCCAGCCCTGGGACCGGCGGCAGCGCCGCGGCACTCCCGACCGCAACCACGACGGCACGGCGGGCCTCGTAGGTTCGTTCCCCGACCCGGACGCGCTTCTCTCCGTCGAGCCGGGCGTGGCCCCGGAGCAGCGTGACCCCGCGCTCTTCAAGCCACGGCAACTGTGCGGAGTCGTGCAATCCGTGGATGACCTCGTCGCGCCGGCCCAACACCGCCTCGACGTCGAGTTCTCCCTTCACTGCCTGTGCGGCGCCCGGTACCCGCAGCACCTCGTCCAGCGCTTGCGCGGGCCGCAGCAGCGCCTTCGAAGGCATGCACGCGTAGTACGAGCACTCGCCTCCGACGAGCTCGGCCTCGACGAGGGCGACCTCATGCCCTCGCTCGCCCAGACGGCCGGCTAGCACCTCACCGCCGGGACCCGCTCCGATCACGATTACGTCGTAGACCTCAGAATCCATTCGTTCTCCTTCGAACATTGCGCCTCCTGGTACCGCGTGGCACCCGGGGTGTTTCCACATAGTCCTTGCGAGACGCCCGACGTTACGCGATGCTGGGCGGTTCATCGGCCGACCAGTGCTTGGCGGCGCCTGGAGGCGGGCCGCTTCTCCCGCGCGACCTCGGGTTCGATGTGCTCGATCCACCCGCCGTGGAGCCGCTGGCGAGAACGGCCTGCCGACCTACAACATCGGCTACTACATCCCCGGCGGCGGCACCCTGAAGCTGACGATCCCGCGGGTCGTGCGGCTCGGTCATGCAGCGGGAGCGCTGCTGGAGTTCACTTACTGGGCCGAGAATCGCCAGACCATCACCTACTCGCTCAACCACCACCGCGCGCTGCGGTTTCGCTGGCCATTCGGCAACCAGGCGACATACGGGTCAGAAACCGCCGCGATGCCAGTTTCGCTGGGTAACCTGCGCGACGGCGCCAACGCGCTGGTGCTTCGAACCTCGGATCCGGCCGGCGTCGCGATCGCCAACGTCGACTTGGTCCTCGAGGGAGCCGGTGGCACGCCGTAGCGTGGCTCCTCAGCCTAGGAGCGCGCGGGCGACAGCGGCCACTACCGCTGCCCCGAGCACAGCGACCGTCATCGACGCCCGCCTGAGCAAGGCAATCCCTGCAAAGGCGACACCAAGGGCGCGAGGGTCGAGGGTCAGCGAGTGACCCTTGCCGAAGGTCTCGACCACGACGAGCGCGGCCAGCAGCGCGGAAGCGAGCAGCTCGATGACGCTCATCGCGCCTGCTGGCAGAGCTCGGCCGCCCAGGGATAGCGGCCCGGCGAGCTTCAGCGCCACGGTGGCGAGCGCGAGCGCGATGACGGTGATCCAGATCACCGCTACGGACGCATCCTCGACGCCGCAAGAGCCGCCACTGCCGCTGCGAGGATGGGTAGACCTGGGGGCGCCAGCGGTGTCAGCGCGAGGGCAATCCCCGCACCGCCGCCCGCCGCGGCCAGCTTCCGCCGCCCGCGCATCTCCTCGAACAAGAGGCCGACGAAGAAGGCCGGGAACAACGCGTCCAGGCCGAGCGCGCGCGGATCGCCGAGGGCGCTACCCGCAAGCACTCCGACAACCGTTCCGAGCACCCATGCTGGGTACTGCGGCACTGTGGCTCCGACCATGTACCACGGGTCGAACGTGCCATCTTTGTTGCTCGCCGCCGCCCAAGAGGCGTCAACTACGGCGAGGGCAAACGCAGCGCGCGACAGCGGACGCCCTCGTAGCGATGGGGCGAGCGCTAGGCCCATGGCTAGGTAGCGGGAATTGAGCAGCACCCCAGCAGCGATCGCAGCTCCGGTTCCGCCGCCGGCGGCAAGGATCGCCAGTGCCCCGAACTGCGCTGCCCCAGAGAACACGACGATCGACATCACGATCGGCGCGATCGAGCCCATCACCGGTCGCGCCAGTACCCCGAAGGAGACCGCGATCGCGAACACCGCGACCCCGAATGGGAGCCCTCGCCGGATCCCAGCTTGAAGCTGTGGCCTCACGGGATCGGCGCGTTGAGGCAATCCAGCGACAGTCACGGGCTCATCCCAGGCTACGGGATCGCCACCCTTGAGCCCGGGCGGCGACGTACGCTCTCTCCATGTTTGATCGTCTCGACTTCGTTTACCTGCCCAGCCGTGACGTCGCCGCCGACGTGATGCACTTCCGCCACCGATTGGGCGCTGAGCTCGTGTTCGCGATCGAGGCCTTCGGCACCCGCGTGGCGATGGTGCGGTTGGACCGTGACCCTCCAGCTCTCCTGCTAGCCGAGCATCTCGAGGGGGATCAGCCTGTCCTGGTCTACCGAGTGGGCGACCTGGAGCGGGCGATCGACCAACTCAGCAAGGACGGGGTGGAACTTGCCATGCGGTTCGAGATCCCGCACGGCCCCGGCGCTGAGCTAACGAACCCGGGGCCGCAGAGGATCGCGCTCTACCAGCTCACACGCCCGGGGGCCGACAAGCGCCTGGCTGGTCGGCGCGACTTCTGAGTTCGAGACACACCCGGCTCAGAGGTTGCAGCGTGTAGGCGGTTCGCACGCTGACCCCGGTTGTGATCGATGGAGATTCATGGCCGATTCTGGGCCACATTGCATTTCCCGCATTCCAGGAGCTATCATTCGTGCATCCCCCAGTCGCCTCGGCGGCTGGGTGCAGGGCCCGCTCTGGCGGGCCCTTGCGATTTAAGCGGCCACAATCACCAGCTCGCGGGCTTGTGGATCACTCCCCGAGCGTCCCTCATCTGGACCGGAAACTGGCATGCCGACAGCGTCGTCGGGCGCAACTGCTTGAAGAACGTCGGGCGCAGCGCGCGGCTTCGCCGGCTGGCCGGGTGCGGGTTGACCACGCCGACGGTCATCCCCAGTTCGTTCTGGGCCAACTCGATTGGCTCTTTCAGGTCTGAATCGTTGGAGATCACGATTGCGACCTCGCAGTCCTTGCGAAACGTATCAAGGAGCAGATAGGACGCCAGATTGACGTCGGAGCCCTCCTCCTCGGTTTTGATGACCTCGACCGTCTTGACCCCTGGACGCGGGCGTGCCAACGGCATCCGCGTCTTGTGAGTCAAATACCGGCCATGGTGAACCGTCAGGTGCGGAATCGTCTCCAACGCCCGCAGATACGCCTGCTGCCGCTGCGGCTGCTCGGGATCGTCAAGTCGCGGCCTCACGCGGGCGGTGAAGTACCGGATCCGATGGATCTCGTCGCGGGGAACAGCCGACAGCACAGCGCATCGATAGTCCAACCATTTGCACGACGTTCCCTTCAGGCAGCCGTAGTAGACGTTGAAGGCGTCGACGTAGATGTTGGCGCGCATCCGGCTTCGAAGCGTACGCGTCGACGCCGCGCCGGCGTGTTGCGTGGGGCAGGTGTGTCTTGCAGGGCGACCACGTCATCGCGCATCCTCCACCCACCCGCCACAGAGCGCCGGAAGGCGTCGAGAGAGACGAGCTTTGGCAGCTCGAGTAGCTTGCAGGCACTGATCGGCTCGCATATGGGACCACCGGTCCGATGCCCGAACCTACGCTACGCGTTGACAGGCAACCCAACGCGCAGACCCAACGCGAGCTGCAGAAGCTCCGCGATCACATTCAGCCCCAACGGCTACACCTACACTCGGAGACCGGCTCAGGAGGCCTTTGGAGAACTTGGGTTTCGTGTCCCGACGGCTTCAGTGAGGCAAAGCCCGGAGCATCCTCCGCACAGCTCTCACCGACTTGGGCCTGAGTTGGATTTACGTTTGCTAATTCAGACTGACCCGCGACCGAACTGTCGGAGGCCGTGAGGCGGCCTAGTAGTGGGCAACTGCGCCAGTGAGGAGCGAGACCATGAGTGCTGAGGGCACCACCGCAACTAATCCGAACAAGGCGCTGTGGGAGAAGGGCGACTTCACCCGGATAGCAGCGTCTATGCGGGAGAGCGGGGAGGCACTGGTGAAGCAGATCGGCGTTGCCGCCGGGCTCGACGTTCTCGACCTCGGCTGCGGAGACGGCACGACAGCTCTACCCTCCGCGCAGCTCGGCGCCAACGTGCTCGGGGTCGACATCGCGAGGAACCTCGTCGAGGCCGGGAACGAGCGGGTGCGAAGCCTCGGTATCACCAATTGCAGGTTCCAGGAGGGGGACGCGACAGATTTGCGAGACCCCGCAGATGACAGCTTCGACCTCGTTGTCAGCATCTTCGGTGCGATGTTCGCGCCGCGTCCTTACGACGTCGCCAAGGAGGTCGTCCGGGTCACCCGGCCGGCGGCCGGATCGTGATGGGCAACTGGATTCCGAACGACCCGACGTTCGTCGGGCAGCTCCTGAAGATCACCGCTTCCTACGCGCCGCCGCCCGAGGGGTTCGTCAGCCCGATGTTGTGGGGGGTCGAGGAGCAGGTGACCGAGCGATACGTGGCTGCCGGCGTGCCCGAGGGGCAGGTCTCGTTCGAACGGGCGACGTACGCGTTCGACTACCCGGGTGAGCCGCAGGAGTTCGCCGCGACCCTACGCGACTACTACGGACCAACCATGAACGCGTTCGAAGCGGCCCGCGCCAATGGCCGCGGGGCAGAGATCCAGAACGACGTTGACGCGCTGGTCGTCGAGCACAACGTCAACGGCCCCAACGCGCCGACCTCCATCTCAGCGACGTACCTACGCGTCACGGTCGCGCGGTAGCTGATCGCCCATCGCGTCGCGTCACGCGCCGATGCTGCTCGGCGCGGCGCGGCGGCAGTGTGGGTGGACCGACTCGGTCGGTTACCCGGTCATGACCGGCGTTCACAGGTGCCTCCGATGCCGCTGACGCGGTCCTCCGCTCGGACTGCCGCTTGGGCGTCGCCGTCCGAAGCGGCCGTCTGACAGCCCGGCCGCTCGAGCGGCATTCCGGAAGTCTGCGGCGCTCGATGGACCGACCGACTTGTGCTTTTGGCGATTGCCATACGGCGGTCTCCCCGCCCCGAGGCGTTGATAGGTGACGTTCGATCCCTCTCCCCGAACCTGGTCGCGTGGGGTGCCAAACACTTGTCTGTCGCCCCTGGCGGAGGTAGGGTGGCTGCTTGAAGGGTTCCCGACCGTAAGGATGCCGCGATGAGTATTTTGGTCCGCTTTTCACCCGAGTCCTTGACCGCCGACAAGTACAACGACATCAAGCGTCGCCTCAATGACGCAGGTCATTGGCCTCCCGACGGCCTTGAGTACCACACCTGCTTTGGAACGGAAGGTCAGCTGAAGGTGAGCGAGATCTGGGCCTCCAACGGGCAGTTCGAGGCGTTCGGCGAGAAGCTGGGTCCGATCCTCAACGAGGTAGGGCTCACGCAGTCACAACCGCCCGAGCTTCTCGACATTTACAACCAAGAGCGGTTCTAGCCCGCTCGTCGGGGGACTGCATTTACAACCAAGAGCGGTTCTAGCCCGCTCGTCGGGGGACTGCACAGCGGCCTGCGGGAGCTGACTACCTGAACTCGCCATCGGCGCGCCCGCAGACCCAGGAGCGGAACCGTAGGGCTGGACCTGCTTGTCGCTGGGACGGAAGCAACAGTCAGTCCATGGCCGGCGTCCGATCGTGCCTGCTTCGCCGCCACACGGTCCTCCGCTCGGACTGCCGCTTGGGCGTCGCCGCCGTCCGAAGCGGCCGTCTGACAGCCCGGCCGCTCGAGCTGCATTCCAGTCGTCTCGATGCCAGAGCCGACTGAGCCAGACCGGCTTTCGCGGAGACTTTGATCTGACCCGGTTCTGCATGGCCATGTCGAGCACGGGAGCCTGCGGGAGATCGGCAGTCGGGTCTGGACGTTGCGCCTACCATCACCCACCGGTTCCCGTTCCACTGCTACGAGGAGGCGATCGCTGCCGCTGAAAGCGGCCTAGTGGGCAAGGTGATCCTGGACTGGGAGGCGGCATGACGCTTGACGCGGTTCGACAGGACCTGCGCGACGAGCTACGACTGCTCGAGTCCGGTGACTTGCTGAAGGGAGAGCGAGTGTTCGACTCGCCGCAGGCAGCGCACGTGCGTCTGGCCGGCGGACGCACGGTGCTGAACCTTTGCTCCAACAACTACCTGGGCCTGGCCGCTGTGGATGGCCGTTGCGAGCGGGGTCTCTCTGGTTTAGGGTGCGCGCGTGTTTTCTATGTTTGACTCGTCTTAGGACGAGCGGGACCGGGAGGAAGCGATGGGCTCGATGAGGCTGAAGGGCTCGGTTGGACCGGAGCGACGTACGCCTGCGGTAGAGCCGTTACTCGCGCGAGGTCCCGGCTCGTCGCCTCGGTTCGGCCGCCAAGCGATGCCGAAGCTCGTCCTGACACTCATTGGTGTCGTTGTGTCGGGCCTCGTGGCATTCGCGGCTCCAGCGGCGGCCGGTCCACCCCCGTCCGTGCGGTTGTTCGGCTCCGAGCATCGTGCGACCGTGACGCAGCTTACGCTTCGCGTCGGGGGGGCCGACCTTGGACTCTGGGTTGCCTCGGTTGGTGGCAACTTCCAGATTGACGTGCGAAGGCCCAACTACGGGGCCTGGAGCGCATCGCAGATCGACTCCGCGACTGGGGCGTTGCTGCGGCCCGTGCCCGCAGCCATGATCGATTCCTCGGGCGGACTTAAGCGATTCCTCAGCGTGCGCTTTTTTGACTCCCGCGGCCGCATCGCCGTCCGGCGGCTGGTGACCTTCTGCCCGAACGGCGAGAGCGCGCGAGTCGATGCCAGCGGGCCGCTCAACCAGACCTACCCGAGTGATTGCTTCTCGGCTTCGACGTTTCCGTTCGTGCGCGGGATCGTGTGGGGAATTGACTCTGGCTGGGCGGTGGCGCCGGCTATCAGCACGATCCCGGGGTTCCCGCCGGGGGGGTTTGGCGTGTTCCCGCCGGGGGGGTCTGGCGGTCCTGGGGCGGCCGTGCCGGTGCTCCCGCCGGGCGTGTTGAAGCACCTGCCTCCGGGCGGGATCAACCTCAAGCCGGGACGGTATACGGCGCTTGTGAGCATCACGCTGCCCTACCAGCGACTGTTCGCCATCCCCCCCCAGCAGGCGTCGGTCAAGCTCAAGGTGCAGGTGCTCGCCACGCGCACGCGGCGCCCTTCGAGGCGCATTCAGCTTGCTCAGCCGGCCGTGGACCATCTGGCCCGTCCGTTATCAGCCGCGACCGTCACGCAGCCAGATCCGTCGACGCTCCCCAACCTGGTGGCGGCCCCGGCCTGGGCGATCAGAGTCCGCCGAGCCAGCCGGCACGAATTGCTGACGTTCAGCGCGACCATCTGGAACGCCGGCCCCGCGCCATTCTCGATCGACGGCTTTCGCCGCCCGAATAGCAACGTGATGGATGCCTACGAGTACTTCTTCGACTCCTCCGGCAAAGTCGTCGGCAACGCCCCAGCGGGAACGATGTTCTACGACAGCGAGCGCGGCCATCACCACTGGCATCTGCGGCAGCTCGCTTCTTACACCCTGGTCGGCCCGACCGGCCAAGCTCTGCGCAGCCAGAAGCAATCCTTCTGCATCGCCCCGACGAACTCGGTCGATCTCACCGTGCCGGGCGCCCAAGGCGCCATGAATCCGTTTCTAGGCCCCGGCTTCGGCGGCAGCGTGTGCGACTTGTACTCGCCTAACGCGATCTGGCTCCGCGAGCAGCTCCCCGTGGGCTGGGGTGACACCTACCAGCAGTGGGTCGCGGGTCAGGCGTTCGACATCACCAACGTGCCGAACGGCCTTTACAAGATCGAGGTGCGCGTCAACCCACTCGGCGCATTGCACGAGACGACCACGGCCGACGACCTCGCGGTCCGTTTCATTCGCCTATCGGGCCACCGCGGGGCGCGGAAAATCCGGGTTGCCTCCTGGCACGGGATTCGGGGCTGATCCAGTCCGAGATTCCAGGCGCAGCGCCTCACACTCCAAGTGCAGGTCGCGTCTGCTCACCGGAGTTATAGCCTCGTGAGACGTGGTTCACGAGCGCCTGTTCACGAGCGCCTGTCCGACACCGAACCGCCACGGCGAGAAGCTGATGCCGGAGCGTCTGGCGCCACTTACGGCGTGGCCTCCTCCTCCAGCACCCGGCGCAGGAGGTCTCCTAGCTGACGGTGCTCGGCAGCGGATAGCTGCAGGAAGCCTCGCGTGGGTTGCCCGACGCGGGCGAGCATGCGTTCCCGCACTCGTCGTCCCGCCTCAGTCAGTACGAGGTGCTTGACGCGACGATCGTCCGAGCTAGGCTGGCGTGTGACAAGCCCCCGCACTTCTAGCCGGTCGATTAAGCCCGTCACGTTTGAGTTATCGCAGCTCAGGCGCGCCGCGAGTTCGTTCATCGGCAGAGGCGCGGCGAGGTGGAGCAGCGCTCCGGCCTGGGCTGCGTGCAGCTCAAGCTCGGATGCAGCGATGAGAAATCGCCGTCGGTGCTGTCCAAAAAGCGTACGCAGCAGCGCCCACGCCTCAGCTGCCGATGACTGCGCCTCCTGACTCTCCACCACCGTCGTCTCCATCTGCGTCCGATTCTATTGAGTATCTCGATCGTTGGCAACCTCAACTTTTTGCTAGATTGCCAGAGGTGATCGGACACCCCGCAATTGAAGTGGAGAACTTGGTCCGGGAGTTTCGAAAGGGACCGCGGGCCGTTGACGGGATCGACCTGGCGGTGTCCGAGGGAGAGATCTACGGCTTCCTCGGACCCAACGGCGCCGGCAAGTCAACGACCGTGTTGATGCTGACCACGTTGCTGCCACCAACCAGCGGGCACGCCACCGTCGGTGGGTACGACATCGTTCGTGAGGGCGCCCAGGTACGAGCGACCATCGGCGCAGCGCTGCAGGAGGCGGCGCTGGACGCGATCTTGACGGGTCGTGAGCATCTCATCCTCCAGGCCACGCTTCAGGGGCTTCCCGCGGCCGACCGACGGCGCCGTGCCCAGGAGCTGCTCGAGCGTGTCGGGCTGACCGAGGCGTCGGACCGCCGCGTCGGTGGTTACTCGGGCGGCATGAAGCGGCGCCTGGATCTCGCTCTGGCACTGGTGCACTCGCCGAAGATCCTGTTTCTGGACGAGCCGACCACTGGCCTTGACCCCCAAAGTCGTTCCGCGCTGTGGGAGGAGGTAGCACGACTTGCACACGACGAGCGCAGGACGGTGTTCCTCACCACCCAGTATCTCGAGGAGGCCGACCTACTCGCCGATCGGATCGGGATCATCGACCACGGCCGGATCGTGGCGGAAGGAACCCCGGCCGCGCTCAAAGCCGAGATCGGCAGCCCAAGCGTCGAAGTGACGCCGAGCGATCCAGAAGATGGAGACCGGCTGGGCGAGCTGCTCTCGGGATTTGGCGAGATGCGACACAACGGTCGCGGGAGTGTCACCGTGCAGTTGCCGGGCGGCGAGGCCGAGCTGGCCGAGATCGTCCGAATTCTCGATCGGGCTGAGCTACGGGTTCAAACCCTGCAGCTACATCAGCCCTCGCTCGACGACGTGTTCCTGGCCAAGACCGGTCGCAAGCTCGAGGGATCAGGAGATGGCGCCGTTGCTGAGGCGCCAGTGGAAGCGAGCAGACGCGGACGGCGGCGACGTGGTCGCTGAGCTCAACCTTGGCGCTCAGGGAGCTGGGAACTCAGCCCCAGGCGCGAGCCTCGCGGAGCAGATTTTCGCCGTAGCGCACCGCGCGGTCGTTCGAACCGTGCGCCAACGCGCGCTGATGATTTTTCCGATGATCTTCCCGTTGATCCTGTTCGCGATAAACGGTTCGGCGCTCAGTCCCGCGACTCGTATCCCGGGCTTCCCCACCGCCAACTACCGCGACTTCCTGATCGCGATGCCCTTTGTCCAAGGCGCGATGTTCGTGTCGATCACTGCAGGTGTCGATCTCGCCCGAGACATCGAAAGCGGCTTCCTCAATCGGCTGGCGATGACGCCCATACGAGGTCAGGCGCTCCTGGTCGGGCAACTGGGCGGCGCGCTGGTGCTAGGGATCGTCCAGGCAGTCGTTTACCTGCTGGTCGGGCTGGCCAGCGGCGTCTCATTCGCCAGCGGCGTCGGCGGCGCATTCGTGCTACTTGCGCTTTCGATCGTGATCTCGTTCGCGTTCGCCAGCCTGGGCGGCCTCCTGGCGTTGCGGTTCGGCACGGGCGAGGCCGTCCAGGGGATCTTCCCGCTCCTGTTCGTGACGATCTTTCTCAGCTCGTCGAGCCTGCCGCGCAACCTCATCAAGGCGACCTGGTTTCGGGATATCGCGACATATAACCCAGTGTCTTACCTCCTCGAGGCGCTGCGCAGCCTAGTTATCACTGGTTGGGATGCGCAGGCGCTGGCGCTGGGGTTCGGGTTCGCGGGTGCACTCCTGGTGATCTCGCTGGGCCTCTCGCAGTCAGCAATGAAGACGAGGCTTGGCAGGACATGACTCGCTTCCTCTACGTCGTCCGCGGCGTCGCCTGGCGATCGATCCACAACACGCTCGTCAACCCGGCGGTCCTAGTCCCCTCGATCGTGTTCCCTCTGTTCTTCCTGATCGCCTTCGCGGGTGGCCTGTCGCGGATCAGCGACGTGCCGAACTTCCACTATCAGCCTGGCTACACCTCCTTCCAGTTCGTATTCGTATTTCTACAGTCGGCGGCGTTCGGCGGCGTGTTTACGGGGTTCGCGATCGCCCGTGATTTCGATTCCGGCTTCGCTCGGCGACTGCTTCTGGGGGCCCCGCGGCGCAGCGGAATCATCGCCGGCTACACGCTCGGCGCCCTGTTGCGCTGGCTGCTCACCGGGACCGTCGTGACGATCGCCGCGCTCATCGCCGGCATGAACGTCGACGGCAACGGGATTCAGCTGTTTGGCCTGCTCGGCCTGGGTGTGGCCATGAACCTTGTGGCCGCGCTGTGGGCGTGCGGGGTGGCGATGTTCCTGCGTACCGAGCAGGCGGGAGCGCTGATCCAAATGCCCGTTTTCATCCTCCTGTTCCTCGCACCGGTCTATGTCCCGCTCTCATTGCTCACGGGCTGGATCCATGACGTCGCCAACCTCAACCCAGTAACCGCGGTACTCGAGGCAGGCCGAGGGCTCCTGGCCGGATCACCGGTCAAGGTGGGGATCGCGTTCGTCGGACTGGCCGTGGCGGCCGTCGTGCTGGTCACGTTCGCTCGGCGCGGCCTAGCTTCAGCCGAGAAGGCCGGCTGAGCGCGCCGCATCAGACCAGCTGAGGTGATCGCTCGAAACGGCGACGCTAGTGTTTGGTGGCGGAGGAAACAGATCAACCGAGGTGCGCGCCTGGCCGAGTATGAGTTCCTGACGACGTATGGACACGCGTCTGGAGAGCTCGAAGGCGTGGGCACCTGGCGGTTATACAAAGGCGACGGCGTGGCAGTCGTGTACGACTGGCGCGTTCGTACGACGAAGCCGTGGATGAACGTGTTTGGACCGCTCGCACGCCCGGCCTTCTCTTGGAACCACGACGTCGTGATGCGTCAGGGCGGTCGGGGCCTGGCGGCCGAGCTGGGCACGACGCTATTACTGTGCGACTGACGTCGGCTCGCAGGTGCAGTCCCTTCGGGACCGCGTGGCTGTGCCATCCCCGCCAGACACGTCTATCTGGTCTTCAGCGTTCGAATGAAGTAGTCGACGCGCTGTCCGTCCACTCCTTTGATCAGCATGTACGCGATGTACCTGCCGTCCGGAGCCGTGAAGTGACACTGGAACCTGCCTCCCGCCTTGGCCGGAACGCCTGACGGGCAGCGGACGTGAGTCGCCCGAATGCCGGTCTGCTGGAAAACGAACTTTGATATCACTCGCTCGGCTGGCACTTCCAGGATCACCGATTGCCCGCAGGCCACTAACAGCAACGACATACACACAAGCGATATCAGCCCATACCTGCAAGGCCTTCTCGTGGGGCTTGCCACCCGGACTCTCCTTGTCTCTTCGTCGTCGATTGGCGACATGCGTCGACATTGTCTGCGAGGCGCAGGACAGAACGCCGGCCGGCCGCGCCCCTTGACGGGCCGCCCCCCAGCGGATACACCACCCATGATGGAACGTACGCTCGGCGTGGAGAGCTTCTCGTGAGCACGCAGGTCCGGGCGGCGGTGATGACACAGCCAGGCCGAATCGAGCTGCGCCGCTTCCCGCTCCTCGATCCTGGCCCAGGCGCGGTGGTGCTGGAAATGGCGATGTCCGGCATCTGCGGGACCGACAAGCACACGTTCCGCGGCGAGGTGTTGCAGTACGCCGGAACCCCCCACGAGCGCCAGATCGAGTACCCGCTGATCTGCGGGCACGAGAACGTTGGGCGGGTAGCCGCGACCGGCGGGGGAGTGCGGGACAGTGAAGGCCGGCCGCTAGTTCCCGGTGACCGTGTGGTGCCGGGAGCGAACGTCAGCTGCGGGCGCTGCTGGTACTGCCAGAGTGGCCAGCCGTACTATATGTGCGAGCGCCTGGAGGACTACGGGAACAGCCTCGGTTGCGCTGCCCCGCCCCACCTGTTTGGCGGCTGGAGCGAGTACATGTATTTGCTGCCCGGAACGCGGCTCTTCCGGGTGCCCGACGAGCTGCCCGACCACGTCGCGGTGATGACGGAGCCGATGGCGGTAACTCACGGCTTCGAGCGTGCGCGGCGGTTGAACGACACGTTCGCCGAGACCGTAGTCGTATTCGGCGTTGGCCCGCTCGGCATGTGTCACCTGATCAAGGCCCGGCTGATGGGCGCCGGGCGCATCATCGCCATCGACCGGCTGCCCTCACGCCTGGCCCGCGCCGGCGATTTCGGCGCCGACCTTGTCCTCGACGCCGACAAGCTCGCGGGCGAGGAGCTCCTCGCCCGCGTGCACGAAGCCACTGGGGGCCGAGGGGCGGACATCGTGCTGGACTGCAGCGGCGTGCCGGAGACGTTCGTAGCCAGCCTGCGCATGGTGCGGGTTGGCGGCACGGTGGTGGAGGCGGGCGCGTTCGTCGACATGGGCCCGGTCAACATCAACCCGAACGCCGACATCTGCGCTAAGAGTGTCAGCGTGCTCGGCATCGGCGGCGAGACGGCCGAGTCCTATCGACCAGCGATGGAGCTGTTGGCCCGCAACCTCGATCGCCTGCCGCTCGATCGCTTCGTCTCCCACCGAATGCAGCTCGAGCAGGCCCAGGCCGCGCTCGAGCTGGCCCAGCGTGACGAGGCGCTGAAGGTTGTGCTCACGCCCTGAGCGAGCTGTCGGCGGGTCTTGACAGTCCCGGCACGAGCGTGGAATCCTTGCCGCTGGTAACCCGGTCTACTAAAGGCAGGCGAGCGTGGGCACCGAGCAGGCGCAGACGCGGCCGGCGGCACTGCACGTTCGTTGCGCCGCGGCCGAGCACTACATCTGGCCGCAGCTGTCGCGCCTACAGATCGCCGAGGGCTTCCCCCAGCTGCTCAGCGAGGGCGAGGGCGTGCGCGTCCGCACGGTGGAAGGTGATGAGTACCTCGACCTGATGAGCACGGTCTCACGCGCGTCGGCGCTTGGGTACGGCGAGGAGCGCATCGCGCGCGCCGTCTACGAGCAACTTCGCCGGCTGCACTACGGTGGGACCGCGCACTCGCAGGCCGACGTCACGATCGAGCTGGCGGAGCGGCTCGCCGGACTCACCCCGGGTCAACTGACCGCTACCGTGTTCGTCAGCAGCGGCTCGGAAGCAAACGAAGTCGCCTTCAAGCTGGCTCGCTTCTATCACCAGGCGCGCGGCTACAAGCCTCGCGCGTATAAGGTCATCGCGCGCTGGAACGACTACCACGGGGCCGCCGGTGGCGCCACGGCGGCCAGCGATTGGCTGGGCGTTCGGCGGCCGATGGAGCCGACCGTGCCCGGCTTCTCGCGCGTCCCCGCGCCAACTTCCTACCGCTGCCCGTTCGGGTGGAGCCACGAGTGCGACGAGAGCTGCGCGCTGCGCTGTGCGGAATACCTCGAGCAGCACATCCTTCACGAGGGCCCCGAGCTGGTGTCGGCGTTCATCCTCGAGCCGATCCCCCAGGCCAACGGTGTGCAGATCCCGCCCGCCGGCTATCTGCAGCGGGTCCGCGAGATCTGCAGGAAGCACGACGTCGTCTTCATCGCGGACGAGGTAGTGACCGGATTTGGGCGCACCGGCGAGTGGTTCGCGGTCGACCATTGGGGCATAGAACCGGACATCATGACCATGGCGAAGGCGCTGACGGCTGGCTACATGCCCCTCGCGGCAACGATCGCCAGCCGGGAGATCCGCGATGCCCTAGACGGCTACCCCGACATCCATACCTATGGCGGGCACCCGGGCGCCGCGGTCGCTGCGCTGACCGCGATCGACATCTACGAGCGCGAGGGGCTCCGGCATCGGGCCGCGGAAGAGGGCGCGCACGCTCTGGCCACGCTGCGCGAGCTCGAGCGGCTCGACGCGGTGGGAGAGGTGCGGGGTTGCGGGCTGTGGATCGCCGTCGACTTCACCGCCGATCGCGCCACGCGCGAGCCTCTCGCCCCCGAGGTGCTGAAAGCCATCGTGCGGCGCACCCGGGACCGCGGCGTGCTGGTCAGCAACAACGGCACAGCGATCGAGATCGCCCCACCACTGGTCATCGCGCGCGAGGACCTGGATGAAGGGCTGGGCGCCTTCGCCGAGGCCGTGGGCGAGATCGTCGGCTGAGATTCTGTCGGCCCTCAGCGGGCCGCTGCTTCATCGGCGCCCAGTTCATCCGTACCAGCGCTGCAGCCGCTCCCGGTCGGCCTCGTACTCGGCGCGCAGCTTGCTCACGATCTCGTCGCCCGAGGTTTCGGAGGGCGCCACGTCCCACCACACGCCAGCTCCCGGCAGATCGGCATGGGGGACTGTCTCGGCGACGATGACCACCGGGCCCGTAGTCGCGCGGGCGCGAGTGAGAGCGGCATGGGCCTCCTCCGGGGTGCGGACGCGAAACGCCGTGGCACCCAGCCCCTCGGCGACCTTGACCAGGTCCAAGCGGAGGTAGTCGCCCGCCAGACGCCCGCCGGCCAGCGACCCGTGCGGGCCGCCGTCGCCCGCGCGCGAGTCGCCGTCGCCGGCGCGCGCACGGAACTCGTTGCCGAACTCGTGCCCGGCGCGCAGCATCTGCAGGCGGCGGATGACCTGAAAGCCGTGGTTCTCTGAGATGACCACGGTGATCTTCAGACCCTCCTGCACGGCGGTCACGATCTCGGTGGGATTCATCAGGAACGTGCCGTCGCCAATGAATGAGACGACCTCGCCGTCACGCTGCGCGAGCCGCACGCCGAGCGCCGCGGGTAGCTCGTAGCCCATGCACGAGTAGCCGAACTCCAGGTGGCAGCGGCGCTCGCCGGTCGCGTCCCAGACCTTGAGCAAGTCGCCCGGGGGACCGCCGGCCGCGGCGATGATCGTGTCTCCAGGCCTCGCGGAGTCCTGCATCACCCCGATCAGGCGCCCCTGGGTCATCCCCAGCTCGTGGGCGCCGTGCAGCGCCTCATCGCGCTCGAGCTCCCAGCGGTCTCGCCGCTCGACGACCTCGCTGCGATAGGTTTCCGATGGTTGCACTCCCCGCGCCCGGAGCGCCGCTGCCAGGGCCTGCAGCGCCTCGCGCGCGTCGGCGACCACAGGGATGCCGTTCTGCTTATGGGCGTCGCGATCGTTGACGTTGATCGCGGCGAAGCGCACCTCGGGGTGCTGAAAGATCGACTGGGAGGCGGTGGCGAAGTCGGTCAGTCGCGTGCCCACGCACACGATCGCGTCAGCCCCCCGGGCGAGCTCGTTGCAGGCGGGATTTCCCTCGAGCCCGAGTCCGCCGAGACCCCACCAGGCGGGTTCGCGCACCGCGCCCTTGCCTCCGAACGTCTCCGCCACCAAGATGCCGTGGGCATCGGCCAGCGCCTCGAGCTCGGCCTCGGCCTCGCTGTAGATGACGCCCCCGCCGGCGATGATGAGCGGACGTTGCGCGCCGGCCAGCAAGTCGGCCACCGCCTCGATCGCGCCCGGTTGGGGGGCGGCGCGGCGTAGCGACCACGTGCGCGGCGCGAAGAAGCGCGCGGGGAAGGCGTAGGCCTCTGTCTGCACGTCCTGGTGCAGCGCAAGCACCACGGCGCCGACCTCGTCGGGACTGGTGAGCACGCGCATCGCCTCGGGCAGGGCGGTGAGCAGTTGCTCGGGCCGGGCGATGCGGTCGAAGAAGCGCGCGAGCGGGCGGAAGGCGTCGTTGACGCTCACATCGCCGCCGAGCGGATGTTCGAGCTGCTGCAGCACCGGTCCCTGGCGGCGGGTGGCGTAGGTGTCGGCCGGAAGCAGCAATACCGGGAGGCGGTTGATGGTGGCCAGCGCGGCACCGGTCAGCATGTTGCTGGCCCCAGGACCGATCGAGCTCGTGCAGGCCAGGGTCGCCGTCCGGCGGGAGGCCTTGGCGAAGGCAACGGCTGCGTGGACCATCGCCTGCTCGTTGCGGGCCTGCAAGTACGTGAGGCCCTCGCCGTGCTCCTCGAGCGCCTGGCCAATCCCGGCCACATTGCCGTGGCCGAAGATGCCAAAGATGCCGGGGATCAGACGGCGCTCGCGCCCGTCGCGCTCGGAGCGCTGGGCGGACAGATAGAGCACGATGGCTTGGGCGGTGGTCAGGCGAATGGTGGACACACTGTCCTCGCTTCAGGAAAGCCCGTGGCTCACCACGGTCTTCAGTTCGGTCATCTCCGGCACGGCGGAGCGCGGACCCCCTGGCCGATCCCGAGCCCTTCAGACCGCCATAGGGCATCGAATCGGCTCGCGGCGTCCAGATCATCCCGTCGCTCACGCGAGCCCTCTCGACCGCCAGCCCCGGCGCCTCGCCCGCTCACTTCACGGCGCCGAAGGTAAGACCGCGCACGAAATGCCGCTGGACGACGATGGCGAACAGCATGATAGGCACCGCGCCGACCACACCGGCCGCGGCCATCGGCCCCCATTCGATCTGGATCTTGCCGATCAGCGTCGAGACGCCCACTGGCACGGTCTGCGCGCTCGGCGTCGAGGTCAGCGTGAGCGCCAGCAAGAAGTCGTTATAGGTGGTAATCACGCTGAAGATCGCCGTGGCGGCCAACCCCGGTGCGGCGAGCGGGAGCACCACCCGGCGTAGTGCGCGCAGCCGTGAGTCGCCGTCCACCATCGCCGCTTCCTCGATGTCGCGGGGAATCTCCTCGAGGAAGCTCTGCATCATCCAGATCACGAAGCTGACGTTGAGGCCGCCGTAGACGATGATCAGGCCGAGCCGGGTATTCAGCAGTCCGTACTTGCTGAGCGTCAGGTACAGCGGGATCGACAGCAGGATCGGCGGCAGCGCGCGCACCAGCAGCGCAGCTACGAGCGCCGAGCGGTTCAGGCCGAAGCGCAGGCGGAAGCGAGCCAGCCCGTAGGCCGCCAGCGTTCCCAGCACGAGGCTCACCGCCACGGCCACCGTGACCACGATCAGGCTGTTGATGAGGAACTGGCCGAAGTGGTAGGCGCCGAACAACCGGCTGTAGTTGTCCCCAGTGGGGCGCTGAGGCAGCAGCGACACCCCGCTGAAGATGTCGACCGGCAGCTTCAGCGAGGTGACGAGCATCCACCAGAACGGAAACAGGGCGACTACCAGCGCGAGCGTGAGCGCGCCGAGCCGGGCGGCTGAGAGCGCCCGCGTGCGCGTCACGACGCGGTCCTCATCGCGGCGGTGCGCATGAAGCGGATGGCCACGATCGTGAGCAGGACGACCAGCACGAGCAGCGCCACCACCATAGCCATGGCGGTGCCGTACTGGGTAAACAGGAAGGCGGTGTTGTACGAGTAGGTGCTCACGAGCTGGGTCGACACCCCCGGCCCTCCCTTGGTGAGCACGTAGATTTGATCGAAAGTGCCGACGGCGTCGATAACCCGGAGCACAACGGCCACCATCAGAACCGGGCGCAGCAGCGGCAACGTGTGGTCGAAGAACAGGCGGATGGGTCCGGCGCCGTCGACACGCGCGGCCTCGAGCGGCTCCTGCGGGAGCGACTGCAGGCCGGCCAGGATGATCAGGAACAGCAGCGGGGTCCACTCCCAAACGTCTACCGCGACCACGCCTAGGAAGGCGCTGCCCGGGTTGGCGAGGACGTCGAGGTTGCCCAGGCCGAGCGCCGAGGACAGCGGGGCGACGACGCCGATGTCAGACGCGTACATGAGACGCCAGATCACACCAACCACCACTGGCGCCACCGTCATCGGCAAGATCAGCCCGACGCGGAAGAAGCGGCTGAAGCGGATCTGGTTGGAGACCAGCAGCGCCAGCCCGAGCCCGAGCAACGTCTCGATCGCCACCGCCAGCCCGACGTACTTGCCGGTGGTGGCCATCGCCGTCCAGAACGTCGAATCGTGGAAGACCTGGCTGTAGTTGGTCGTCCCGGCCGAGCCGAGATCGAGTCCGTAGCGATACTTCGTGAAGCTGGCCCGGATCCCGTAGATCAGTGGGTACAAAGCGACGGCGGCGAGGGCCACGGCCGCGGGCGTCAGCAGGATCAAGGGGCTGGCCGTCAGCCGCGCCCACAGGTCGCTGCCTCGACGCCCACGTCCGTGGGCGGCCACCGTCGGAGTCGCCACTAACTCGCTCCGGATCTCTTAGAAGTACGTCCCCTGTTGCTTGATAAAGGCCGTCATCTGGTTGCCGGCATTGGTCAGGTGCTTCTGGGCGATCGCCGTATAGCCGCTCTTGGCCGAAATAGCCTCCACCAGCGCTTCGTTGAGCTGCGTCCCGAGGATGTCCTCGAACTTCGGCTCATCCGGGGTCTTGGGCTTAGGCACCGAGTTGTTGACCGCGTCTTTGATCGCGGGCAGCCAGCGGTACTTCGAGGTAGCCGCGGGATCCTCGAGCGCCGACTTCGTGACCGCCGCGCTGCCCCCGTCGCGGGCGAAGTCGATCTGCACCTTGCTCGAGGTGAACCACTCGAGGAACTTCACCGCGCCGGCCGTGTTCGGGGCGCCGGAGGCGATGCCGCAGATGAAGGTGCCGATGGCCGGCCCGCTCTTCACCTGGGCAGGCGTGGCCGCCATGTCGATCTTGCCCACCACCTGCGACGAGCTGGGGTCGTCGACCCGGTGCACCAGGCCTGTGTACTCGGTGAGCGCCATGCACTTGCCCTGGAGCATCACCTGCACCTCTTGGTCGGTGTCGAACTCGGCCACCCCGCTCGGCATGTATGGGATGAAGCTGAACAGCCGCTCCAGCGCGGCGACGCCCTCGGGGCCGGTGAAGCCGGGTGACCAGTCCGAGCGCACGAACTCGCCGCCGTAGGCGTTCAGCAGCGGGAGGTAGGTCTGCATGATCGGATTGCCCTTGACCCCACGGGGGGACCAGCCGTACAAGTTCGGCGGCTTGGCCTTGGCTTTCATCGCGCTAAAGATGTCGTCCCAGGTCTGAGGCGCGTTCGGGAACTGATCCTTGTTGTAGTAGAGGATCTCGACGTCGTCGATGATCACGACCGCGTAGAGCGCCGGCGTGGCGTTCTGGAAGGCCTTCAGCCGGGCGCCTTCCTTGGGCGGCCAGTAGCCCTGGTTGAGGCCCTTCGGGAGGATGTCGGCGTTCGCCTTGAAGCCCACCTCGTCGAGGCTCTTGATGATCTTTCCGGCGGCGAATTCGGGAACCCAGTTGTCGTCCATGACATAGATGTCGTACGCGCCGGTCTTGTTCAGGCCGTCGTTCTTGGCGTTCTGATACCAGGCGTCATAGCTGGTCTCGTTGTATTTGACCTGGATTCCGGTCTCTTTTGCGAAGCGCTTGATGAAGGTGTCCCGGAACGGGGCCATCGCGTTGTCCTGGAAGGAGCCGATCGTGATCGAGCCGCCCGAGCTGCCTCCCGAGCCAGAGCTCTTGGAGGAGCTCGAACTGCCACAGGCGGCTAGGAAGCTCGCCCCCAGGACCCCTGTCGCGCCGGCCGCACCGCGTTCGATGAAAGTCCGGCGGGTTAGGTGTCTGTCCCGGGTCGAAGCGTCTCGGCGAGTTGCGGCACTGTCATTCATGGGCATTCTCCCTCCTCCTGTTAGATGTCTGCCGTCGCCGGCCGGTCGGCCGGGGCGGCGGCGGGCGCGCTTGAACGGGCCAGCGCCTCTTCGGATTCGCAGTCGAATAGATGGACGCGGCCGCTCGCGGGTCTCACCAGGCACGGCTCCCCGACTGGCCGGTCAAAGCCGGCATCGGCTCGCACGTTCAAGAGGGCGCTGCTCGTGCGCACGCTGACGAGCGTCTCGTTGCCCAACGGCTCGACGACGTACACCTCGCCCTCGAGCGCGTCGGACGTGCCGGGGGGTACTAACTCGGCGTGCTCGGGCCGAAAACCGAGCATCACCCGGCCACGGGCCGCCGCGGCGGGTAGCGAAATCGTGCCGCCAGGATGGCGGAACGTGCCGTCAGCGATCTCCCCTTCGACCACGTTCATCGGCGGAGAGCCACAGAAGCGCGCCACGAACAGATTGCTCGGGTTGGCGTAGATCTCGGCCGCCGGGGCCAGCTGCTGAAGGCGCCCGTCGCGCATCACCGCGATCAGGTCGGCCATCGTCATGGCCTCGATCTGGTCATGGGTTACATACACCGTGGTCACGCCGAGCTCCCGTTGCAGGCGCTTGATCTCGCCCCGCATCTGCAGGCGCAGCTGCGCGTCGAGGTTCGAGAGGGGCTCGTCCATGAGAAACGCCTGGGGGTGGCGCACGATGGCCCGCGCCAGGGCCACCCGCTGACGCTGCCCACCCGACAACTGTCGCGGCGCTCGCTTCAGGAGCTCGGCGATGCCGAGCAGCTCTGCCACCTTGCGCACGCGCTCGTCTCGCTCGGCGGAGCTGCCGCGGCGCAGACGCAACGGGTACGCGATGTTGTCGGCCACGTTCTTGTGCGGATAGAGCGCATAGCTCTGGAACACCATGGCCACGTCGCGATGGCGCGGCTCGAGCTTCGTCACATCCCGGCCGCCGATGAGGATGCTGCCGTTCGTAGGCTGCTCGAGGCCGGCGAGCAGCCGCAAGGCTGTCGTCTTACCACAGCCGGAGGGCCCGAGCATGGCCAGGAACTTGCCGTCGGGCACGGTGACGTCCAGCGGCGCGAGGGCCTGCGTCGAGCCGAACGTCTTCGACACTCCACGGTATTCGACGGTCATCCGCGCTTCGTCGCCTCAGCGCCCGGCATGTCTTAGCGCTCCTGCTTGCATCGCCGCCTTGAGTCCCTCCAGCGACGCCTCGATCCCCGCCTCGGGGCTGAGGCTAGGATCTTCGTGCTCGATCGAGATCGGCCCGTCGTAGCCGACCGCCTCCAGCGCCTCGATCAGCTCACGCCACTCGTCGACCGGTCGCCCACGCCCAACGGCGCAGAAGTGCCAGGGCATTGTCTCGCCATCCGCCGGCCAGCGGAAGTCGAGCACCCCGTGCAACGCGATCCGATCGGGATGGATCAGCGTGTCCTTGCCGTGCACGAAGCCGACGGCATCCCCGAGCGCGCGGATCGTGGCGACCGGATCGATTCCCTGCCACCAAAAATGGCTCGGGTCGAGATTCACCTTGACGTTGCCACCAACCAGGCCGGCGAGGAGGTCGAAGGAGGCGAAGTTGTAGACGGACGTGCCCGGATGTAGCTCGAGGCAGATATCCACGCCGGGTGCGTGGTCATCAGCCCAAGTGGACAGCCCGCGCCAGTAAGGCTCGATCGCGCTTCGCCACTGCTCGTCGAACAGCCCTTCCATATCCGGAAGCCACGCGCCGCCGGCGAACACCGGCCAGCGCCCGCCTCCCGGACCGCCGGGACAGCCGCTCATGGCCACCACGCGCGGGATCTCGAGCGCTGCGGCCAGCTCGAGCGCCCCTCGCAGCGCTCGGTCGTGCGCGCTGGCGACCGCCGGGTCTGGGTGCAACGGATTGCCCGAAGCGTTCAGCGCCACCACTTCGAGGCTGTGGTCCTCGAGGCGCTTGGCCAGAGCCGACCGTGCGGCCGCGCCCGCCAGGAGCAGCTGGAGGTCGAGGTGCGGGGCCGGCGAGTATCCGCCCACGCCGAGCTCGAGCGCGGTGATCCCGCGCGCGGCACACCAGGCGAACGCCTCGTCCTGACGCCAGGACTCGAGCGCATCGGTGAGCAGAGCAATCCTCATGACGGGACCGATTCGGTGGAAGGTTCCACCGCTGGCGGGAACCTTCCTCAAACGGCTCGGCGTTGTCAAGTCGCGGCGGGTGGGAATCTGGCGCGAGGCCTTGTTCGCCGCGCGGGTCGCTTGACCGTGTCAGGGCTCGCGCACTATCGTCGCTCCTCGCGGTTCGACAACCGCTCGCGATGACCCAGGGCTCCTTCCAACCGGCGCGCCCGCGCCGGGACTCCCGACGTCCGACGATCATCGATGTGGCGAACCGCAGCGGCGTCTCAAAGTCGACCGTGTCGAACGTCATCCGCGGCAGCGGACGCATGTCGGAGGCCACCCGCAAGCGCGTGCTCGACGCGATCCAGGCGCTCGGCTACCGCCCCAACGCGCTTGCGCGCGACCTGGTGCGTCGCCGCGCTAACGCGATCGGCGTGGTGGTGGGCGACCTTGCCAACTCGTTCTACGCGGAGCTCGTCAAGCTCATGGAGTCCGCGGCCTTCGAGCGCTCGCTCACGACCATCATCTGCAACACCCAGACCGATCTGGCGCTGGAGCGCCACCGTGTCGAGACGCTGCTGGAGCGGGCTGTCGTGGGGGTAGTGCTGCTGCAGTTCAGCGGCGACGCCCGCGTGCTCGAGGAGCTGCGAGGGGCGGGCATGCCTGTGGTCGTCGTGAGCGGCGCGGACGCGCGCGCCGATTGCGTGGCAGTCGACGACGTCGCCGGTGTGGGTATCGCCGTCGAGCACCTCTACTCGCTCGGGCATCGCGCGATCGCCCACGTGAGCGGCGGCGAGTTCGTGGAGGAAACGACGCGGGCGGCGCGGCGCGCGGGCCACGAGCGCGCCATGCGAGCACTTGGGCTCGAGGCGTGTGTTCTCGACAGCCAGACGTGGCAGCACGACGCCCTGGCAGCACGACGTCTGCGCGGGCTGATGCTGAACGGCGATGGGCCCACGGGTCTGACCACAGACAACGACATGCTCGCCTTGCGGCTGATCGATGCTCTGGAGGCGGTTGGGGTGCGCGTGCCCGATGACGTGTCGGTCGTGGGATTCGACGGTATCGATGTCGGGGCGCACGCCAGGATCGGCTTGACCACGATCGCCCAGCCGCGCACGGAGCTGGCGGCGCGCGGGCTCGAACTCCTGCTCGACCGGGTTCAGGGGAGCGCGGTGTCGGCGCCACCGCGGCGTGTGACGCTCGCGTCGAAGCTCGTGGTGCGCAACTCAACCGCTCCGCCGCGACGATGAAACCCGCCGTCCAGGGCGCGCAGAGTAGTCGCAAACCGAAGCTGACCGAGCTCCGGCGCCCGACGATCAACGACGTTGCCGCGCTCAGTGGGGTCTCGAAATCCACAGTTTCGAATGTCTTGCGAGGACGGGGCAGCGTCGCGGCGGCCACCCAGGCGGATGTCATGCGGGCGATGCAGACGCTCGGCTACCGCCCCAACGCCGCCGCCCGCAACCTTGTCCTCCAGCGGACGCATCTGCTTGGTGTCGTCGTCGGCGACCTCGGGAACGCGTTTCACGCTGAGCTCGTGAAGCGGATCGAGCACGGCGCCTCGGCGCGCGGATACACCACGCTCGTGTGCAACACCGGTGGACACGTCGAACGCGAATCTTCGCGGATTGAGGCGCTGCTCGAGCAAAGGGTGGACGGCATCGCCCTTCTGGACTTCAGCGGTGATCAGGGAGTGCTCGCGCTGCTGCTGGGCTCACACGTGCCCGTGCTCATGGTGAGCTGCTGGGCCGATGGTGCGAACTGCGTTGCCACCGACGACGACTTGGGCCTCTATCTGGCCGTCGAGCACCTCGCCGGCCTCGGCCACGTACGGATCGCTCACGCGGTTGACCCGATCATGGAAGCGAGTACGCGGACGGCACGAGCCCACGCCTTTGCCCACGCGATGCGCGACCACCGCCTTACGCCACGAGCCGGGTGGATCGTTGCGCTCGATGAGTCAGAGCACGACGACGCTGCGCTCGAGCCAGTGCTGGCCGCAGCCTCCCCCCCCACAGCGTTCGTCGCCGACAGCGACTACCGGGCGATCCGTCTCATCGAGCTGCTCGAGGGGCGCGGTCTGGCTGTTCCAGACGACATCTCGATCGTCGGGTTTGACGGCATCGCAATCGGGGCGCTCTCACGGCTCGGGCTAACTACGGTCGCGCAACCGATGGACGAGCTGGCCGCCCAGGCGGTCGAGCTGCTGGTCGACCGTGTCGAGCGCGGTGACGGTGGACCGCCGGTGCAGCGCCGCCTTCGCCCCGCGCTCGTCGCGCGGCGCTCGACCGCGCGGTCAAGGCGCCCTTGACACGTTTTACCGGCCGGGCTAGGGTCGGTGGAACGTTCCAGAAGGAGGAGCCTTGCCCAAACGCACACGCGTGGGCGTCGTCGGCTGTGGGTTGATCGCGCAGGTCATGCACCTGCCCTACCTGACCGAGCTCTCGGACCGGTTCGAGGTCACTGCGCTGTGCGATCTCGCCCGGCCGGTGGCGGAGGCGTGTGCCCGGCGCTACGGCGTCCCGCGGGTGCATACGAGCTGGCGCGACCTGCTCCGAGAGGACATCGACGCGGTGCTGGTCCTGACCTCGGGCGATCACGCGCCAATCGCCATCGCGGCTGCCGAGGCGGGCCGGCACGTGTTCACCGAGAAGCCGATGGCGCTCTCGGCCCGGGCCGGAGCGTCAATGCTCGAGGCCGCCCAGCGCACGGGCGTCGTGCTCATGGTCGGCACGATGAAGCGCTACGACCCCGCCTATGAGCGGCTCGCCGAGCTGACCGAGGAGTTGCTCGATCTGCGTCTGGTGCGTGTCACGACGCTCGAGTCTCCGCTCGCTCCCTACGTCGCCCACCTGCCGTTGATTCCAACTCGGCCGCCGCCGGCCGACGTGCTCGAAGCGCTCCAGGCGGCCGACGAGCGTGCCGTCGATGAGGCCCTTGGGGACGCCGACTCCGCGACGCGCTCGCACTACCGCTGGATCCTCTTAGACAACCTCGTCCACGAGCTGAACGCGCTGCGCGGCGTGCTGGGCGAACCCACCGAGATCAACCATGCCCAGCTGTCGGCGCGGTGCGTGGCCATCAACCTGCGCTTCGGCGCGGTCGAATGCCACCTCTCTTGGGTCGATCTGCCCGGGATTGCCCGCTACCAGCAGGAGTTCGCTTTCCTTTCTCCCGATCGACGCCTGACGTTGCGGCTCCCCTCGCCGTTCCTGGCCAGCATGCCCAGCCGACTGGTCGTCGAGGGCGGCGAGCCGGGGACGGGGCACAGCTGGGCGCGCGAAGAGACCGTCTCCTACGAGGAGGCGTTCAAGCGCGAGCTGGTGGAGTTCTCCGAGTGCATCGCCAGCGGCCGGGAGGCGCGGACCTCCGGCACGGATGGCCTGGCCGACGTCCGTCTGTGCGAGGCGATCGCCAGGGTGCATATGGAGCAGGCGGGTCGGCTCGGCGACGGCGCGGCGGCGCCCGCAGGTGCCGGAGGGTCGCCGTGAGCGCCGGTGGCGAGGCCGGCGTGAGCGGCGGAGCGGACGTACGCGCCGCCGATCCCCCGGGCGGGGAGACGGCGCGCGTCGGCGCCGGGACCGAGGCGATCGTGGTGGCCAATGCCCCAGTGAGCTATGGGGCCTTTGAGATCACGGTCGGCGTTGATCCGCACGTGCCCGAGCCGCTCACACTGCTCGACTGGGTGGCCGGGGCCGGATACACGGGCATTGACCTCGGCCCCGTGGGCTACCTCGGGACCACCGAAACGCTGCCGGCACGGCTGCGCGAACGCGGCGTTGGCCTGGCGGGCGGGTACCTCGAGCTGCCCTTCAGCGAGCCGGACACGCTCGGCCCGGCCCTCGGCGATCTCGACGCGCTGCTTGACCTGTTCGACAGCGCCAAGGGGATGTTCCCGCCGCCCAAGCCGACCCTGGCCGACGCCGGCTCGCCGACCCGCCGGCGATATCCCGGGCGGGCGGCGCTCGACCCTAGCGTGGGCCTGGACGACGAGGCATGGCGGCGCTTTGCGGAAGGGTTGGGGCGCACCGTGGCGCGCTGCCGCGAGCGCGGGTACGAGCCGACCTTCCATCACCACACCGCGACCTACGTGGAGGCACAGTGGGAGATCGAGCGGCTCCTCGAACTCAGCGACGTCGGGCTGTGCCTCGACACCGGCCACCTGTTGCTCGGCCGCGGTGAGCCGCTGCGGGCGTTGCGCGAGTGGGGGCCACGGATCAATCACGTCCACCTGAAAGATGCGCGCCTGGCCCGCCTCGAGGAGATCGTCGCCGAAGGCGCTCCGGTGCAGGAGATTTGGCGCCGGCACGCCTTCTGCGCACTCGGCGACGGTGACATCGACATCCCCGCGGTACTCGAGGCGCTGGCGCAGATCGGGTACCGCGGGTGGCTGGTTGTCGAGCAGGATGTCCTGCCCGACCCTGCCCATCCCGAGCAGCCTGCGGCCGACCAGCGGCGAAATCGGGAATTCCTCCGTGCACATGGCCTGTGAGCCGGTGCGAATCGCCCTCATTGGCGCGGGGCGGATGGGCCGCGTGCACCTCGCGGCGCTCCGGCGCTCGCCGCTGATCGCGCTCGCTGCCGTCGTCGAGCCCGCGCTGAGGGTGCGCCGCGAGCTGGCGGCCGCCGACGTGAACGCGTACGCCTCGATCGCCGAGCTGCTCGCGCACGAGCCGCCGGAAGCCGTGCTCATCGCGGCGCCCTCGGATCAGCACTCCAACCTCGTGGCCCGGTTCGCCAAAGCCGGCGTGGCGGTGTTATGCGAGAAGCCGCTCGGTTTCAGGGCCGCCGACGCTCGCGAGGCCGCCCGCTACGCGCGAGAGGGTGACGTTCTGCTCCAGGTCGGATACTGGCGGCGGTTTGTGCCCGCGTTGCACGACCTGCGTCGTCGCATCGCCGACGGTGCTCTGGGCCAGATCAGCCTGATCTCGTGCCTGCAATGGGACGCGAGCCTCCCCACCGAAGAGTTTCGGGCCCGGAGTGGCGGAATCGCCGTTGACATGGGCGTGCACGAGTTCGATCAGACGCGCTGGCTTCTGGGCCAGGAGTTCGATTGGGTGGCGGCAACTGCCGCCGGGCCGAGCGCGGCGAGACGCGAGCGCGCGGACCCAGACTCCACGGCGATCCTCGCCGGGCTCTCGGACGGGGCGGCCGCCACGATCTCTCTCGGGCGTCGCTTTGCCCACGCCGACTCTTGCTGGCTGGAAGTATGGGGCAGCGAGGGGTACGAGCGGGTCCCGTTCGTCTGGGGCAGTGCCGGCGAAAAGGTGTTCCACACTGCGGTACTGCTCCAGGTGGAGGCGTTCGCGCGGCGGGTCCGGGGTGCGGCCGGGCCGGCGGGGGCCGAGAGCGAGCCGGCGGGCGCTGAGGAAGCCGTCGCCGCACTCACCGTGGCCACGGCGGCCGCCGAATCCCTGACCGCGGGGGGGCGGCAGGTCAGCTGCCCCTCGGTGGTGGTGGCGTGATGGTCGCGCCGATGACGGCCTATGACGTGATCACCACTGGCCGGGTGGGCGTGGACCTCTACCCGCAGCAGATCGGAGTCCCGCTGGCCGAGGTCACGACGTTTGCCAAGTACCTCGGAGGAACGGCGACGAACGTTGCCGTGCAGGCGGCGCGCCTCGGCTCGCGGGCCGCGGTGGTAACCAAGGTGGGCGATGACGGCTTCGGGCCGTTCGTGCGCCAAGCGCTCGAGTCGTTCGGCGTCGACGCGCGCTGGGTGGGCACCGATCCGACGCTGCGCACGCCGATCGTCTTCTGCGAGGTGCACCCGCCGGATCACTTCCCGCTGCTCTTCTATCGCGAGCCGAAGGCGCCGGACCTCAACCTGACGCGGGAGGACTTTGATCTGGAAGCCGTGCGATCCGCCGGGGTGTTCTGGATCACCGGCACCGGGCTCTCCTCCGAGCCGAGCCGGACGACACTGCTCAACCTTCTGCCTGAGCGCATGGACGGGGCGCGTGCGGCGGTGCGCGCCGGCGAGAACCGCCCGTTCGGCGGGGGGCTCACCATGCCCCCCACGGTGATCGATCTCGACTACCGGCCGATGTTCTGGGCCGCCTCGGCCGAGGCCTCGCGGTGGGTACGGCGGGCGCTCGAAAACGTCAGCGTCGCGGTCGGCAACCAGGAAGAGGTGGAGATCGCGGTCGGCGAGCGCGAGCCTCATCGCGCCGCGCAGGCGCTGCTCGAGCTGGGAGTTGAGCTTGCCGTCGTCAAGCGCGGCGGCGAAGGGGTGCTGGCCGCAACCCGCTCGGAAGTCGTCGAGCTGCCGCCGGTCCGGCTGCCGGTCGTGAACGGACTCGGGGCCGGTGACGCCTTTGGCGGTGCGCTGGCGCACGCGCTCGTGCAGGGCTGGGAGCTCGAGCCCGCGTTGTCGCTGGCCAACGCCGCTGGGGCGCTGGCCGCCTCGCGACTAGCTTGCGCCGACGACTTCGGCACCCGGGAAGAGATCGAAGCTACGCGCGACTGCCCCCCGTCCTCCCCCAGCGCGGTGGGCTTCGATGCCTGAGCGCCGCTCTTTGCTCATTTCACCCGACGCGCCCGCCGACGACGGCACGATCCTGTCCATCACGCCAGACAGTGCGGGGTGGCAGTACGTCGGCTTCGAGGTGGTGGTCCTCGGCAACGGGGCGCGGTGCCGGCGCGAGACCGGCGCGCGGGAGCTGTGCGTCGTAGTTGTCCAGGGCCGCGCCCGCCTAGCTGCCGACAGTTTGCAGTTTCCAGCGCTCGGAAGTCGTGCCCGGCCCTGGGCAGGGCTTCCCGACGCCGTCTACCTGCCGCCGGGCGAGACGGTCGATATCCAGGCCGCGGTCGGCGGGGCGGAGATCGCCCTGTGCTGGGCGCCGGCGCCCGCGGGACGCGTGCCGGCGCGCGCGCTCCCGGGATCGGACGTCATCGTCGAGACGCGGGGCCACGGCGCCCACGAGCGTTTCGTGCGTCCGATCCTCATGGGTGACCAGGAGGCGGAGTCTTTGCTCGTGTGCGAGGTGATCACGCCGGCCGGCCACTGGTCGAGCTATCCCCCGCACAAGCACGACCGCGACAACCACCCGACAGAAACCCGGCTGGAGGAGACCTACTACCACCGCGTGGCGCCGGCCCAGGGGTTCGCTCTCCAGCGCGTCTACAGCGATGATCGGAGGCTCGACGAGTCGATGTCGTGTGGCGACCGCAGCTGCGTCCTCGTGCCTCGCGGCTATCACACCGTCTCGGCAGCGCCCGGCTATGACCTCTATTACCTCAACGTCATGGCCGGCCCGGTGCGCGCGTGGGCGGTGACCAACGATCCCGACCACCAATGGACGCTTCATGCGCCGGGGAGGACCGAAGAACTGTGAGTCCACCCACCGCTCCGACACTCGTCGCGCAGCCGGCCACCTCACGCCCGCGCCTGAAGGTCAACCACGGTCGACTCCCCTGTCCCCGCCATGGGGTTGGCTGCACATAGCATTTGCCCGCCTTGACCAGTGACGATCCGCAAAGCTACCTAGACCGACTAGAGGCCTTCGGCCTCGGTAGCGAGGATCTCGCTGCCTGGCGGGAGAGCGGGCTGTCTGACGCCGTGTTCGACGATTGGCTGACCGATCGGGTTGCGCGGCGGCCGACTGGCCCACGCGCCCGGTCGGTGTATGGCGCCGAGGACGTCCACGACTTCGCGCGACGAGCGATCCTCGAGGCACTGTCGCTACGGGAAGACGATGAGCTGCTCGAGGTGGGCTGCGGCGGAGGTTTGCTGCTGCGAGACGCACTCGCCACCGGCGCTCATGCGACCGGGCTCGATCACAGCGACGAGATGGTGGAGCTTGCGCGAGAGCGCGCTCCCGGAGCGACGGTGGTGCTCGGCCGCGCCGAGAATCTGCCGTTCGTTGAGAGCACCTTCACGGCGATCGCCATGTCGGTTGTCTTCTTCTTCCTCAATGATCCAATGAAAGCGCTCCGCGAGTGTCGCCGCGTCCTGCGCCCGGACGGACGCCTCGCCATTTACACGACTGCCCCGGAGCTCCGCGGAACTCCGGCAGCTCCAGAACCTATTGCCAGCCGGGGCCACTTCTACACCGACCAGGAGCTCGCTGAACTTGGCCGGAGCGCGGAGCTGCGCGACGTGGTCGTGCGTGGAGGCGGCGGCCAGCTGCTAGCCGCTCGGCGTTAGGACGCTAGACCGGGGTCGTCATCCGGTGGATCGACCAGCGACACGAGATTGCCCTGCGGATCGGCGACGTACGCCGTGCGGTGAGTGGGAGATCTACGGATGCCGACGGAGACCGCGCAGCACCGCATCTGCGTCGCGGTGCGGTGCGCGCAGCGCAATCCCGAGCAGGTCGAGCTCGGCGGCCGCGACAGCACGGACCGCTGCCCGGTTGGCGGTGTCGTGTCCCGTGCCCAACATCTCCGCGGTGTAGAGGGCGATCGGCACTTCGCGGCGGTGGGCCCGCTGATGAGCTGTCTTTAGCTTCTCCCGAGTCGCCTCGAAGATCAGAATCGGTTGCACCAGCAACAGCAGGTACCGGTTGCCGTCGGCATCGGAATAGTCCTCGCCGATCGCCTCACGGCCAGCAGCCGCTGTCACGCCACTGATCAGGAACGCGCACACATTGAGGCGCTGCCAGCTGGCGAGATCACTGCGAACGACGACCGCGGTCTTGGTGTCGAAATCGCTGACAGCCACCAGCGAAGCATGCACTCATAGCCGGTGCCCGTCTTGAACGAAATTGCGCGGCTAAGCCGAGGCGAACCTGCCGGGGGTCACGCCGACCGTGCGTCTGAATGTTCGAGTGAGGTGGGACTGGTCGGCGAACCCGCACGCCGCCGCGACCCAAGCGATCGGATCGCCGGCGATCAGCATCGCGCGAGCCCGCGCGACACGCAGATTGGTCTGGAACGCATGGGGCGTCAGACCTGCCTGCTGACGAAACCGTCGCACCAGCTCAAACCGCGTCAGCCCCGCGAATGACGCCAGCGAAGCGAGCGGCACGGGTTGATCCCAACGCTCGACCAGGTACTCGCGGGGCCGCCGCACGGCCACGTGCTCGGCGCCGCCGCGAAGCGGCGGTGGACCAGGCCGCAGGTGTGGCCGTAGGGCCTCGACTGCGCCCAGCACGGACTCGTCGAGCTCGAGACCACCGGTTCCGGCGCGGAGGACCGCGTGCATGCGCACCAGCGACTCCCGAAGGGCGCGGTCACGGAACACCACCCAGCGGGCGGCTCGCGGGAGCGCAGCGTCGCCCTCGTCCCATTCGTGCAGTAGCGCTGGATCGAGATACAGAACCTCGTAAGCCCAGCCCTCCGGCACCGCAGCCATCCCAGTGTGGACGGCCTCGGGCTCCAGCACGAACAGCTCGCCGCGGTCGGCACGCTGGTGGGTTGCGTCAACGTCGAAGCTTGCGGCGCCGTGGTGTACGACCGCCACAGTCCAGGTCGGATGCGAATGGGGTGCATAGGAGTGCTCAACGAAACGCGCGTGGAGCGCCTCCACGCCCGGCAGCTCCGCCGGACGAAAGTACACCGAGTACTCGGACACGACCCCAGCCTATCCCTACCCGCCGCTCCCGCCGACTGACTCGAGCTCGGCGACACGCGCTCCCCGTCCGCCAGCCAGCGCGACCGCTGCCAGCACCACGATCGAGACGTCAGCACCGATCCGGAAGCGAGCGTTGCCCCACCCAGTTGCGGCGACAATCAGCGCCGACCACACCGGCGCGAGCAACAGCCATCGGCGAGTGGGCAGCCGGATGGCCCCGAGTACCGCCAGTACCAGCAGCGGGTAATAGAGGACGAGTCCGAGTGCGTCGAACCAGCGGCGACGTGGCTCCATGTTGCCGATCCGCAGCGGCTGGTAGAGGCTAAACGTTCGCGCGACCCGGACGGCGGCCACTAGCAGCGCGCGAGCTGGATGCCGGCGGATGTAGCGCAGGCCAGGTGAGGGCGAGGCGTCGCCGACATGGAACTGGTACTCGGTCCGCGCGTGCGCGAGGCAGTCGAGGCTCCACCAGCCGATGTCGTTTCCGTAGTAGGTATCACGGCAATTGGCTGCCGGGATCACTGTCACGTAGTTGGCCGACAGCTCGAGCTTGTGAAACACGATCGCGTTACGGATGACCCATGGCGCGAGCACGACTGCACACGCCGCGGTCGTGCCGAGCAGCCGCACGATGCGCCCCTGCGTGGCGCCCCACACCGCCGGCCAAGCGAGCAGCGCGAGCAGGAACACGCCCTCCGTACGGGTCAGAGCCGCAAGGCCGACCACCGCGCCGAGTGCCAGCGCAACCTTGAGGCTGGGAGCTGAAGCTAGCCGCCACGCGAGCAGCAGCGCAATCACCAGCAGCAGCACGTACAGCGGCTCGGACTGAATTGACCCGTCGGCAGTGACGAACGGCGGGTAGACGACGGCGACCGCGCCGGCGATCGTCCCGGCGCGCTCGCTGGCGACGCGACGTCCCAGCACCGCGATCAGCACCACAGAGCAGCACCCGACCAGGCAGCCCGCGATCCGCTGCGGGAGCAGGTGGACGCCACCCAATAGCGCCACGGGGGACAGCAAGATCGAGAACAGCGGCGGGTGAAGCGCGGTCTGATACGTATGCCCCTCTATCGACCGCTCGTAGAAGACGCCGTGCGCGATCAGGTTCGCGGCGCTGTGGTAGAAGCTCGCATCCCCGCCCACGCCGACCGGTTCGTGCGCGATCACGAAGATGTAGAGCATGCGCACCGCGAGGGCTGCTGACCCAAGGATCAGCAGCCGCCGCGGGAAGGAGGGCACCCTCCGGTGCCAGGTGCGGGGGTCTACCCGCCCACTGCCCCGAAACGCTCGGCCACCTTCTTCCAGTTGACGACGTTCCACCATGCGTCGAGATAGTCGGGCCGGCGGTTCTGGTACTTCAGGTAATAGGCGTGCTCCCACACGTCGACGCCGAGCAGTGGAGTCTTGCCCTCGCTAATCGGGTTGTCCTGGTTTGGGCTGGAGACCACGGCCAAACCCGAGCCGTCGTGCACAAGCCAGGACCAGCCTGACCCGAAGCGCTTGACGCCGGCGTCCTTGAGCGCCGCCTTGAAATCGTCGAACGATCCGAACGCCGAGTCGAGCGCGTCGCGCAGCGCGCCGTCGGGCTCGCCGCCGCCGTCCGGGCTCATCCACTCCCAGAACAGCGAGTGGTTGTAGTGGCCGCCGCCGTTGTTGCGCACAGCGGTGCGCTTGTCGTCGGGTAGGGCGTCGAGGTCCTTCAGGACCTCCTCGACAGGCTTGTCCGACCACTCCGTGCCCTCCAGCGCCGCATTGGCGTTCGTGACGTAAGCGCCGTGGTGCTTGTCGTGGTGCACGCGCATCGTCTGCTCGTCGATGTGCGGCTCGAGCGCGTCGTAGTTGTAGGGAAGTGGGGGTACCTCGTACGCCATGTGCGCTCCTCTGCTGCCTAGGGTGAGAGGGCGTTCTATCAAATGGACGGCCTCGCACCTGTGCGGGCCACCTAGGATGGGTTGATGGCCCGCGCCAGCCGCCCTCTACGCAGACCCTCGCCGGATTCGAGCTCCGGCCCGGACGCCGACGGATGGCCTGATGGTCCGGCGTGACCTTCTGACGATGCCCGGGTACTTCTAAGCAATGACCCGCATGGAGCGCATCGCCAACCTGCTCGGAGTGGTCATCCCTTTCGTGGGGGTGATAGTTGCGATCGTCCTGCTCTGGAACCGCGCTGTCGACTGGATCGACCTGGCGATCTTCGGCGTGCTGTACCTGCTGACGGCGGTCGGCGTGACCGTCGGCTTTCATCGGCTCCTCACTCATCGCGCCTTTCAGACCTATCCGTGGCTCGAGCGCGTGTTCGCCATCCTTGGTTCGCTCTCGGTTCAGGGCTCGGTTCTGGACTGGGTGGCCGACCATCGTAAGCACCACGCCCACGCGGACAAAGAGGGCGATCCGCACAGCCCGCATGTCGGCCACGGCAGCGGGCTGCGCGGGCTATGGCATGCGCACACGGGATGGCTGCTCGAAAACCAGGGACAGGCCGATTGGAAGCGGTACGCCGCTGAGCTCTACGAGGATCGGGGCATGCGCCGCATCGGGAAGCGCTTCCCGCAGCTGGTAGCCGTCTCGCTGTTGCTTCCGACTGCGGCCGGCTTCGTCTTGCATGGGTTCACGCTCGGCGGTGCGGTGCAGGGCTACGTCTGGGGCGGCCTGGTGCGGATCTTCTTCGTCCACCACGTGACCTGGTCCGTGAACTCGATCTGTCATTTCTTCGGGCGCCGCCGCTTCGAGATAGAGGATCAGTCGACCAACGTCGCGTGGCTGTCGCTGCTCTCGCTCGGTGAGTCCTGGCATCACAACCATCACGCCTTCCCTCGCTCCGCCTACCACGGTCTGCGGTGGTGGGAGCTCGACCCGTCAGGGATGCTGATCGCAACCCTCGAGCGAGTCGGGCTGGCGTGGAACGTGATCCGCATCACGCCCGAGCGCCAGCGCCAGCGTCAGCAAGCTGGCGTGAACCTGAGCCCCCAGTAGTCGATCGAGACTCGATAAGCCACGTGCCGGAGCGATGCTGCCTATAGAGGGCTAGGTTCGGGTGGATCCAGTCGGTGCTCTAACGCCCGAACGTGCGAACGAAGGCGCGTGCGCTCTGTGAGATCCCATCGATCAGGCGGCGCACCTCGGTCAACCCCGCGCGAAGCTCCGGATCACCGACTTCTATCGGCATCAACGAGTCCTGCAGCGCGACGAGCTCGGCCTCGGCACGACCGACCGAATCGACTGCATTCTCTACCAAGCCCTTGACGCCGGTCGAGGGCGCCCCAGGCGACGGGGTCTTGAATTCGCGGCCAGGCAGTCCGTGACGGGCGGCGAATTCCGCCTGGGTGCGCTTCGCTCGACCATAGGCGTGCTGAACCGGCCGGAAGAGCTGCTCCTCCAGGCGATCGCCTTGCTGCTCGTCCAGCTGGTCGTAGGCGGCTCCGAGCGATGAAAGGCCCTGCGCGAGATGATCGGTCGCGTCAGCAAGCGCATCGAGGAGCTGCTGCCGAGCTTCGACATTCGTGTAGGGCATTACGTCAAGAGTAGTTCTCGGGCTGTGGGAGGCGCCAGAGGGCGTTGGAGCATAATCGCCCCGGTGTCGATCTTCCTGGCCCGCCCGGAGCAGACCGCCACCGGGATATCGCTGGCGGTAAAGGACCTGTTCGACACGGCAGGGCTCCTCACGACGTACGGCTCGACCATCTTCGCCGACCACGTGCCCGCGCGAACCGCCGAGGCGGTCGCCCGGCTCGAACGGGCGGGCTACGCGAACGTGGGCAAGACGAATCTTCACGAGTTTGCCTATGGCATCTCCTCGCAGAACCCGCATTTCGGCACCGTGCCGAACCCGATCGCTCCGGGCCGCCTGGCGGGCGGGTCCAGTGGCGGGTCCGCGGCTGCACTCGCGGCTGGGCTCGCGGACGCCGCTCTGGGGACTGACTCGGGCGGCTCGATCAGGATTCCCGCCGCGTGGTGCGGCGTCGTCGGCTTCAAGCCGAGCCACGGCCTCGTGCCTCTCGATGGCTGCTTTCCGCTGGCTCCGAGCTTCGACCACGCCGGTCCGATGGCCCGAACCGTTCCGGAGTGTGCGTCGATGCTCACAGCGCTCGTGCCCAGCTTCCGAGGCCGCCGTGTCGATTCGCTCGACGAACTGAGGCTCGGCATAGCCTGGACCGATCTCGCGGATCCGCTCGTGCGCGATTGTGTCGAGCAGGCCAGCCGCCGCTTTCCAGGCGCGCGGCATTTAGACCTTGCGCTGCCCGAGGGGGTCTCGAGCGTGTTCATGCGGGAGGTGGCCGAAGTACACCGAGACCTGTTCCGCGAGCACGCCGATCGATACGGCGAGAACGTGCGAGGGAAGATCGAGCGCTGTCTGGCTGTCACAGACGAGGAACTGGAATCCGGGCTGCGCGCACGGGAGACGTACCGCGAGCAGTGCCTCGAGTCGATCGAGGGAATCGATCTGCTGATGACCCCCACCACCCCGATGGTGGCTCCGCCGGCCGACGTGGACGAGCTCACCATCCGGGAGGCTGCGATCCGCTTCACATTCCCTTTTAACACCCTCGAATGGCCGGCGCTCGCCCTGCCGTGGGGACGCGCCGAGGGCGGGCTTCCAGCGTCAATCCAGCTGGCTGCTCGGCCGGGTGAGGATGCGCTGGTACTCGCAGCCGGCGAGCTGGTCGAGCGCGCCGCCGGCGCGACCTAGTCGGGCGATTCGCTCGGCGCGGGATGGATGTCGTCGACCCAGTGCACGCGCTGGGGGTTTGGCTCGACGTCTGCTAGGTCGAGATTCACGACGACTGGCTCTTGACCGGAGCGCACGAGCACGCAAGACAGCGGCTCGGACGCTTCGGCGTTGATCTCCTGGTGGGGAACATACGGCGGGACAAAGATGAAATCGCCAGGGTCGGCCTCGGCGACGTACTCCAGGCGCTCGCCCCAGCGCATCCGGGCGCGGCCGGCGACGACATAGATCACGCTTTCGACCGGCCCGTGGTGGTGGGCGCCCGTCTTAGCGTCCGGCTCGATGATCACCGTGCCAGCCCACAGCTTCGCGGCGCCGCCGCGAGCGGCCGTGATCGCCGCGGCACGCGTCATGCCCTGAGTCTGCGGCGTGTTCGTGTCAAGCTCATCGCCGCGAACGACCCGGACGCCATTGGTTCTCCAATCGGTCGACACGCCGTCAGTATTCCACCCTGGACGCCCGCGACTGCGAAGATCCAGCCCCGGGGAGCCACTCACGCGCTGCCGAACTCACCCTCGGGGAAGCCGCTCACCCCCGCCCAACTTAGCCCTCCGTGCGGGCGGCGGCGACTCGCGTGGGGTGACCCATTCCCGGCCAGGGCGCCAGCACGAGCACCAGCCGCGCATCGACCAGCGCACGCACGGTCCGACGTTCGTTGGGCTCAAAGTGCGTGAGGAACCCGACTCCGCCCCTGACAGTGTCGCCGTCCTGGGAGATCTCGATCTCACCGTCTGCGACGAGCAGGTAGGCGCGCTCGTGCACCTGATGCTCCTGTAGCTCCTCCCCGCCGGGCAGGCGGATGGCGATCGCCCTGATCTCTTCGTCTGAGCGCAGTATCTGGGGGCGACGGGGCTCGATTTCCAGTGAGCGGATATCCCAGCTCTCCATACATCTCCTCTCTCTCGGTGTCCCTCAATGATCGCGCTCCGCGGAGTTCGATGCGCGGATATCGCAGATGCGGGTCACGGTCGTCCCCGACCGTCGCGGCCAGGTGCTCCGCGGGCGGCTCGCGCAGACAGGTCGCCTCAGGGTTCGAGGATGATCTTGCCGCGAGTGTGCCCGGCCTCGGATAGCTCGTGCGCGTGTCGCGCCTCGCTCAGCGGGAGCACCTCTGCGATCTCCACATGTACCTCGCCGGCCGCTACCAGTTCGGCAATCCGCGCCAGCTGATCGGAGCGCGGGCTCATGACCACCAGCTCCGCTCGCGCGCCTCGCTCTCGCGCCGCGTCCTCAGGCGGGGCGGCGGCGATTACCAGGAGGACGCCTCCCTCACGCAGGGTCGGCAGTAGCGATTGAGTGACCTCTCCACCGACTGTGTCCAGTGCGACATCGACGCCGCTTGCGGCAGTGCTCACGTCTTGCTCGGTGTAGTCGATGTACTCGTCTGCGCCGAAGCCGAGAACGAAATCGCGGTTGCGTGAGGATCCGGTGCCGATCACCCGCGCTCCTGCGCGCTTGGCAAACTGCACCGCGAAGTGACCAACGCCGCCTGCGGCGCCTGCGATCAGCACCGTCTGACCTCGCTCGAGACCACCGTGGTCGAACAGGGCTTGCCACGCGGTGAGGCCGGCCACGGGTATCGCCGCCGCCTGCTCGTGACTCACGCCGGGGGGTTTGATCGCGATCGTGCTCGCGGGTGCCGTGGCGAGCTCCGCATAGCCGCCGCTTGCCGGGACCCCGAAAACCTCATCTCCAGCGGCGAAGTCGTGGGCGTGGGAGGTTTCCACTGTGCCCGACACGTCTTGGCCGAGCACCGCCGGTAGCTGCGTGGGCACAAACCCGCGCCGCCTCTTCCAGTCGACCGGATTGACCGACGCGCCGTGAACCTTGATCAGCACCTCCTCCCCGGCCGGCTCGGGCCGCTCGATCTCCTCCAGGCTGAGCACCTCTGGGCCTCCGGTGTCGCGCATCAATACAGCTTTCATGGGGCGCTTCCTCGGTCGCGGATCATGTCGAGATCAACTCTAACTTACGATTCATAAGCACCGGTTGAGCCCGCCAACGGTCCGCCTGGAGCCGCGCACTGGGCCACGGCGAGCTGGCCTGAGCGGTCGTGATCGCTGGGCAGCCTCCTCCCGAGAGGTCAGTTGAACAGGACCATGAACTCGCGACCGGTGAAAGCCCCGAGCTACCGGCGTCTTGGATGAAGACGCTCGCCTTAGTCCCCGCCCCACACATCCCGGTTCCGTCGCCTACGGCTGCGCGGACTATGTCGTTTGGTCCGACGCCCGCCGTGTTGAGCGTAGCCATCACGTTCTACACCGGGAAGCCGAGCCCATGAAAGCAGTACACCGACGCAATTTCCGCATCCGCCCTTCCCCTTCCTCCGATGAGTCGTGGACGTCGCGACGAGTTGACGCGAGCCAGGCGAGGGTACAAACCGGTTCGAACCTCGTTGCGTTCCGGCATGTCGAGCAGGGCGACCCAATCCACCCGGCGAACTGATCCGCCGAAGCGGTTGCGAGGATTAACGCGGCCGGTATCTTGAGCCTCGATGGGTCCTAAACGCTCCGTGCGCGCCGGTGTGCTGTCCGGCGGACGCCGGGAGCGCCGTATGGCTGTCCGGCTAGCCGTCGGCGTCGTGATCGCGCTCGCTGCGGTCTTGATCGTGATCAAGCTCGAGAGTGGCGCAGAGCGCCGCGTACCTCACGAGTCCACCACCTCAGCTGCACGACTGACCGCGCTCGCGTCCGCAGCGAAGCCGCCGGGACGGGCTCCCGCCGCTCCTCTCCCAACCCCCACCCAGATCGTGCGCCGGGTCCACCCGAGAGCCGGGATCGTCGTTGTGCGCCTGGTGGATCCGAAGCGCACCATGTCGCTTTCAGGCCGGGTGCTCCAGCGGAGCTTCGAGACGATCGTGCGCTACCCGGTCGGGCTCCGGGGACCGTTCCCGCTGGTCGTGTTCGGGCACGGCTTCGCGGTCAGCCCAGCTCCTTACGCGAGACTGCTCGACGCATGGACGAAGGCGGGTTACATCGTTGCCTCGCCGGTGTTCCCGCTCGAGAATGCCGGCGCGCCCGGCGGCCCCAACGAGAATGATCTGCCGAACCAGCCCGGGGACATGAGCCTCGTGATCAGCCGCCTGTCGAACCCGACAACCCCGGGAACAGGGAGGATCGCCAAGCTGATGGATCCACGCCGCATCGCTGTCACGGGACAGTCCGACGGGGGCGATAGCGCCCTCGCCGTCGCGTACGACCCCTCGACGCGTGATCGGCGCGTGACGGCGGCGATGATCCTCTCCGGCGCGGAAGACCCGTTCGCCCGACAGTTCACGATGCCGCCAGATGGCCCACCGCTGCTGGCTATCCAGGGAACTTCCGACACGATCAACCCTCCGGACATGACCTACGCGTTCTTCGATCGCGCATCCGCACCGAAGTTCTTACTGAAGCTCTTCGGCGCGGGTCACCTTCCCCCCTACACCCAACCGGGAACCGAGCTCACGATCGTCGAACACATGACGCTCGCCTTCCTGAACCATTTTCTGAAAGGCCGCAGCCGGGCCTTTCCTCGGTACCTCTCCGCGCATTCGGCCGGGCCTGGGTCGCAGCTGATCGCGGCGCCGTAGCTCGATTTCGCCATGACACTTGAGCTCGAAACGCCGTACGGCCCCGGTAGGGCATTCCTGCACCAGGTCGATCAGCCGGTCGCGGCGGTGGTGCTGGGTCACGGCGCGGGCGGCGGGGTGAGCGCGACCGATCTGCAAGCTGCTACGCGGGCCGCGAACTCCCTGGGCCTGGTCGTGGCGCTGTTCGAGCAGCCCTACCGAGTTGCAGGACGCCGCTCGCCGGCACCGGTCAAGCAGCTTGACGCCTGCTGGCTTGCGGCTATGGACCAGCTACGCACCTCCGCGCTGCTGGGTTTGCCGTTGATCGTCGGCGGACGCTCATCGGGTGCCAGAGTCGCCTGCCGGACAGCCGAGGCCGTGGGGGCTGTGGCGGTCGTGTGCTTGGCATTCCCGCTGCATCCTCCCGGGCGGGGGGATGACCCGACGAAGAGCCGGATCGCGGAGCTCGACGCGGTCCGGCTGCCGGTTCTTGTCGTACAGGGAGATCGCGATGCCTTCGGAATGCCACCCGAGGGACACGACCGGACCGTCGTCAAGGTGCGCGGCGATCATTCCCTCAGGGATCCCGCCGCCGTCTCCTCAGCGGTGGCGAGCTGGCTGGGTGACCGGATCATCTAGCGGCCTCGGGCGCTCGAGCTGCGTGACCCGTATCACCGCGCTGTCTCGAGCTCGGCTAGCTTCCGCTCGAGCAGCCGCCGTTCCGCGCCATCACTGGTTAGCGCCAGTGCCCGGACGTATTCCTCGCGCGCCGGCGCGACGTGACCAGCGTCTCGCAGCAGAGCGGCACGCGTCGAGTGCAGGTAGCGGTAGTCCTGCAGATCAAGCCGATCCAGAATGCTCAGTCCAGCGTCCGCGCCGTCCGCGTGGGCGACGGCGATCGCCCGGTTCAGCTCGACCACCGGCGAGCCGGTCAGCGCGCTCAGCGCGCCATATAGAGCGGCAATCGCCGCCCAGTCCCGCGGCTCCTCGGTGTGCCGGGAGGCAATCGCCGCCTGCAGCACGTAGTTACCTGCTCCGCCGAGGACCTGGGCGCGGCCGAGGACCATTCGTCCCTCGGCGATCCTTCCGGCGTCCCATAGCGCACTGTCCTGGTCTGCCAGCAGCACCAGCTCGCCATCCTCGAACCGCGCCGGCCGGCGTGCCTCGTGAAACAGCATCAGTGCCAGCAGGCCGTGCGTCTCCGGCTCATCGGGCATCAGCTCCGCGAGGGCACGCCCGAGTCGAAGCGCCTCCGCGGCGAGCGCTCCGCGTCCGCCGTAGCCCTCGTTGAAGATCAGGTAGACCACCGCGAGGACCGCCGCGAGCCGGTCCGCCAAGACTTCCGGAGCTGGCACGCGAAACGGAATTGCCGCTGCCTTGATCTTGCGCTTGGCGCGAACAAGTCGTTGGGCCATCGTCGGTTCCTCCACCAAGAACGCGCGGGCGATCTCCCCGGTGCTCAGGCCGCCCAACGTCCGCAAGGTCAGCGCCACCTGCGCGTCCATCGCCAGCGCCGGGTGGCAGCAGGTGAACAGCAGCTCCAGCCGCTCGTCCTCGAATGTCAGGGGCTCCTCGGCTTCCGGCTCGGTCATGGAAGCAGCGGCTTCGAGTAGCCGAGTCTTCGCGGCAAGCGTTCGCTCGCGACGGATGCGGTTGATGGCACGGTTTCGTCCGGTAGTCACGAGCCACGCCACGGGATTCTCAGGCCAGCCTGACCGCGGCCATCGCTCGGCGGCGATCGTGAACGCCTCCTGCGCGGCTTCCTCGGCGAGGTCGAAGTCGCCGAGGAAGCTGATCAGCGAGGCGAGCACGCGCCCCCAGTGCTCGCGGAAGGTCTCCTCGAGGCTCCTCACCGCTCAACGATCGGACGCACCTCGATGGCGCCGCCCATCCGCGCCGCCGGGATCCGCGACGCGAGCTCGATCGCCGCGTCGAGGTCGTCGGCGTCGAAGAAGAGGTAGCCGCCGAGAGCCTCTTTCATCTCCACGAATGGTCCGTCGGTGGTCAGTGTCTTGCCATCCTGGACTTTCACGGTCGTCGCCATCTCCGGGGCGTCCATCTGGACGCCGGGGGTGACACCCGGAGCCTGGTTGATGGCCTGGTAGTCGGCGAACACGGCCTTCTGATCGTTCTCGGAAAGGCGCGCCCACGCGTCGGGGTCCCGAGGGGTCGGCGTGTCGCCCTGGTGGATCAGCAGCATGTACTTCATCGCTTCCTCCTTTTGCATGGTCTCCCATCAGACAATCGGGAAGCGGCGAAATCGACACCCTCGACGCCCAATATTGCCCGGCGCCCGTCGCACCCACCGCGGCGGCGGGCGCCGCACAGAGCTCACATCGCTTTCGCTGCAGCGGCGAAGCCCTCGAGGCTCCAGCCGTTGGGAGACCCGACGGCGTCGCGCATCTGCTCCCAGCCCTCGCCGTGACGGTCCAGGTTGCGGTGCTCGAGCTCGACATGGGTCCGATCCGGGCCTTCCGGCGCGAACCGTACCTCCACCTCGCTGGTCTTCTCGGGGTCCTGCTCGATCTGCCACTGGGTGTCGATGTCCCAGCTGAACACCACACGCGACGGTGGCTCGTAAGCCAGAACGCGCGCCCAGCTGCACTCGCTGCCGTCGACTCCGCGATCGTAGATGCGGCCCCCCTCGCGAGGCTCGAACACCATCTCGGCCAGTTCGCCCTCGAGGATGTGGTGCTCGGGCGGCCACCACGTCCCCATCCCCTCGGTGAACAGCGAGAATGCCGCTTCGATCGGGGCGTCGACCGTGATCGAGGTTCGTACTGCTGTGTCGGTTGCCTGCGCGGTCATCTGACCTCCTTTGTTTGATTGTCAATGGCTGACTTGAATGCCGTGAGCGACTGGCTCCAGAAGCGGTCGAGATACGCCCGGAGCACACCCACGCCTTCCAGATCGAGTTGATAAATGCGGCGCGTTCCCGCGCGCCGATCGGTCACGAGACCAGCGTCCTTGAGGACCTTGAGATGCTGGGAGACCGCCGGCCGGCTGACGGGCAGGCCGCTCGCCAGCTCGCCGACAGCGCTTGGCCCGCGGGCCAAGCGCTCGAAGATCCCGCGTCTGGTCGGATCCGCAAGCGCCGTGAATGCATCTCCTTCGTAAGTCATCGCTTACGGTAAGCTTAGACTTACGCTCACGATAAGTCAAGTGCCTGTCGCGATCAGTCCGCGATCAGGACCCGAGCGCCCAGCTCGGCTTCCTGCAATGCCAGCAACTCCTGGTTTCGACGGTGCCAGAGCCCTGAGCTCAGATCAACGGCCAGCGCCTCGACTGCGCGCTGCTCTGCGGCAGGGCCCACCTGCGCCCACACCGATGTGCCTTGCCTCACCCGGCGACGTAGGTATGCCTCCGGACGGCGCCAGTAGCAATGAAAGAAGCCGTCCACGCAGTCCCACGGGATAGGGACGGGTTCCATCTGGGCGCCGATTGCGGCCGCTCGCATCCTCAGCGACGGGCCCTTGCTCGTGAGCGCGGTGACTTCGGGCAGGTAATCGCGGACGAGCCAGAACTCATCAACGCGTGTGTTGTCCCACTGGAAGACGACGACTCGCCGCGCGACACGGCGCATTTCGAGAAGTCCCGCGACGGGGTCGCGCCAATGGTGATCGGACAGGACGGCCATCGCAGCATCGAACGACCGGTCCGCGAACGGAAGGGACTCGGCCTCCGCCGCAATGCAGGGGGCCGCCCCCGAAGGACGCTGCGCTCGCATCACGGCCGACGGCTCGACTGCGGTGACACCGCGGCCGCTCGGCTCGTAGGACCCACTCCCGGCGCCCACGTTCAGGACGGTCTTCGCGTCCCCGAGCGCACGCCAGATGCGGACCGCGATTCTGGAGTCAGTGCGCCGCTGCCCGGCGTAGGCGTCGCCAATCTGGTCGTACAGTGCGCCGGCGTGGTGCGCAGGCATGCAGGCGAGCATACGACCGGCGCCTCCGACCCTTACGGGCTGACCGGGGTTGAACGAATCGCGCTTCCTACCGTAACGTGGCGAAGCTATGCAGGCCGCGCAAATGCCCACCGATCACGCCCGCCGGACCCTGCTTCTCAGCGTTGACTTCGAGGACTGGCACCAGCTTGTCCGGCGCCGCGTCGGCGCGCCGGGATGGGAGGCTCCGGGGCCGGCATTGGCGCGGCAGATGGACACGCTGCTCGGTCTCCTGGACGAGCTTTCGGCGCGGGCTACCTTCTTCATCCTTGGCATGGCGGCGCGCGCTCATCCTGAGCTGGTCGCCGAGATCACCGCCCGCGGGCACGAGATCGGCTGCCACGGCGACTGTCACCGTCCTGTTCACCGCCAGACGGCCCCCGAGTTCGCCGCGGACCTGCGCGCAGCGCGCGACACGATCGAACAGCTCACCGGCCGCTCCCCGTCCGGCTATCGCGCCCCCGCCTTCTCGATCACGCGCGAGGCGCAGTGGGCCTTCCAGGTGCTGGCCGAGGAAGGATTCGTCTACGACTCAAGCCAGCACGACAGTCCCCGGATCCGCCACCGCGTGACGCCGGCGACCGTCGCGCCACATGTGCTTAGCCTGGAGGACGGCCGCAAGCTCTGGGAGTTCCCGGTCGCGGTTTGGCGGACCTCGCATGCCCGCGTGCCGGTTGGCGGTGCGTCGTACTGGGCGGTGCTCCCGAGGCGGTTGGTTCTGCGTGGCCTGCGTGAAGCCGGTTCGCTCGCCGGGCTCTACCTGCACCCGCACGAGCTCGATCCGCAGCCGCTGGCCGCCGCGCTGCCGCGCGGCGCCCCAATCTCGCAGCGACTGCACGGAGCTCTTCGGGCGACACAGCGCAACACGGCTCGCCGAGCTGCCGCCAACACCCTCCGGGCGATCGCCGGCAGCTTCGAACTGATCCCGTATGGTGAGGCCCATGCAAGACTCGCTGCGCGTCCGTAGCCGGTTTCGCGCGAAGGCTCGGCAGTTCGACGATCTCTACGAGGACGAGCGACTGAGTGTCCGCACGCTGCGCGCTGGGCTGTTCCGGCGGCGCCAGCTGGCCGTCGAGACCGTCCGATCGTACCCCGAGCCACGGGTACTCGACGTTGGTTGTGGATCGGGGCGGATCGGCGAATTCGTGCTCCAGGCCGGCGCCTCGCGGTACCTCGGAGTCGATTTCTCCGAGCCGATGGTCGAGCTCGCCCGAGATCGCCTGGAACGATTCGGCGACCGCGTGGAGCTCCAGGTCGCCGATTTCCTGACCACACCGCTTGAGCCGCCGTTCGAAGTCATCCTGGCGCTCGGCCTGTTCGACTACGTGGCGGAGCCTCATCGCTTTACGCGTCTCATGTTCGAGCTGTGTGCGCCGGGAGGCTGCGTCGTTAGCTCGTTCCCGGCCTGGTCACTGATCAAGGGACCGGTTCGTAAGGTCCGCTACGAGCTGATCGGAAACTGCCCGATCTTCAACTACACGCGACGCGAGCTCGAGATGATGTTCGGCGCGAGCGGGTTCAGTGAAGTCGAGATCACCAGCCCCGGCCGTAGCGGCTTCCTGACGAAGGCATACCGTGATCCGGCGGCCGTCAGTCGTCGAACTTGAATGCCTCGGTCGTGCGCGTGAGCTCGAACACGCGCTGAACCTGGTTCGGTCCGCGGCGCAGCGCAAGCTCGTACTCGTTCGAGTGCGCCCGCTCTGCCGCCCGCAGTAGCGTTTGAAGACCGGTGCTGTCCATGAAGGCGAGGCTGCCCAGATCGACGACAAGCTTCACAGGGGATGCGGACTCCGCCTCGCGCAGGCGCCGATCAAATGCCTCAACCGTCGCGAGATCGAGCTCACCCGTCAGCGAGACGACGACCGACTCGGCCTCACGCTTGACCGCGATCGCGAGCTGGCCGGGTGCCGGAGGATCGAACGTCGTAGGCTCGGACATGGCCTCAGTTAGGCGTTGGCTGGCCAAGGGGGGCATGTTTGCTCATGGACGTCAAAGGAACACCTCGTCTTATTGGTGGTCCGCAGAGCAACCGCTTCGATGGTCTTCGTCCCAGAACGAACATTGGACCACTCCCGGGCGCGCTGGCGTCCAGGAGCTGTCCACACGAGGCTACCACCCCCGGAAGGCCGGAGTGCGTCTTTACGGATACACAGGAGGAACCCTTACGTGAAGGAGTACTACGACAATCGGGCGCCTGAATACGACGAGTGGTACCTCGGCGAAGGCGTGTTCGCGCGGCGCGATCGGCCCGGTTGGGAACAGGACCTCCGTGCGCTCGCGACGACGCTCGCGGCGCTTCCGGCCGCCCCGACGCTCGATGTCGCTTGCGGGACCGGCTTCCTGACCCAACACCTGGCCGGACCGATCACCGCGCTCGACCAGAGCGAGCGGATGCTCGCCGTCGCCCGACGACGGGTGCCGAACGCCAGGCTCATCAACGGCGACGCGCTGGCGCTCGACTTCGACCGCGACGCTTTCGGGCGAGTGTTCACCGGGCACTTCTATGGGCACCTCTCGCTCGATGCACGGAGCCGGTTCGTTGCCCAGGCGCGCCGTGTCGCGGCCGAGTTGATCGTTGTCGACAGCGCGACGCGCCCCGACCACGACCGCGAGGAATGGCAGGAGCGCGTGCTCAATGACGGCTCGCGCTTCACCGTCTACAAGCGCTACTTCGATCCTGAGGAGCTCGTTAGCGAACTCGGCGGGGGCAGTGTGCTTCATGCGGGTCCGTGGTTTGTGGCCGTCCGCTCGCCCCGCGCTGCAGGGAGGGGAGGGCATCGTGGCGAACACCGCTGATGACCCTCGAGCCACGGACGGAGCCGCAGTCATGCCACACGCGATCATCTCCTACGACGACACGCTCAGCGATCGCGATGCGCTCGCACTCGGGCGGGTCCTGGCTGACGCCGGGACGCGCCTGACGCTCGCCTATATCCGGCACACCACGCAGACCGAGCAGGTCATCGAGGAGCTCGAGGAGAACGAGGCGCAGGCGCTGCTCGAACGCGGGGCCGACCGGCTCGGTGTGCGCGAGGTCAGCCTGCGGATCGTCGTGAGCGGATCGACGGGCGAAGGACTCACTCGACTCGCTCGCGAGGAGGCGGCTGACCTCGTGGTGTTCGGCTCGGACTACCGGACGGCGGCCGGCCATCTATCGCCACAGCACACCACTCGGTTCCTGCTCGAGGGGGGCTCTGCAGCGGTGGCGCTCGCGCCAGCCGGTTATCACGGCGCGGGCACCCCGAAGGTGGCAAGGATCGGTGTGTTCGACGATTCGGGCGACCGCGCGGCGACGCAGACCGCACAGGGACTCGCCGAGAGCTTGCAGGCGGAGCTGGTAAGCGACAGACGGCAGATCGATCTGCTCGTCATCGCCTCGCGCCACGAGGCCCCGCCGGGTCAGGTGATGCTGACAGCCCGCGCCCTGAAGCAGATCGAGGACGCCAGCTGCCCGGTGATCGTGCTCGCCCGGAGCGTGCCGATCGAGTTCGGTGCGCCCGTCGCGGCATCCAGTTGAGCAGCGCTCACTCGAAACCCGACCGCATCAGCCGGCCATACTCCTCGCACGGCTCGAGACCCATCTCGGCGCGGCGCTGATCAAGCCCTTCGGGCTCCTCGATCGGCTGCACCCACATCTCTGAGCCGACCGACAGGAACTGGGTGCCGTAGCGCTGCTTATGCTGCTCGGCGACGAGCACGCGGTCGGTCAAATAGGCAAGCTGTCGCGCCGGGGCGTCCCCTTCCGCGACGGCGGTCTCGAGCAGCACCAGCGCGCGTCGCTGGAGGGCGAGATCGCGATCGGCGTGCTGGCAGAGCAGCCATGCCGCCTGGGCGCCATCCTCACCAACCTTGGTGCGGCCGGGCCAGCCGCCGGCGAGTACGCCGTGCAGCCACGCCGTGTTGTCGCCGTCGACCTCGACTACGCGCCGCACCGCCTCACCGTCGTTAGAGAGCTGATCGGCTTCATCGAGCGCCCGGCGAGCCTGCTGGTCGAGCTTCATCCGGGCCACAAGCTCTGCCGCGAGCGCCGGCTCCTGCACGCGGCGATCATCGCAGACCCTCGGGCAGCCCCGGAGCGGCCGGTTATCGTGAGCCATCCGTGCGCACGCTCGTGATCTCCGATCTGCACCTGGGCGCCCGCGTACGCTCGGGAGTCCTGCACCGGCGTCAGCCGCTGGAGCATCTGCTCCGCGCGCTCTCCGGCGTCGATCGGCTGGTCCTCCTGGGCGACGTTGTCGAGCTCTCGCGCGGACGCGAGCGCCGGGCGCTGGATGGCGCCGAACCGATTCTCCGTGCGATCGGCGGAGCGCTCGGACCACATGGCGAGGCGATCGTCGTCCCGGGAAATCACGACCTGGGTCTGGTTCGCCCGTGGATCATGCGCGGCGGGCGCGGCCTGACGCTCGACACGCCGGTTCCGCTCGACGCAACGCCAGCGCTCGAGCGGGTTGTGGCGGCGCTCCGGCCGGCCAGTGTCAGCGTCAGGTACCCAGGCGTTTGGCTCGACCGGTGGACCTGGGCGACCCATGGGCACTACCTCGACCGGCACCTCCTGCCTGAGTCCACATTCGGAATCGCGCGCGGCCTGCTCGGGCGCCTGCCGCGCGACGGCGCCGTCCCGGATGACTACGAACGCGCTGGGGGACCGTCGGTGACGCGGATCGAGGCGTATCTCCTGGGAGCGCTGCCGCGGCGAGTGGCAACACTCATCGAAGACATCGCGGAGCTCGCGCGCGCGGCGACGATGCCACTTGCGCCCCAACGCTTGCTTCACCCGCGGATGGCGCGTCTCACCGCCTGGGCGCTGGGAGCGCAGGTCCGCCGCGCGAGCATCCCGGCGCTCGCCCGGGTCGTCCACCGGCTCGGCGTCCAAGCCGACTGGGTGCTGTTCGGGCATGTGCACAGGCTCGGGCCGCTGCCGGGCGACCGGCTCTCCGAGTGGCGCGGGCCGGGCGGGGGACCGAAGATCGCCAACACAGGCTCGTGGGTGTACGAGCCGCTGCTCGTGCACAACGCGCGCCGCCCGCATCCGTACTGGCCGGGTGGGGGGCTCCTCATCGAGGACGAGCAGGAACCGCGCGCGGTCGGGCTGCTGAACGATCTGCCGGTCGAAGCGCTCGGGTGAGCCGTTCCGCGGAGCGCGCGCCGACGAACGGACTACGGGAGCAGGAGATGGCTGTCGCCGAATTCGTGCCAGAGATATCCGCGCGCCAGCGCCGCCCGGTAGCTGACGTCAATCACCTCCGGCCCTGCCAGCGCTTCCAGCATCCACAGGTGCGACGCCTCGGGCTCGTGCCAGCCGGTGATCAGCCCGTCGACCAGTTGCGGCGGATGCTCCGGCGTGATCACCTGATTCGTCCATCCTGACCTTGCCGCGACCTTACCGCCGTCCTGGGCGACGGACTCGAGCGCACGGACCACCGTCGTGCCGACCGCAATCACCCTGCCTCCGCGGCCACGGACCGTCCGCACCAACTCTGCAGTCAGCTCAGGAACCTCGAACCATTCGGCGAACGGTGGCTCGTGCCGTTCGGGCGAGGACACTCCCGTATGCAGTGTCAGCGGCGCGATCAAGACGCCCTTGGCCAACAGCTGCACGATCAGCTCTGCCGTGAAAGGCCGACCCGCGCTGGGCATCTCGGCGCTGCCAGGCGATCTCGCATACACCGTCTGATACGCCTCGAGCGGCCATTCGTGCGAGGCGTAGCCGTAGCGGATCGGCGACCCGTGGCGGGCGAGGTACTCCTGGACTGAGCCATCCGCGCCGTCAATCCGCGCCACCACCAGCCGCGCACTTCGCGCGTAGGGCGCCACAAGCTCGAACGTCACATCGCCCGGCGCGGACAGGCGCTCGCTCGCACGGCCACGCTCGGGTCGTGCCCCGTCCGCGCTACGGACCTCGACGACACGCCAGCGGTCCTCGAGGCCGGGGACCCGCGTGGCAACGTGGATCCTCACCGCTCTGCCGTCAGGGCGCGTGGCCGGTAACGCTGCGGGAAGCGTCCCCGAGACGTTCACCACGAGCAGATCGCCGGCGTCGAGGACATCCGGAAGCTCGCAGAACAGCCTGTGCGCGACCGACGCTTCGGAGCGCCGGGCGACCATCAGACGTACATGGTCGCGGCGTAGGCCTCGCACCTCCGGCGGCTCTCTGGCCTCGAGTGCCGAGGGAAGCTCGAACGCAATGGGCCCTGTGTCGAGCGCCGAGACGCTCACGCGATCACCTCGCCTGTGGCCTGGTCCCCGATGGCTCGCGCCTGATACCTGCCGCTCGGCCGCGGGCCGTCGATCAGGGTGAGCAAACCCGGAACGCTCTCTTCAGGGAGTGGCCGGTCGGAGATGTCCTCTCCAGGAAACGCCTCCTGATGCATCTGGGTGCGCATATCTCCCGGATCGACGGCATACACCCGCAGGTCGGTCCGCTCGGCCGCAAGAATCGCACTGATCTGCTCGAGCGCAGCCTTCGATGATCCATACCCTCCCCAGCCCTCGTAGGGCTCGACCGCCGCATCGGAGGTGACATTGATGATGCACCCACCCGTTGGCATCAGGGGCATGACGAGCTGGGCGAGCGCAAGCGGCGCGAGCGTGTTGACGCGATAGACATGCTCGAGCTCGGAGAGGGGGTAGTCGGTCAGCGACGGTTGGGGACTTGGGCCGAGCACGCTCGCGTTATTGACCAGCAGGTCAACGCGTTCGCCTGCCGCGCGCGCGAGCGCCTGTCGGTGTGATCCGTCGGCGACGTCGCCGGCAACCGCGCGCACTTCGGCAAGCTGACCGAGCTCGCGGACGGCTTCCTCTAGAGGATCCGCCCCGCGGGCATCGAGCACCAGCGTCCAGCCCCGCTCTGCCAGGGCGCGCGCAAGGGCCAGGCCCAGGCCACGCGAGGCACCGGTGATGATCGCTAGCGACATGCTGACCACGGTACGCCAGAAGCGGTCCGATCTGCCAGTGGTAATTGGTCCTAGGTCTCGGGCTCGAGGCTCCGCCCCGGTCCTTCCGTGTCAGGCTTCAAGCAAGCCCTTGGCGGACGGCCAGCAGCGCGGCCTGGGTGCGGTCGCTCACGCCAAGCTTCGCGAGGACATGACCGACGTGCGCCTTGACGGTCTTCTCGGAGATCCCCAGCTCGAGCGCGATCCGCTTGTTCGACCGCCCCCGGGCGATCAGCACAAGGACCTCCCGCTCGCGCTGGGTCAAGGTCCCCGACTGATCCGGCGGCCGGGCCGATCGGTCTGATAACGCGTGTACCAGTCGTGCGGCGACCGTGGGGTCGATCACTGCCTCGCCGGCGTGAGCGGCCCGAATCGCCCGGGAAAGCTCCGACGGCTCGGCGTCCTTCAGCAGATAGCCGGCAGCGCCGGCCTCGATCGCAGGGAGCAGGCGTTCATCCTCGAGAAAGCTCGTGAGCACGATCACCCGGCTTTCGGGAACATCGACTCGCAGCTCCCGCATTGCGCTGACGCCGTCCACGCGCGGCATCACGAGGTCCATCAGGATCACGTCCGGGCGCAGGAGCCGCGCTTTGGTGACTGCGTCCGCGCCATCAGCCGCCTCGCCGACGATCTCCACGTCGTCCTGCAGTCCGAGGAATGCGCGCAGGCCCTCGCGAACGACGGCGTGGTCGTCGACGATCATCAGGCGGATCGGCGGCTCATCCATCGCCGTCTAGCTCCAGAACGACGGTGGTCCCGGCCCCAGGCGCCGAGCGGATCTCCAAGGTGCCCCCGAGCTCCCGCGCGCGTTCCTCCATCGAGGTCAAGCCGAGATGGCGGGAGCGAACCTCGCCGCTGGCAGGATCGAATCCCACGCCGTCGTCGATGACCTCGATGGTCAGGCTGTCGGCTCGCCGTCTCAAGCGAAGTACCACGTGTTTCGCGCCGGCGTGCCGCAGAGCGTTCTGGAGCGCCTCGTGGGCGATGCGCAGAACCGCCAGATCCCGATCGCTGCTCAGACCGGCATCGTGCTGGTCAACCTGGAGGTCGATCGCTACGTCATGGACGCGCGAGAGCATCGCGACCTCTTTGCGCAGCGTGCCCTCGAGCCCGTCACGCTCGAGCTCGGGCGGCCGAAGCCCGAGTATCAGAGCACGCAGCTCTTCGAGTGCCTGCCGTGCGAGCTCGCGCAGCCGTTCTAGCTGGGTTCTCGCTGCAGCTGGGTCGCGGTCGAGCTGCGCGGCCGCCGCCTCGGCGGTGAGCATCAGGCTGAACAGCTTCTGGCTGACCACGTCGTGGAGCTCCAGCGCGAGGCGGTTGCGCTCGGATATCACCGAGAGCTCCTGGCTCTGCTCATAGAGGCGTGCGTTCGTGATCGCGATCGCCGCGTGCGATGCCAGCAGCTCGATCAGCTGCTGGTCGCGCGCGCCGAACGCCTCCGCCCCCTCCTTCTCGGTCAGGTAGAAGGCTCCGATCACACCGTCGGGCGCGACGATCGGGACACCCAGGAAGGAGCGCATGTCCGGGTGGCGCCGCGGCCACCAACCTTGGAAGCGGGGATCGCGGTGGATGTCGTGCGTCCGGTAGGGATGCGACTGCTCGAGGATCGCCCCCAGCATCCCGTGGGTCCGCGGCAGCGGACCCATCGCCTGCACCAACTCGTCGGTCATCCCTGATACGAGGAACCGCCGGAAGCCACCTTCCCCGTCAGGAATACCGAGCGCCGCATACCGCGCGCCGGCGAGCTCGCGAGCGCCGTGGACGAGTCGTTGGAGGACCTCGTCGACGGACAGATTGCTGGCCACTGCCAGGACGGCGTCGCTCACCGCCTTCAGCACCGGACTGAGGTGCTCGCTCACCCCGCGGACGATAGAGCCGCAGCAGACCGGCTAACTTCTTCTTCCGTGCCCCGACATTGGCTGTGGACGCAGGTGGCGATCCTTGTGCTCGTGCTCGCCTCGATGGTGATCGCGATCACGAAGCTCGTCTGAGCTAACCACCAGCGGGCGGCACCGCCGGTGCGGTCGCAGCTCCCGCGTCGAGCAGCCCGTAGCCGTAATACAGGTTCGGCGCCGGCCCTCCAAGCGGGTGCGCCGTCTGCTCGAGCCGTGCGAGTACCTGATCGGGAGTGGGCTGCGGACCGATCACGCCGCTGGCGATCACCAGCGCCGCGGCCGCGGCCACATGGGCCGCGGCCATCGATGTCCCATACCACCCCGTGGGCAGCAAGAAGCGACCAGGGTGAGCCGGCCCCAAGAACGTAAGCTGGGAGATATCGGGGAGCCTGCGCCCAGGCTGACAATTCAGCTCGCCGGCGATCGGGGCATCCTGACCCCCGCCTGGCGCGACCAGATCGAGGCTCGGGCCCGCGTCGGAATAGTCAGCGAGGCACCGGTCGGCGGTGCTCGCGCCGACTGAGATCACGCCGGGGGCACGGGCTGGGTAGGCGATCCGCATCTGACCGTCGTTGCCCGCCGCGGCGACAACTGTCACCCCGCGCTGGTGGGCGAACGCGAGCGCACGTATGACACCTGGGATGCTCGATGCCGTGACCGAAGGATCAAACTCGAGGCTGAGGTTGATCACCTGAGCGCCATGATTGACCGCGTAGTAGATCCCCTTGGTGATCGTCTGTGCGTCGCCCTCACCCTTCTGATTGAGTACCCGGACCGGCATGATCCCGGCGCCATAGGCGAGGCCGGTGAGGTCAAGCCGGTTGTTCGTCGCCTCTGCGACGGTGCCAGTGATGAATGTCCCGTGCCCTTCGCGATCGACTGGGTAGCGGTTACGCGCGATCAGGTCGTACGGCGCGACGAACCGGGTGCCTCCGAAGTCGGGCGAGCGCCGAAACCCGCGCCAGTTTCTGTAGGCCACTCCAGTGTCGAGGATCGCCACCACCACGCCACGCCCTCCCGGCCGATGATCGGCGATCAGGTTCGTCCACGCCTCAGGGGCATTCACTCCCGCCGGCGCCAGGAAGTTCCACTGCACGGCCTCCCACCCGGCTCGGTGACCGTCGCGGCCCTGGTCGTTTGGGATGAACAGGCCGGCGATGTGGGCGATGTAGTCGGGGACGGCGTACGCGATCCCCCGCTGGCGGCGCAGGCGGGCGATCGCGCTCCATACGCTGGTCCCCGCCGGAAGCCGGACCACCTGCTCGTGCGGCACTTGTGCTGCGCGCGAGGCCCGGGCATCGATCGCACGAGCCGGGCCGCTCGCCGAGTAGCCGACGATCACCTCCCCCGGCAAGTAGCTCGCCGCGGGAGCGATCGGCGCGACGCTACCCGAGGCGCTGACCTGAGCCGATCCAAGCACCGCGAGGACCGCGATCGTCAGCGCCACGATCGCGGGTGCGCGGTATAGCGAGATGGTGGTCATGGATAGGCGCCCCCGCCCCCACGCCCTTAACATCATCACGGTTGGCAAAGTTTTCCACCACCGCGACCATCGCTCGTTCACTGAATTCTCATTTTTTTCCCCGTGACGAGTACTTCATGCGCCTGGCGCTTCGCGAGGCCGGTCTCGCGCTCGATCACGACGACGTGCCGATCGGTGCGGTCGTCGTGCGGGAGGGCGAGGTCGTCTCGTCCGCTCACAATGAGCGCGAGCTGCGTGCCGACCCAACGGCTCACGCGGAGCTCATCGCACTGCGTGAGGCCGCTCGGGCGATGGGCAGCTGGCGGATCCTTGACGCAGTCATGTACGTGACGCTCGAGCCCTGTGCGATGTGCGCCGGGGCGATTGTGTTGGCCCGCGTGCCGCGCGTAGTCATTGGCGCCTCCGATCCGAAGGCTGGCGCCGCGGGGAGCGTCTTCAACGTGCTCGATGAACCTCGCTTGAACCACCGCCCTCAGGTTGAATCGGGGCTGCTCGCGGTCGACTCAGCGGAGCTGCTTCGGGCTTTCTTCGAGCCCCGCCGCTAGTGGATCTCGCCAGCTGAGGCTCAGAGCCGGCGCGTCTCGAGCACGCGCTGGAGAAACCGCTGGGTCTCGGGGCGCTGCGGCTCGGTGAAGATCTGCTCGGCGCTGCCGCGCTCGGCTATCAGGCCCTCGTGCAGGAAGCACACCTCGTTGGCCACCTCGCGCGCAAATGCCATCTCATGCGTCGCGATCACCATCGTCATCCCGTCGTGCTTGAGGCCGCGGATCACCGCCAGCACGTCACCGACCAGCTCGGGGTCGAGCGCGCTGGTGACCTCGTCGAGCAGCAGCGCCCGCGGATTCGTGGCCAGCGCGCGCACGATCGCCACCCGCTGCTGCTGGCCGCCGGACAGGCGGTCGGGATAGTCACCGTCGCGGCCGGCGAGTCCAAAGCGCTCGAGCAGCTCGTGCGCCCGCTCGATCGCCTTCTCCTTCGGCTCCCCGTGCGCACGCCGCGGCCCGAGGGCGACGTTCTCGGCGACGGTCATGTTGGGAAACAGGTTGAAGGCCTGGAACACCATTCCCAGCCGGCGGCGGATCTTGACCGCGTCGACGGACGGGTCGGTGATCACCTCGCCGTCGAGCAGCACGTCGCCATCGTCGATGTCCTCGAGCAGGTCGATGCAACGGAGCAAGGTCGACTTCCCCGAGCCCGATGCGCCGATCAGGGCGACCGCCTGGTGCTCGGCGACGGTCAGATCGATTCCCTTGATCACCTGGCGCTCGCCGTATGACTTGGTGACGCCGCGCAGCTCCAGGACGGCGCTCACATCATTACTGCCTCTCGGCGGCTGCGGGCCCGAGCCGACATTCGGTCGAGCATACGTGCCAGCGGGATCGTGATGCAGATGTAAAGCAAAGCGGCACCCACGATCGGCGTGGAGTTGAAGTGGTAGTCGGCGTCGATCTGGGCCTGCCGGAACACTTCGATGACGCCGATGATCGAGAGCAGCGCAACGTCTTTCTGGAGCGAGATGAAGTCGTTCAGGAGTGGTGGGAGCACGCGCCGCACGGCTTGGGGGACAACGACATGGCGCATCGCCTGCCCCCGCGTCAGCCCTACTGCAAGCGCCGCGGCCATTTGCCCGCCGTGCACCGAGTCGATACCCGCGCGATAGACCTCAGCGACGTACGCGGAATACGACAGTACGAGCGCCGCGCCCCCGAGCACGAGCGGATCAGTCGGCACGCCGGTGATCTGAAGGCCGGGGATGCCGAAGCCGAACAGGGCGATCAACAGAATCGTGGGGATGCCACGGAACAGATCCGTGTAAACCGTGGCGACCAGCCTGAGCGGAAAGAATGCCGGTGCGCGAGAGTTGCGACAGAGCGCGACCAGCAGTGCGAACACGAGCACGATCGCCTCGAGGATCAAGAACATCCTCACATCGAGCCAGAAGGCACTCAGCAGCCCCGGAAACGAGTTCCGGAACCAGTACCAGGAGAAGAAGTCATGGCGCACCGCGTCCCAGCCGGGACTGGTCACGATCAAGGTTCCAAGCCCACCGAGCACGAGAATCGTCGATGTCGCCGAGACCGCAATGTCCCGGCGAGCCCGCGCGCGCCGTGCGGCCGCGCGTTCGGCCTGGCGGTCCCCGGTCGCTCGTGAGGGCCGACCCGCGATCAGTGCAGCTCGGGGGCGCTGGCGCCCCCCATCCAGCGAGTCGTGATCTGGGCAAGCTGACCGGAGCTCCGAAGCCCATTGATCGCCTGACTGACGCACGGCGTCAGCGCCGAGCCCTTCGTCAGCAGCACTCCCCATTTGTCGCCGCCGGGTGCGCTGAACTGCCCGACTACGTTGGCATTGGGCACCTGCGCCCCGGTTATGTAGAAGGCGGTCGGGAGGTCAGTGACGATCGCGTCGACCGCGTGCACCTTGAGCGCCCTGACGACATCATCCGAGGTGTTGAACACCTTCGGCGTTGCGCTCGGGTTGATGTACTTCTGCACCGCCTCGAGACTGGTGGTGCCAATCTGCAGGCCAATCGTCGCGCCACGCAGCGCCCCAAGCGAGCTGGCGTTCGCGTACTTCGACCCCTTTGTCGCTACAACCGCTTGAGGCGCTTGGTAGTACGGGGTGCTGAAGTCAACCGCCTGCGAGCGGGAGGGCGTGATCGAGATCTCATTGATGTCAAGATCAAAGTGCTTGGGCCCGGGCTGATACGAGGAGTTGAACGGCTCGACCACCCACTTGACCTGCGACTTGGAGTACCCAAGCTTCGACGCGACGCCATACGCGACCGCGCTCTCGAACCCCTGACCGTTCTTCGGACTGTTGTTCTCGAAGTAGGGCGGGAACGCCGGCGTATCGGTGGCAACGGTCAACGTGTGAGGCGTCATCGTCTTCAGGCTCGTCGCGGTGCACGTCGAAGCCGACGCGGCAGGCGCAGAGGTCGTCGACGACGTGGTGCCGCAGGCCGCCAGGAGCACCGCGCAGACCAACGTTCCGGCCGAAACCGAGAGCTTTGCTCGCATGCGCCGGAAGGGTACGGCAATCGCAGGCGACTAGCTTCCTGCTGGACCCGATGTCCTTACACCGTCACCACTCGATGCGCGACCTAGCCGCTCTCGGCAAGCAGCCGCAGGAGCTCTGCCGCGGCCTTGAGCACGGCCTGCTGCTCGGGCGTGAGGTCCTCGGAGATTGCCTTGGCGAGCCATCCCTCGCGCAGCCGCCGCTCTTCGGCCAACGCCGCGTCTCCGCCCGCGGTGAGCTCGACGATCGCGCGCCGTCGATCGTCTGGGTCCGGCCGGCGCGCGACATAGCCCACCCCTTCGAGGTCGGCCACCGTCTGGGTCATCGATTGCGGCCTGACTCGCTCAGCGAGCGCGAGGTCGCTCACGCACCTCGGCCCCTCTCGGTCCAGTCGCGCGAGCACGGCGCCGTGCGACAACGGTAGGCGATTCTCGGCGCGGAGCCGCCTCACGAGCGCTCCGAGCACGGCCCGAAGCTCGCTCGCGATCAGTGCCGGGTTGGGTTCTGTGGCTACGCCCATCATCAAGAGATGGTCAGGAAGACTACGCAGTCTACCTGTATATTCAAGATAGGGATGGCAGACGACGGCTACAAGTGGGTCGCGCTCTCGAACGCGACGCTCGCGGTCCTGCTCGCAACGCTCGACGCGTCGATCACGCTGATCGCGATGCCGGACATCTTCCGCGGCATCCACCTTGACCCGCTGGTGAGCTCGAACAGCTTCTACCTGCTGTGGATGATCCTCGGCTACATGGTCGTGACGTGCGTGCTCGTGGTGAGCCTCGGGCGCCTCGGCGACATCTACGGCAGGGTCAAGATCTACAACCTCGGGTTCGTCATCTACACGGTCGCCTCGCTGCTGCTGACAGTCGACTGGATGACGGGCCGCGCCGGGGCCACCTATCTGATCGTCTTTCGCCTCGTTCAAGGCCTTGGCGGGGCCTGCCTGCTGGCCAACTCCGCGGCGATCATCACCGATGCCTTCCCCGCGAACCAGCGGGGAATGGCGCTCGGAATCAACAACATCGTCGGTGTCAGCGGCATGTTCATCGGACTCCTGCTGGGCGGACTGCTGGCGCCGATCAACTGGCGCCTGGTGTTCCTGATCTCCGTCCCGGTCGGCCTGTTCGGCACGGTGTGGGCTTACCTGAAGCTCCAGGAGAGATCGCAGCCGCGGCGCAGACCGATCGACTGGTGGGGCAACCTGTTCTTCGCGCTTGGCCTGATCTTGCTGATGGTCGCGATGACCTACGGCATTCGGCCGTACGGCATCCACTCGACCGGATGGAGCAGCCCTCGCGTGATCGCCTTGCTCGCGGCCAGCGTAGTGTCGCTTGTTGGATTCGTCTTGGTAGAGCGGCGCGTCAGCGATCCGATGTTCCGCCTGCCGCTCTTCAGGATCCGGGCGTTCACGTTCGGCACGCTGTCGACGTTCCTCTCGTCGGTCGCGCGTGGCGGGTTGATGTTCATCCTGATCATCTGGCTTCAGGGGATCTGGTTGCCCCAGCACGGCTACGACTTCACGGTCACCCCGCTATGGGCCGGGATCTACATGCTCCCGCTGACGATTGGCATGCTGGTCGCCGGTCCCACCTCGGGGTACCTCTCGGACCGCTACGGCGCTCGGTGGTTCGCGACCGGCGGGATGCTCGGCGCCGCCCTCAGCTTCGTCTTGCTGCTGCTTCTTCCCACCGATTTCTCCTATCCCCTGTTCGCGCTCGTCCTGGGTCTGACGGGCGCCTCGATGGGACTGTTCGCCTCGCCCAACCGTGCGGCGGTAATGAACAGCCTGCCTCCCGAGGACCGTGGGGCGGGTGGGGCGATGAATCAGACCTTCCAGAACTCGGCGCAGGTGATATCGATCGGCATCTTCTTCACGCTGATGATCGTGGGCTTGTCCGCCACCCTGCCGCACGCGATGGAGGCCGGCCTGCGCGCGCATGGGGTGAGCGCAGCCACAGCCGTCCGCGCGGCCCACCTGCCCGCGGTATCGATCCTGTTCGCGGCATTCCTCGGTTACAACCCGATCCAGCATCTCCTCGGACCACACGCGGTGGGGTTGCTGACGCACGCACAGCAGGCGGCGATCACCGGACGATCCTTCTTCCCGAAGCTGATCTCCGAACCATTCCGGGGCGGCCTGCACGAGGCGTTCGCGTTCGCGATCGTGGCCTGCCTGATCGCCGCGGCGGCGTCGCTGATGCGGGGGGGCCGCCATCAGCCGGCAGGGGAGGCACCGGGACAGACGCCGATCCCCGAACTTGCCCCCGTCGCCGAAGCTGCCCCCGTCCCCGAGCTGCGAACGACACGACGGGAGAAGCAGCATGCAAGTTGAGTGGTACGGGCAGTCCGCTTTCCGGCTGAGCGCCAACGAGGCGACCGTGTTTATCGATCCATTCGGTGACATGTCGGGGCTCGAGTCGCGTGGCATCCGATTCGACTATCCGGCGATCTGCGATGTCGACGCCGATCTGCTGCTCGTCACGCACGAGCATCGCGACCACAACGCCGTCGAGGTGATCGGCGGGTCCCCATCTGTACTGCGCTCGACAGCCGGGAAGCTCGAGTCTCCGCTCGGCGAGGTGCTGGCGGTTGCCTCCGAGCACGACACCGCGGCCGGCACCGAGCGAGGTCCGAACACGATCTTCGTCTTCGAGCTCGAAGGGGTGCGGGTCTGCCACTTCGGCGACTTCGGCCAGGCATTGTTGCGAGAAGAACAGGCGCAGGCGATCGGGACCGTGGACCTGTTATTCGTGCCGGTGGGCGGCGGACCGACGATCGGCGCAGAGCAAGCCGCCGAAATCGCGCAGCGTCTCGGCGCCAAGTGGGTCGTGCCGATGCACTACCGCACCGAGCGGGTCAGTTTCCTGGATCCGGTCGATCCGTTCCTCGAGCTGATGCCCCACGTCGTTCGGATGGACGTCGCCCGGTTCGCGACCGAAGACCTCTCGGACGGCGACGCCGGTCCAGTGGCCGTTGTCCCAGCTGCGCCTTGTCGCTCCGAACCGACGCCGTAGTTGCTCCGCACCCACAATTACGGGCTGGCGCCAGCGGGAACGCCGCCGCTGAGCGTGGGTCACGCGTCAATCGGTGTCGGACGGACGACGCGTGTCGCACCATCCTCCCCTGGTGTAGATAACGCCGCACTCGCCGGCGTATCGGCAACGATTGACGCGTAACCCACGCTAATGCGGCCTGGGTCTACTGATCAATGGCGCAATCGCGGCATTTGCCGAGCATCGCGAAGTGCGCGAAGTGCACCTCGTACCCGAATGAGCGCCTGATCCGCTCGCGCACGTCGTCGAGCTCACCGGGGGCGGCGACCCGCACCGCACCGCAGCGCTCGCACACGAGGTACTCGTGCTCGCCACGACCGACGAGCGTGTACAGACCCGGGCCGTGACCGAGGTGAACGTGGCGGACGAGCCCGCACTGCTCGAGCGTCTCGAGGTTTCGGTACACGGAGGTCAGATCGAGGCTCAGCGCGTTTGCCACTCGCTCAGCCGGCAGCGGAGCATCGGCCGCCAGCAAGGCCTGTAGCACCAGCCGCCGAGCCGTCGAGAGGCGCAGGCCGCGCTCGCGCAGCAGCCGGACGGCGGTCGGCAGGTCGTCAACCGCCACCGGAGGGACATCCGGTGACTGCGTCATGGCATGGATTCTGTCGCGCCGCGCCCCGGAAAGCGAGGCGGCCTCGTCGCGCCCCGGAACGCTAGGCGGCCTCGCCGCCGCTCAGGTGCGCGCTCCAACGCTCCTCGATCTTGCCGACGCGCCAGATGAGGAGCGCCAGCGCCCACGTGGCGACGAACATCCCGACGATCACGAACCCGAGGATGTTGATGTTGACGTTCTCGAACCAGGTCCAGAACGAGCCGGAGAGACGAAGCTCCGATGCGAACAGGCCCCCGAGCTCGAGCGTCCCGATCACCGCGGCGATCACGACGGACAGTCCGGTGATCGTGATGTTGTAGAAGACCTTCCGTACGGGCTTCGAGAAAGCCCACCCGTAGGCGAAGTTCATGAACGAGCCGTCGATCGTGTCCATCAGCGACATTCCCGCGGCGAACAGGACGGGAAGGCAGAGCACCGCATACCAGGGGAGGCCGGCGCCTGCGGCGCCCCCGGCCAGCACCAGCAGCGCGACCTCGGTTGCGGTATCGAAGCCGAGGCCGAACAGGAGGCCGATCGGATACATCTGCCCCGGCTTGGTCACGGTTCGGGTCAGCCTCGACAGCACCCGGTTCATCAGGCCGCGTTTGTTCAGCTGCTCCTCGAGCTGCGCCTCGTCATAGCGTCCGGTCCGCATCTCCCGGAAGACCCCGATGATCCCGATCAGGATCGCGATGTTGATGGCGGCGATCACCCACAGGAAGCTCCCCGAGACGAGCGTTCCGATCGCGCTGGTCACGCGGTGCAGCTGCGAGTTGCTGTTTTTCACCGGGCCGTCGAGCGCTCTGACGCCGATCGAGATCAGGAACGCGAGCATGAACACGACGGTCGAATGGCCGAGCGAGAACCAGAAGCCCACACTCATTGGGCGCTTGCCCTCGCCCATCAGCTTGCGGGTGGTGTTGTCGATCGCCGCGATGTGATCGGCATCAAAGGCGTGCCGCAGGCCAAGCGTGTAGGCCGTCACCCCGATCCCGATGGTGAACGTCCCGGCGGTTCCCAGGTGGCCGTGGGTCGGCCCCACAAGCGCGATCAACGTCAAGAACCCCAGCACGTGCAGGCCTGCGACGACCGCGCTCATCATCAGCAGCGAGCGGCGCTGGCCAGGCTCGAGCGAGCTCCAGAAAGCCCCTGGCCGAAGTCGCTGTAGGACGCTGCCGCTCACTCGCCTCTATTGAATACGGACGCTTTGCCGAAGCCGATCACTATTGCCAGCCGAACCCTAATCCTAGAACCGCGAAACTGCAAGTCGGTCGTGATTAGGACACCCGGAGGACATCGGCCGCGCCCGCGGCGGGGGCCCGTGAACGCCGGGACCTACGGGTTCGGATAGGGCACCAGCGCGGGCTCGTCGACCTCCACCCGGCCGATCCGCCGTGCGGCGGATTCACCCGATGAGCCGACGCCCGTATGCGCGCCCGCGGCAGCGAGCCCGACGCGCGGCATGTTCACGTAGATGCATTCGTATTCCCCCGCCCGAACGTGGTAGGTCTCGTGCCAGATGCCAACGTCGCCGGAGGCCCTAACTGCCTGGTTGAACCGCTTCCACGCCGGAAGATGCGGCTCTTCCCCCGCGCGGGCGAAGTGCTCGAGCGCTTCGAAGCTCCGCCAGTACTGCACGATCGCCGGCCCATGAATCCAGGCGTTGTGCCACTTCAGGAGCCCGGAGTCGGGGTGTTTCTCGAGCCAGCGGAGCATCTTTGGCATCGCGATGAACACGGGCAGCCATTTACGGGGCTTGAAAGGGCGGTTGAATCGCATCCCGATGATGAACACCACGAAGTCATCCTTGAGCTCCGCCGTGTATCGGCCCGGGTATACGCTCGACCGCATGTGCGCAGCCTATCGCCGCCGAATAGATCAACGAGCAGCGTGACGAGCGCCGCTGATAGTGGGCCGCCTCAGAGCGCGGCGGCACCGTCGCCCGTTCCCGCCGATCGCCGACTACGAGTTCCTGTCCTTTCAGAGCTGTAGGGGGCTACGGCACACCGCCGGGGTGCCGAGTCCGCGCAGCCGCCTCGAGCAGGCGGGAATAGGACTTACGCGGGATCGATGTGAACCCTCACGTCGGTGTTCCCGGTTACGGTGCCGATGAACGTAGGGTGCTCGACGGTGCCGAGGGCGACTGAGGTGGCCAGAACCTCTCGGGCGAGGAACGCCAGGTGGGTGCGCACTGCATCGGCCACCGTCTCGTCTGCTTGCAGGCTCACCGCGATCCGGTCCGATACGAGGAGCCCGGCTTCGCGCCGTGCTTGCTGAACAACTCGTACCACGTCTCGCGCCAGGCCTTCGCGAGCGAGCGCGGGCGTAATCGCGGTGTCCAGGACGACAAGTCCGGTGTTGTGCGCCAGCGCGAGGGTGTTCTCGGGATCGGTCGAGACCAGCTTCTCGGTGTACTCGCCGGGAGCTAGCGCGATTCCGCCCGCAATGACCCGACCTTCACTGTCTTCCTGCCAGTTGCCGGCCTTGACGGCTTGGATCACCTGCTGAGTGTCAGCGCCGAGCCGTGGTCCGCAGACTCGGGCGTCAATCGCAAGTTCGAAGTGGCCGTAGCGGGAGATGTCGGTGGTCAGCTCGATCTGCTTGGCGTTTACCTCGTCACGCAGGATCTCGGCGAACGGCTCAAGCGACTCGGCCTTCGGGGTGGCGACGGTGAGCTTCGCCAGCGGGAGCCGGACGCGCAGCCCGCGCGCCTTGCGCAGCGCGAGCGCCGCGGAGGCGACCTCGCGGACGCGCTGCATCTGCGCGACGAGCGGGGCGTCAGGGGGCAGATCCTCCGATGAGGGCCAGTCGGTCAGGTGAACGGAGCGCTCGCCCGTGAGGCCCTTCCAGACCTTCTCCGTGGCCAGCGGCAGCAGCGGCGCGGCGACCCGCGTGAGGACTTCCAGGGCGGTGTGCAGAGTGTCGATGGCGTCGGGATCCCCGTCCCAGAAGCGCTGGCGCGACCGCCGGACGTACCAGTTGGTGAGCGCTTCAAGGTGGTCGCGGACGTACTCGCACGCGCCCGCGATGTCGAGCGTCTCCATAGCGGCCGTGACTTCATCGATCAGCGTTGCGGTGCGCGCGAGCACATATCGATCGAGCACGTGCTCGCTGTCGGTGCGCCACCGCCCCCTCCGATTCGCGGCGTTGGCGTAGAGCGTCAGGAAGTACCACGTGTTCCACAGCGGCAGGATCGCCTGCCGCGTTCCTTCCCGGATGCCCTGCTCGGTGACGATCAGATTCCCACCGCGGAGGATTGGCGACACAAACAGAAACCACCGCATCGCGTCCGAACCGTCGCCTTCGAACACCGCGTTGACGTCGGGGTAGTTGAGCCGCGACTTCGACATCTTCTGCCCGTCGTCGCCGAGCACGATTCCGTGGGCAAGGCTCGTGGAGAACGCGCGACGGTCGAATAGAGCGGTCCCGAGTACGTGCAGCGTGTAGAACCAGCCACGGGTCTGTCCCGAATACTCGACGATGAAGTCGCCCGGGTAGTGATGCTCGAACCACTCGGCATTCTCGAACGGGTAGTGGACCTGCGCGAACGGCATCGCGCCCGACTCAAACCAGCAGTCGAGGACCTCCGGGACGCGGCGCATCCTTGACCGGCCGGTCGGGTCGTCTGGGTTGGGCCTCGTCAGCTTGTCGATCGAGGGTCGGTGCAGATCGATCGGGCGCACGCCGAAGTCACGCTCGAGCTCGTCGAGCGAGCCGTAAACATCGGTGCGCGGATAGCGAAGATCGTCGGACTGCCAGACGGGAATCGGCGAGCCCCAGTACCGGTTGCGCGAGATGTTCCAGTCGCGAGCGCCCTCCAGCCACTTTCCGAACTGGCCGTCGCGCAGGGTCGCCGGCACCCACCCGATCTGCTGATTGAGCTCGACCATCCGGTCGCGGAACTCGGTGACGCGAACGAACCAGGAATCGACCGCGCGCTGGATCAACGGGGTACCGCAGCGCCAGCAGTGAGGGTAGGCGTGCTCGTAGGTCTCGTGGCGCAAGAGCACTCCGGACGCCTGCGGCGCCCGGCCACGCAAGTCGTGGATGATCGCTCCGTTCGCCTCGAACACCTGCATCCCCGCGTATGGCGCGATGTCGTGGGTGAACCGGCCCTGGGCGTCGACCGGTACGACGATCTCGATGCCCGCGGCGTCAGAGACCACCTTGTCCTCTTCACCAAAGGCCGGAGCGATGTGCACGATTCCGGTGCCCTCGTCGGTGGTGACGTAATCGGCGGCGAGCACCTGGTGGGCGTTAGCGCGGCCGGCGAAGAAGTCAAACGGCGGTTCGTAACGGAGGCCGACCAGCTCCCGACCCTTGAGCCGCCGCACCACCGCGGGTTCTTCACCCAGCTCGCGAGCGTAGTGCGAAAGCCGACTCTCGGCGAGTAGGTAGCGCACCCCGTCCACTTCGACCGCGACGTAGTCGGCGTCAGGGTGAACCGCCAGTGCCAAGTTCGACGGAAGGGTCCAGGGTGTTGTCGTCCAGATCAGCGCCAGCGCACCCGCGAGCGAACCCGAGGCGTCGTCCCCGGGCGCCGGCCGCGGTAGGAGACGAAGACCAATCGTCAGCCCGGGATCCTGGCGGTCGGTGTAGACGTCATCCATCTTCGTCTCGGTCGCCGCGAGCGGCGTCTCGCAGCGCCAGCAGTACCAGAGCACTCGAAAGCCGGAGTAGATCAAGCCCTTGTCCCAGAGCTGCTTGAACGCCCAGATCACCGACTCCATGTAGGAGAGATCCAGCGTCTTGTAGTCGTTCTCGAAGTCGACCCAACGCGCTTGTCTCGTGACATAGGCCCGCCAGTCCGCCGCGTAGCGCATCACTGACGCCCGGCAGGCAGCGTTGAACGCCTCGATCCCCATCTCCTCGATCTCGGACTTGTGTCGGATTCCGAGCTGATGCTCAGCCTCGACTTCCGCAGGCAGACCGTGGGTGTCCCAGCCGAACCGTCGCTCAACCCGCCGGCCGGCCATCGTCTGGTACCGCGGCACCGCGTCCTTCACATACCCAGTCAGCAGATGCCCGTAATGCGGGAGCCCGTTGGCGAACGGTGGGCCGTCGTAAAGGACATACTCGTTGCTGCCCCTCTCGCCAGCCGGCCTCCGCTCGAGCGACGCCGCGAATGTAGCGTCCTGCTCCCAGAACTGCAGGACCTCACGCTCCACCTCAGGCAGCAGAGGACGAGCCGGGACGACGGGATAGGCTCTTGTGTCGGTCGGGTCTTCCACCGGGTGGATCCTGGTGAGGCGAATCTGCACTGCCTACACAGGGACGACACACCCAAGACTCGGCTGCCGCGGTACCACCCTGCTTGTCGCCTGCTCCGACGACCGCTTCATCTGAGGCTATAACGGGCCCATCCCGTCCGGTTCTAGTCAGGCCGTCGTCGCGCGGTCCCTTTCTTCCGGAGGCTCCCCGGTGATTGCCGGATCAACGCCGTCTTCTGAAGATACCGCACCCCTCGTGCCCAAAGATCCGTTCGGATCCGGCTGGACCCGAGGGTTGGACGCCTTGGCGTAGGAAGTTGAGACCGCTCCTCAGACGCCCGTCTTATGACCTTCCTAACGGCGCCTTCGAGTCCGCGGACAAACTCGCTCCCGAGATGGGAACGAACGACTCGCAGATCCCGCTGATCGACATCGTCATCCCCGTCTACAACGAACAGGCCGCACTGGAGCGCTCGATCCGCCTCCTCCACAACTATCTAGGCGACGGGATGCCCTTCGCATGGCGAATCGTGATCGCCGACAACGCGAGCGCCGACGCGACGCTGGGGATAGCGCACGCTCTGCGCGGCGAGCTACGCGCTCTCGACGTCGTGCACTTGCCGGCGAAAGGCCGCGGACGAGCGCTCCGTACCGCCTGGTCGCGCAGCGACGCGGATGTTCTCTGTTACATGGATGTCGACCTCTCCACAGACCTCAACGCACTGCTGCCGTTGATCGCTCCCCTGCTGTCCGGGCACAGCGACCTCGCGATCGGTTCACGGCTTGCGTCCGGGGCGCACGTCGTCCGCGGCGCTAAGCGCGAGGTGATCTCGCGCAGCTATAACCGGCTGCTTCGGATCGTGCTCGGCGCACGATTCTCGGACGCACAATGTGGCTTCAAGGCGATTCGCGCAGACGTAGCACACGACCTCCTGCCGCTAGTTCAAGACCACGGTTGGTTCTTCGACACCGAGCTGCTCGTACTTGCCCAGCGGCGTGGCCTGCGGATTCACGAGGTGCCCGTCGACTGGATTGAGGATCCTGACTCTCGCGTGGACATCGTGCAGACCGCGCTTACAGACCTCCTCGGTGTCGGCCGCCTTCTTCTCCGATCCGGGGAGGCAGAGTCGCCCGTCGGGGACCCTCCCGCCCATCGCAGCGTCGGCGTATTGCGATAGCTCCGTGGTTCACTATCCGCCCCCGGCCACCGCCGTGCGCTGTATGCGCGAGATCAAGGCGGGCACGGTGTGGATCAACGATCCCCTCACCGACAACGACGCAGGCCCGTTCGGTGGGTTTAAGCAATCGGAAATCGGCCGCGAGCTCAGGCGGCCCACGATGGTTGTCGGCCCTGCTCGCTGACCCACTGGCCGACCAGACCCCGGAGATGCGCGACGAAGCGCTCGTGCTCGTGTGCCGGGTAGGTCAACCGGACGGTGCTCACGAGCAGACGGTCGAAATCGTCCGAGTCAACCCAATCGAGCACCAGCTCGTCGACGTGGGGCAGGTGGCTGGCGCAGAAATCGTGGTAGCGATCGGCCTCGAAGTACTCATCGGCCAGCCGGCGGTAGGCGGCTAGCTTTTCCTCGTAGTCGAGGTCCTCGCGGTCGGCGATCTCGAAGTAGCGGCGTGTGTCGAGGTCGAGCCGCGGACGACGCCCAGTGACCAGGCAGAAAGTGCACCAGGTCAGCAGCGCTTTGATCGCCCAGGGGAAGTAATAGTGAAGGCTCGTCAACGCGACGTCGGGGGAGGCGTTGGCGTAGTCGATCGGATGCACTTCGTCCCCACGCAGAAGACACTCGCAGGAGTTGAACTCCCAGCGGAAGAAGGCGTTCACGAGCAGGCTTATGGTCACCACCTCGTCGCCCACCTCAGGCGAGAGAAAATCGTGAGCAACCGCGTAGCGGTCGTGCATTGGCAGATCGGGCCGAAACTTCATGACCATTGTCTCGGGACCGATCGACAGCGATCGCGCAAACACGTCAAAGCCGTCGACCGCCGCCTGCAAGTGCATGAGCCGGCCACCGGATGCGTCGTAGGCACGATGCAGCTCGTCGCGGTCGCGCACTCGGCTGACGCCGATCCACTGCCCTCCGTCGTATGGCTTCATGAACAGCGGATAGCCGATCCCCTCCGCGATCTCGGCCAGGTCGAACGGGCGGTTATAACGTGCCGCCGTGTACTGAAAGCGCGAGTTCTCAGGTGGGTCCTTGTGCGGGACCAGCACGGTCGGCGGCACCTTCAGCCCCAAGCGGATCATCGCGCAGTAGGCGGCGTGCTTCTCCATGGACTGGAACGTGAACGGACTGTTGAGGAGGTACACGTCGTTCATCAGCGCGACCTTCTTCAGCCACTCTCGGGGGTGGTAGTACCAGTACGCAAGGCGATCGATCACAAGCTCATATTTCGGACGGGAGCGCAGATCGAACGGCTCGATCGTGATCCGCTCGGTCTCGATACGGTGGCGGTGGCCGGTTACGTCGGCGATCGGCCCGATACGCGAGACGAGGGTCTCGAACGCAGTAGGCCAATCCTCCTCGGTGCCGAGCAGCAGTCCGATCAGATGTGTGCTCTGCGCCATCAGCAGAACCTCGAAAGGTGGTGGGCGAACTGGGCTCGCCAGGACGGCCAATCGTGGGGAACGTCATGGCCCCATAGGTCCAGCTCGCACCGAAGGCCCTTCGCGTGCAGCAGGTCCGCGAACCGGCGCGTGGATTCCAATGCGCCGGTGGTGTCCTCCCACTGCCCTTGGCCGCACACGAGCAGGAGGTTGACGCGTCCGCGCAACCAGTCGAGGTGGTCGCCGTCGAGGTGGGCGACGTAGTCCATGGGACTGTTGAAGTATGTTGCGTCGCCCCGCTCCCCCCATCCATCCCACGCGGACGGGTCGTAGGTCCCGGACAGGCAGATCGCGAGCGGGAACACGTCGGCGTGCTTAAGCGCGAAGTTGGCGGCGTGGAAAGCGCCCAGGCTGCAGCCACACGCGATCAGCTCGCTCATGTCGCCGCTCTCATCGCGAATCTGCGGGACCACCTGGTCGAGGATCCATGATTCGTATAACTGGTGGCGGCGTGCTCGCTCCTCTAGAGGGACGTCGCGATTTGCCCACGACTCGTTGTCGAAGGAGTCAACGCCATAGAGCTTCACACGGCCCGCCGCAAGCAACTCACCGATGGCTGCAACCATCCCGTGGCGCTCGAACTCGCCTGAATCGCCCTTCTCGGCTGGGAACGCTAGAACCGGCCGACCCCAGTGCCCGTAGGCCGCCAACCCGTTCATCGCCGCGACCACACAAACGACAGCAATCCAGTGAGCTGTGGGTGCAGCGCGTCGCGCCAGGCGGTGTAGTTGTGCAGGTCGAGCACCTCGTGCAAGCGGGCAGCGTAGCCCTGGGCGAGCAGCGACGCGACCATCAGACGGTTGTTATGGACGTTGTCCTCCTCCACGCCACAAGTCATCGTTACGGGGACACGATCGTCGTGCGACGGAACCCCCAGGACGCCGTTGACGAAGCGGGTCACGCGACCGTATCGCGGGAAGCCTGACTCGTGACGGTCGAATCGCGGGACGAAGAAGCTTCCGGACTGGAGAAACAGCCCGGCGAAAGTGCCCGGCCAGCGACGCTGCGCGTGAAGCATGGCCAGAGCCCCAAGGCTCGCCCCCATCCCCACCGGGCGGCCAGCCACCGGTATCTGCTGCCGGATTGCCGGCAGAATGCGGCGACACAACGCGCGGGCATAGACCGCCGAGGCCGAATACCACTAGTCGCGCGCGCCGGGCGGCAGCAGGGCCAGCCGGAACGGTGCAAGCTTGCCACCCGCGATCATCGCGCCCGCGTAAGAGGTCAGGGAAGCGAGCGTGCCGTACTCGGGACCATCGTGCGCGACGAGCAGCGGCAGCTCGCCACCGCCCGGCGACCAAATCCGCACCAGTAGCTCCTGACCGAGCACGCGTATCCCGAGCTCGTCGAAGTTCCCCCCCACCCGCGGCTCATCGAGCCAGGCCGGCGGGCGGTAGTCAGGGGCCCAAACAACTGACTTCTCACCGAAAGCACCCGGCACGCGCGACGGATTCGCGGGGTCGCAGACGACCTCGTTACTGCCGTCGCGACTGACCAACTCGAGCTGGTACTCGAGCCGCGCAAGATTCGCTCGCGACAAATGAAGGGCCCACCCACCATCCTCGGGTACGAAGTCTCGATCGCGCAGGCGCAGATCGGAGCACAGCCGCACCGCGCGGTAGCGCGGCTTGGGATCGGCGACGCGGATGGTGACGAGCATCCGCCCGAAGGTAGCGTCCACCGCTTGCGACGTTCGCATTCGCCCGTCTCCGGTGCGTGGTTTTCGAGGAGGTCGCCCTAAGCGAGCCTCGTTCATGGATGCGCACCTCGGCCCTGGGTATCACCATCGAACGGACTAGCCAATTTAGGGGTGTCGAATGGGCAGCATCCCTAGCACCGAGCCCGTCTCAAATTCCTCCGGTCACACCCACTGACGCGCTCGCCCACTCTGTGACCGCCGAGTACATTCGCGACCATGTCGAATGGAGCGTGGAGCTGGGACGAGACGCTCTATGCCGGGAGCGCTCCGTTCTATTCGGTCGGACGCATGCCGTACCCCGATGGGCTCACCGAAGCGCGCTCGCACGCGAGCTCCAACTCGACGGGACTCAGCGCCTTCTGGACATCGGCTGCGGTCCTGGCTCACTGACGCTGCTGCTGGCACCTCATGTCGCGACGGCGCTAGGGATCGATGCTGACCCAGAGATGATCGAAGAGGCCGAACGGGCAACTCGCCGCAGCGGACAGGCGAACGTGTCCTGGCGCCACATGCGCGCCGAGGAGCTGCCGGGAGACATTGGCCAGTTCGAGCTCGTGACATTCGCTCAGTCATTTCACTGGATGAACCGACCTGCAGTGGCTGCCTCGGTACGGGAAATGCTCACGCCGGACGGCGCTTGCGCCTACGTCCACGCCACAACGCACCGTGGCGACGAAAGCGTCGACCCGCTCGCGCACCCGCGGCCGCCCTACGAGGAGATCGGTGAGCTCGTCTCCGAGTATCTAGGGCCGGTGCGAAGAGCCGGTCGGGGTTCCCTGCCGGAAGGGACGTCCGCAGGTGAAGAAGTGAGCCTCAGGGAAGCGGGCTTCGATGGGCCACACCGGATTGAGGTCCCCACTGGCGCCGTCGTAACCCGCACCACGGAGGAGATCGTGGCGGCATCGTTCTCGCTGTCGAGCTCGACCCCAGAGCTGTTTGGCTCTCGCCGCGCAAGCTTTCAGCGCGACCTGATCGAGCTGCTCCATAGAACATCCCCAGCTGGCGTTTTCGCCGAGCGCAGGAGAGAGATTGCGCTCGACATCTGGCGCCCGTGTCCGTGACAGCCGATCAAACCGATGCGGCTCGGCACGAACAAGATGTATGGGAGGATCGACCTGTGGACGTCACCGTCCGAAGAGGCGAGGCCGCCGACGCGCGAGCAGCTGCAGATCTGTGGCTGCGCTCACGCAAGGCCTTCCCGGAAGCGATTCCCGCGCCGGTGCACTCCGACGACGAAGTGCGCGGATGGTTCGCGTCGCACGTCGTGCGCAATCTCGAGCTCTGGCTGGCCGAGACACAAGCGGGTCGGCTGGTCGGGATCCTCGTGCTCGATGGCGAATGGATCAACCAGCTCTACGTTGATCCCGACCGCCTCCGGTGCGGGATCGGCAGTCGCCTGGTGCAGGTCGCCAAGCGCAAGCGACCGAGCTGTCTTCGGCTGTGGACATTCGTTTCCAACAGTCCGGCTCAGTGGTTCTATCAGCGCCACGGCTTCGTCGAAGTTGAGCGGACAGATGGCAGCGGCAACGAGGAGCAATCACCGGATATCCAACTCGCCTACGTGCCTCGATAGGCCTACGGCGCCGCGGTTGCCAGACTGCCCTCGATGATTGACCGCGCCGAGCATCTCCTGGCCGGCGGGAACGTCGCCGGGAGGGTGGTCAGGGTCGGTGCGACGGTACGCAAGCCGTCCACCGCCGCAACCGCAGCCGTGCAGGCGCTGCTCGAGCACCTAGCCTCGGTTCGGTTCTCCGGAGCGCCTCGGGCTTTTGGCCGCGATGACCAGGGCCGGCTAGTCCTCGAGTACATCCCCGGCGAAACGGCCGACAGCCAATCTCCGCTGTCGGTCGATGAGCTACGCCGCCTGGGCGCCCTGATCCGTGAGTTACACGACGCTGCTGCCCAGTTCACGCCGCCTGCGGATCTCGAGTGGACCGTCGCGATACCGCCGGATCGCGAAGAGCTCATCTGCCATAACGACCTGGCCCCGTGGAATCTGGTCCGCGACGGCGAGCGCTGGGTGTTCATCGACTGGGACGGTGCCGGCCCCGGCTCGAGGCTTTGGGACCTTGGCTATGCAGCCCACGGCTTCGTTCCGCTTCATGCCGGCGGCGATCTTCGCCGCGATGGACCTCGACTGCGCGCGCTGGCGGACGGATACGGCCTCGATGAGCAACAGCGAACGGCGTTCCCGGCCCTGACCGCCGCGCACACGCGTGGGATGTTCGAGCTGCTCCGCAGGAGCGCGAGGACCGGCCGGCAGCCATGGGCACGCCTGTACGCCGAAGGTCATGCTGCGCACTGGGGCCCCCCGGCCGAGTACATCGAGGCGCACTTGCAGGCTTGGACCGACGCGCTGCTGAGCCAATGACCACCCCGGTCGATGCCGGGGCTCCCGAGGCCAGCGCGATCCGCGACCTGTGCGAGCGAGTACTGCGCGGGAACTGGCACGAAGGCGTCCGCCAGTCGGACGGGGTGCGGTTCGGGTACACCCGCCCGAGTCCTCGCCACTATCCGTTTCAGTGGTATTGGGATTCCTGCTTCACCGCGATCGTGTGGCGCCATTTCGACGCGGCCCGGGCTCGAATGGAACTCGAGTCGCTGCTTGCCGCGCAACGTCCGGATGGCTTCATCGGCCACACGATCTTCTGGGACGTACCCCTGACCGAACGCCAGCGCCTGACGTACAACATCACCCGACCAGATGCGCCGATGACTGACAGTATCCAGCCGGCGGTCCTCGCCTGGGCGTGGCGGATCGCAGTCGGCGACCCGGCAGGTGCGCCGGGGATCGCGCGCCAGTGCGACTGGCTCGATGAGCACCGCGATTTGGACGGCGACGGACTGATCTGGATCGTGCAACCTGATGAATCGGGGCTCGACGCCTCGCCGCAGTTCGACGCGATCTGGGGAAATCGCTCGCACGGGCGGCCGGAGTTCCTGCTGCTGGTCCGCCGCAACCGCGAGCTCGGTTACAACCTGCGCCGAATCCTCGACCGGGGAGGGCCGGTCTGCTGCGAAGTAGCGATGAACGTCCTCCATTCCCTTTCGCTGATGGCGCTGGGACGGCCGTCGCTGACGAGTACGATCGTTGAGCGGATGTATGACGAGCAGGCCGGATTGTTCCGGCCGCTGGCGCTCCCGGAGCCCGCGAGAAGGCCCTCCGTCACCTGGGCGGCGCTGGCACCGCTGGCTCTACCTGACCTGCCCGAGGCGATCGGCCGTCGCCTGGTGGACGAGCATCTGCTCGACCCCGAGCGATTCTGGCTCCCGGTCCCCCCACCCTCGGTCCCAGCCACCGACCCCGCTTTCTCGCGTAACGACAGAACCTTCGGAATCAGGCGTTACTTCCGCGGCCCAACCTGGATCAATATCGCATGGCTGCTGTGGCTCGGGCTGATCCGCCTCGGTTATTCCGAGCAGGCCGAGACACTCTGCACGCGGGTCAGTGCGGCAGTGGCGAGTGCGGGCCTCCGTGAGTACTACGACCCCTACGACGGTCGCGGGATGGGGGCAGTCGACTTCGGCTGGTCCTCGCTGGTGCTCGAGCTACTCGAGCGTGACCCGCGCTCGCCGTCCAGCTACCTCTCAGGCGGAACACATGGGCCGACCGAAAATCCGCCTTGAGCCCTGGGGACGCGACGACTTGGAGCTCCTTCGCGAATGCGTTGGCGACCCGGCGATGATGGAGCACCTCGGCGGTCCCGAGAGCGAACAAAAGATCCTCGAGCGCCAGCAGCGCTACGAACCTCCGGGGTCGGGTCAATTCAAGATCGTCGATCAGCGAAGCGAAGCCGGCGTCGGGTGGGTCGGCTACTGGGACCGCGACTCGCCCGGTGAGCAGGTGTATGAGGTCGGATGGGCGGTGATTCCCGAGTTTCAGGGACGCGGTATCGCCCGAGCGGCGACACGCGAGTTGCTCGAGCTCGCACGACGCGAGGGCGGACGGCGGTATGTGCATGCCTACCCGTCGGTCTCCAACCGCCCGTCGAACGCTCTCTGCCAGGCGCTGGGGTTTGAGCTGCTCGGCGAATCCGAGTTCGAATATCCGCCGGGCACGCCGATGCGGTGCAACGATTGGCGATTTGACCTCGTTGTCGATCCCGAGCCGCAGTAGGCTGCCCCCCACGGGTCACATGGCATTCGACCTGACCATCGAGATCGAGAACACCCCCGGGTCGCTGGCCGGTGTGGCCGCCGCGATCAGCGATGCGGGCGTGAACATCGCGGCTGCAACCTGCATCGGCTCCGGCGAGCGAGCCGAGCTCCACGTCCTCGTTCCACATGCTGAGGCCGTGAAGCATGCCCTGGCAATCTCGCATCTGGCGATCACACGCGAGCGCGAGGTCGTCGTGGTGAACGTCGACGACCGCCCCGGAGTGCTGGCCGATCTCACCCGGAAGATCGCGCGCGCGAGAGTCGACCTCGATCTGGTCTACGTAGCCACCCGTGATCGCGTCGTCTTCGGGGCTCCCGACCTCGATGCTTTGCGCGGGGCCCTGAGCACCGCGAGCTGACGACTGGTCACTCGGCGGTGCGATCCCGCGCAGTCACGAACTGCTCGATCGCGAAGTCCAGGTCTTCGATCGAGTGGGCAGCGGACATCTGCGTCCGGATCCGCGCGGTCCCCCGCGGCACCACCGGGTAGGAGAAGCTGACTGCATAGACCCCGAGCTGGGCGAGCTCACTCGCCAGAGCTGCCGCCCGGACCTCGTCGCCGACCATCACTGGCGTAATCGGATGCTCGCCGTCGAGGATGTCGAAGCCAAGTTCGGTCATGCGGCCGCGGAAGTGCGCCGTGTTCTCCCGCAGCTGCTCCCGGAGCTCGTGCGATCCCGCGATCAACTCCAGCGCGCGAACCGAGGCTGCTGCCACCGGAGGCGCCAGGCTGTTCGAGAACAGGTACGGGCGCGAACGCTGCCGCAGGAGCTCGACGATCTCGCGCCGGGCGGCGACGTATCCCCCGCTCGCCCCGCCGATCGCCTTGCCGAGGGTGCCGGTCAGGATGTCGACGCGCTCGATCACTCCGTGATGCTCATGCGTCCCACGCCCACCCTGACCAACGACGCCGACGGAATGCGAGTCGTCAACCATCACCAGCGCGTTGTAGCGCTCGGCAAGCTCACAGATCGCATCGAGCGGCGCGAGGTATCCATCCATCGAGAACACCCCATCGGTCGCGATCAGCCGATACCGAGCATCCTCGGCTTCGCGCAGGCGAGCCTCGAGCTCATCCATGTCGCGGTTCCCGTAGCGCAGCCGTCGCGCCTTGCACAGCCGGATCCCGTCGATGATCGAGGCGTGGTTGAGCTGGTCTGAGATGACTGCGTCACGATCATCTAGGAGCGCCTCGAATAAGCCACCGTTGGCGTCGAAACAGGAGCTGAAGAGGATCGTGTCGTCTGTGCCCAGGAACTCAGAGAGGCGCTCCTCGAGCTCGCGGTGCAGCGCCTGCGTTCCGCAGATGAAGCGCACGGAGGCCATCCCGTAGCCCCAGCGCTCGAGCGCTTCGTGGGCAGCCGCGACGATCTCCGGGTGGCTGGCGAGGCCCAAGTAGTTGTTCGCGCACAGGTTGAGCATTCCGCCGCGTCCCTCGACGTCAACGTGCGAGCCCTGTGGCGTGGTCATCACCAGCTCGGACTTGTAGGTGCCGGACTGACGCACCTCCTCGAGGCGGTCGGTCAGCTCGTCGCGCAGCGCTCCGTACATGTGCCTCCTTAGGTCAGGTCGGTCCAATCGAGGATCACCTTGCCCGACTGCCCGGAACGGGCAACGGCAAAGCCCTCCTCGAACTCGTTGTACGAGAAGCGATGAGTGATCACCGACCGGATGTCGAGCCCTGACTGGAGCATCACGGTCATCTGGTACCAGGTCTCGTACATCTCGCGACCGTAGATGCCCTTGAGCGTGAGCATGTCGAAGATGATCGGATTGAAGTCGAGCGTCACTTCGCTGCTCGGGAGGCCAAGCACTGCAATCCCACCGCCGTGGGCCATGTTCGCGATCATGCAGCGAAGCGCTTCGGGGTTCCCGGACATCTCGAGGCCGATGTCAAAGCCCTCGGTCATCCCGAGCTCCTGTTGGACGCCGGCGAGGTCCTGATCCCGAGGGTCGATCGCGAGCGTCGCGCCCATCGTCCGTGCGAGCTCGAGCCGGTAAGGATTCATGTCGGTGACGACTACGTGGCGGGCGCCGGCATGGCGCGCAACCGCGGCGGCCATGCATCCGATCGGACCCGCTCCTGTGACCAGCACGTCCTCGCCCAGCACCGGGAAGGACAGCGCGGTGTGTACAGCGTTGCCAAACGGGTCGAAGATCGCCGCGACGTCCTCGTCGGTCCCTGGCCAGTGGTGCCAGATGTTGGTCATCGGCAGCGAGACGTACTCCGCGAAGGCCCCCGGCCGGTTCACCCCGAGGCCGATCGAGTGCGCGCACAGGTGACGCCTGCCCGCCATACAGTTACGGCACCGACCGCAGACGACGTGTCCCTCGCCACTGACGAGGTCGCCGGCGTTGAAGTCGTTGACGTTCGAGCCAAACGTCACCACCTCTCCGACGAACTCGTGACCGATGACCATCGGAACCGGAATCGTCTGCTCAGCCCAGGCGTTCCAATCGTATATGTGAAGGTCGGTCCCGCAGACGCCGGTCTTGTGCACGCGGATCAGAACGTCGTTGATCCCAATCTCGGGTTCGGGGACGTCCTCGAGCCAGAGCCCCTCCTCGGGGCGCGCCTTGACGAGCGCCTGCATGCGGTTACAGCGCTACCCGGTGTGGTGCTTTGGTATCGGGGCGGGCCTCGACTCCCTTGTGGGCCTTCGCTGCAGGGCTCGCCGACCCTGCGGGCGAGCATGGTCACGCAAGCGCACGCGAGCCGGCTCCGCATCCTGCAGCGGGATCCCGCCGCGCGGGGCGCTGGGTGGCGACGGCGGCTGCGGCGGGCCGCCACCTCCGTGGCTGTCATCAGAGCGGCCCGGTGCGGGTCCCGAGCCGCGAAACAGCAGGTAAGGCGCGAGCATCATCGCGGGGACCGCCACAAGTAGAAACAGCGCTAGCAGCCCGCTGGCTTTGCGCTCGTTCAGCGCCGGAAACAGGAGCGTGACGCCGAACAGGAAGAGAACCGGCGAGAGCACGATAAGCGCCAGCAGACCAATCCGGATCCAGTTGCGCTCACCTCTCCGGTACATACGAAGATCGTATCGCCGCTCGGTCCCCGGCCGGGGACCGAGCGGCGTGTTGCCGACCGTTCAGGATGTCGTCGCTACGTGTGGCATGCCGGCGTCGAGGGCGGAGCGCTCTCGCCGGCCAGCACCGTGATCTGCGCGATCAGCTTCTTGCCTTGATCGATCAGCTCCAGCGCGCGAGCGCCATCGAGCGTCGCGCCGCCGAACTCCACACGCGCGAGAAGCTCGCGGATCGCAGCGGCGACCCGGTCGCGAGCCTCGCCGCAGCCGCGGAGCTGTGCGTCCCAGGCCCGGTACAGAGAATCGCCCGACGAGACCGTCCGCACGGCTCTGGTCGAGATCCTCTCGCTCGCCCGCGCGAACTCCGCGAACGGGGCGTCGAGCTGCTTATAGGTGCTGGTCAGTCCGACGTACGCCGGTAGGCTCGCCCGCACGCCGTCCGGCATGGCCGCAGGGTCGACCATCTGCGCGACTACGCGTCCGTCGGGCACGTAGTCCGGAGTGAGGCCGAGCACCGACAGCATGGTCGGCCGGACGTCAGTGTGATCGGTCCAGATCGAACCGGTCTGCCCGAGGTTGCGGATCGTTGGTCCCACGTACCCAACCCAGGTGTTGCCGATCACCTTGTTGTCGTCGCCGTGATTCCACGCGTTCCCGTTGTTGACAGCGGGGCATCCGGGCGGACCGTTTGGATTGGCACACGTGTACCCGAACGGCCCCTCCTGCTGGTAGTAGTAGGTGGGGTTGCCAAACAGCGTGAATGACGGCGTCCGCGCTGGGTCGGCGTTGACCATGTGCAGGATCCGCTCATCAGCCTGATCGGCGATGTGCTGGGTGACCTTGTTCGTCTCGCCGGTGCGGGCATTCGTCAGGGTGAGGCCCGCCATATCGCGCTCGAGACCGCGCACCCTCGGATCATTGGGCAACGGCCCGCTCGCGGAGGTCGATCCATGCACGAAAACCGTCGGCGCGCTGTCCGCGTGCACGTCGAACTCGGTCGTATTGTGCTTCTCCTGCTTCAGGGCGTTGACGAGGTCGACGTTCTGCTCCCCGATGGTGTGCTCTCCGACACCGCCGGGGGTGTACTGGCAGGGGACCGTCACGCCGTTGCATCCAGGGTTGAGGGGCTGTCCTCCGGCATAGAAGTCGCCCTCGTCCACGGTGAACACGAACAGGGTGTTGCTGCGGTTGATGCCGTCCTTGCTCAGGCGGTCGAAGAACGCCCGGAACGCCTGGTTGTACCGGTGCAGCTGCTGCTCGTAGCAGGCCATTCCGGGGCCCATCGCGTTGCCGCCGTAGCAACCCGAGTGATCGTCATGGGCGTCTGCGATGTAGGCCATGGACACGGGCACGCCGGCCTCCTGCATCTGCGCGACGTAGCCGAGCGTCTGCGCAGCCGAGGGATCGAAGCCCATGAAGCCTGGATGCCCGTCGCCGTCGGTGATTGGCTGCGACGGTGGGTTGTTAAGCCCCGGGCTGGCGTTGTAGTGATACGCGTCGTAGACGGTCGGTGCCCTGCTCGGCACGGGCTGGCCGTTGAACGTCGGAGACCGGCGATCCGTCGTGGCCGGGTCGTAGTGCCGCGGGTTGGCGATGACCTGATTGGCGTAGAGCGCGCCGAACATGCCGTTGAAGCCGGTGTAGCCGCCCGGCTCGGCGGGCAGCGAGTCGGTGACGCCCCCATGGGCCGAGGAGCAGAGCCCACCCGCCGAGCTGCTGGCCTGCGAGCAGTGCAGCGCGATTCCTTGGAAGTCCGCCGTGGCCTCTGGCGAGTCGTTGAGCGCAATCGCGGCCTGCGGCGAGCTGAGCCCCGGGACGCCCTTGCCGAACACGCTCGTGATGTCCCCCGATTCATTCGTGTTCGTGTTCTCGAGCTCGATGTTGGCTGTTGCGACTGCGCCCACATCGCACCCCGCGCGTGTGAACGGCACCCATGGCGCCGGGGTATTGACGCCCCCGGTGGTGACCATGTTCGGCAGCTTGTCCGGGGCTCCGACCGAGTCAGTCCAGTACTTGAACGCCGACGAGAAGTTCGTCGACGTGGGGCTGCCCGTGAAGTACTGGTAGGAGTTGGACACATTGATGCCCATGCGGTCCGGATACAGGCCGGTGAGCGTGCTGGTGATCCCGCCGGCGGTGTGTGAGATCAGGACCGTGTGGTCGTTCGAGAGGAGCGAGCCGTCATTCGCGAGAAACTCCTTGAGCGCCGGGATCTGCTGGAGGTCCGACGGCACGTTGGGGTTATCGCGGCGCAGGTGGAAGTTGTCGAACTGCACGTAGATGACGTGCTTGTACTGCGAGTTCGGGAATGCACAGGCCGACGTGGGTGTCGCTCCGGCAGCAGTCGCACTGGCAGCGCCGAGCGCCACACCGGCCGCGGCCACCACCCCCCCAATTGCCGACGCCCGCATCAGCCTGTGGGTCAGAATCCGGTTCGCACGATTCACGTTGCGCTCCTCCGCTGCTCGAAGATGACGGCCACACTCTCGTTCCCTGCGTTGAGCGAGGTGTTGAGTACCCGTGATCATGAAGTTGCCAACTCGTGATTGTCAAGTCCACCGGCGATCCGCCCGCACCCTGCGGACGATTGGCCGCGCAGTCGGCACGGGATGCCTTAGCGGGCGCTCCAGTCCATCTCCTCGATCGCGTCGGCCTTGTTGTGGTGTCAGTGCGGCGCTGGCGGCGAGCTGTTCAAGCGCTTCGGGCGCCGAGAGCGCGAAGGGCCTAGGTGACAATCGCGACGGGCGAGCCCCGCCGGGCGACTCGGCAGGCCGGCTTGCGAACAGCCCCGTCGCCGTGAGCGCGACGCCGAGGGCGACGACGAGCACCGCCCAGGCCGCCGAGCCCGCTCCGCCCGGCGCCGCGGCCCCAAAGGGAAGGTTGGCCGAGTAGGAGGCAAAGGCCATCGCCGCCGCGAGCGCGACCAGGACTGCATCCACGGTGCGCGAACGCGTCGGGGCGAGGAGTTTCAGCCGGGCAAGGCCCGGCCGTCCGGCGCGCATCGCAGGTGAGCGGCTCCTCCTCGCGATCCTGACGAAGGCGCGGAGGCGCTCACGCCCCGCGACGCGAGGTCCTGCACCACCTGGCCCGGGGATACGCCTACAAGCAGATCGCCATTCGCCTCGGCATCAGCGCTCGCACAGTCGAATCGCACGTCGGGGCAGTGCTGCGCAAGCTGCAACTGAGCTCGCGTCACGAAGTGACTCACTGGGCCGTCTCGCGAGGGCTGGTCGACGACCCCGAATAGGACGAATGGACTCGAATTTCAAAGCGGGCCGCGTCGCCCGTAGATATCCGCCGCGCGCAAGGTTGTGACGGGCGCATCGGCATGACGCCACAGGGTGCCTCCACGGGCCCTGAAAGGACCCCTCCCGGGCTACCGCTGTATGGAAGAGAGGTTGCTCAGCTGGTCGCGGTTGCTGGACGAGCTGCCCTCGCTCCCGCCCTTAGCGGGGCGGGCACGAGCGCCGCGCCAGCGATCACGAGACAGAACGCAAATACACGAGCAGTGACCCCGACTCCGCCGGATCCGATCGACTCGCCGAACACCAGAATCCCCCCGAAGATCGCGGACAAGTTGGCCGCCACGGACGTGATCGCAATCACCTCGACAGCGTGGCCAATCTGCAGGCTACGAGCGGAGGCGTAGAACGAGATCACGAACGACATCAGGGCGAGAAGCGTCCATGGGCTGATCAGTCCGAGCGCTGAGCCGGCGCCGTGGCTGAGATATTTGATGGCCACGTCGGAGACCCCGAACAGGACCCCGGCCGCTGTGGCCAGAAGAAGCGCTTCGTTGCGGTGCTCGATATGAGGACGCACTGAGATCCTCACCAGCCCGGCACCGAGCACGAATATCCCGCATTCGACCGCAATCATGGCGGGAAGGGAGGAACGCTGAGCGTCCTGGCTCACCCCCGTGAGGGCGATGATCGCCAGTCCCGCGGCGGTGATCGTGAGGCCGGTCCACTGTCGGCGGCCAAGGCGGAACCCGAACAGCCGGTCGGCGAACACAGCCAGGAAGACGAGGCTGCTTGACAGGACGGCCTGCACCAACGACAGAGGGGCGACTGACAGCGCCCCGATGTGCAACCCCCATGCTCCCAGCGACACCACCCATCCCAGCGCGAACCACCTGGAGCGAAACAGCTCGCCGGCGCTCCGCAGCGGATGGCTTGCCCGGATCGGCTGGACTCGCACCGCGCCGCGTTGCTTGAACAAGAAACCGAAGCTCGCCCCGACCGCCGAGATCAGCGACAGCACCAGCCCCAGGATCATCGGCGGCCTCCGTTGAGGCCACAATTCAGTGTCACGGACGTGGCGTTCGCGCGCAGGTCACATACACCTTCAGCGCCGTGACAGCGAGCACGCGGCACTCCGTTAGCTGTCTTGTAGAACATTTGAGACCCCCTGGAGCGCCGTCGGACTGCCGGTTACGGCGTCCCGGCTGGCTCTCATCGAAGACGGCTCTTCCGTCGCTGGGACGAAACCCTCGTGATGTCGCTGCTCGGCGTGAGGCCGGCGGCGCCTGTCGCGAAGTCGCTTCGCAGGAGCGGTGAAGGTGCCCGGTCGACCGATCCTACTCCTTATCGAGCGCGCGGCGCCGCAGCGAGACCCTTTGCGGACGCATGGGCATCGGTCGGTGTGAGGGCGACGCCGCTTCAGCTCAGGCGGATACCGGAGCCGTGCCCGACGCGCTTGCATCGGCGAGGACCTCGCGGATGACATGGCGGGCGTTCTCGGCGAACTCAGGGTTCGTGTCCTTGT